>NZ_VFYP01000001.1:1664183-1997020 GCF_006443685.1 Rhizobium glycinendophyticum | reverse complement strand
TATCCTTCGACGCTGCAACCCCGAGGATGGCGCCGAGGACCGGCCCGATACAGGGCGTCCAGCCGAAGGCGAAGGCAAGGCCCATGACATAGGCGCCGGAGAGGGTCGCCGGCTTGCCGCCACCATTGAAGCGATATTCCGAGGATAGAAGCCCGAGCCGGAACACGCCGAGGAAGTTCAGACCCATGATGATAATGATGACGCCGCCGATTTTCGACAGAAGATCCATGTGCTGGCGCAACAGACCGCCGATGGTGGAGGCGCCGGCACCGAGCGCCACGAAGACCGTCGCGAATCCCAGGGTGAACACGAGCGAGGTCAGAAATACGGTTCGGCGAGCGGCGGCGTTTTCGGCCTCTGCACCGCTTCGGAACTGGTCCACCGAGATTCCAGCCATGTAGCAGAGGTAAGGCGGCACCAACGGCAGGACACAGGGCGACAGGAAGGAGAGGGCCCCGGCAAAAAGGGCGCTCAAGAAGGATATTTCGGCAATGGACACCAAATGCTCCTGCGGCTCGGATCGGGCCCTACGTAATCCCGCGACCCCTGGCTTGCCAATCACCTTTGTGTAGCCTGTGACAATTACGCAGATTTTTGCCCGGGAGGGTGCATTTTTCCGGTTGACCCGGTGTGGTCACCTGCCTATGTTCCGCGCACTTCTGAAGGCGGCGCCAAGCCGCTTGGGAGAGCGTAGCTCAGCCGGTAGAGCAACTGACTTTTAATCAGTAGGTCCAGGGTTCGAATCCCTGCGCTCTCACCACCGAACTCTCAACGATTTCAATGGTGAACCATCGCAAGAAGCCGTGAAAGATTTGCAGCGTTACGGCTTTTTTCGCCTTGCTGACCCTTTTGCAGCACACGGAACATGCCATCGCCGGGTTCGGCGTGTCGCGCCGTTATCGACGCGACTGGTGAACCCCGGTGGTTACCATTGGGCTGACGTGGTGCGATCCCGACGAATTTCCTGCAATTGAACCTGACGCGCATTTCAGCCCGTCCCTAGTTCTCAATTCCTGGGAACCTCCCCTGCCCGCACTCGTTGAAAATGATTAACGGAGGAAGCAGACATGGGAATCGAAAACGCAGAGACCAAAGTCGGCGAGGATGCCGCAGAAGGTCTTCAAAAGAGCGCAGAAGCGGACGAGCGCAAAACGGAGGCCTCGATGGGGCGTGACCTAGCGAAGGGCGCCGACCGGTTTGAGGAGCGTTCTAAGAGCTCTGACGGCAAGAGTGCCGGCGCAAAACAGGAAGAAAGCGACAATTAGGGTAGGAGCGCCTCGAACGGCGATTGGGAAAGTGCTAGCCCCACTTGTCCTTAGTGGTGCTTGATGCTGCAGCGCACATCACAAGAACGCGACCGCCATGACACGCTGTTGCCAAGGACGGGCTGCGCCGGTAAGACCCGCGGATGCGGACACAATATTTGCGGATCATCGCCTGGGTTTTGCTCGGCCTATGCATTGCAGCCACGGTTGTGCCGATTGGGTTTCGACCGCATATGGCGATGCCTGCCGATGCTGATCGAGCGCTCGCCTTTACAGTTCTGGGTATGGCCTTTGGTCTCGCTCATCCGCGTCGATGGCTGACCATTTGTCTCTTTCTCGTGCTGGCGGCCTTTTCGATTGAGTCGCTGCAGTTTTTCTCGCCCAGCCGGCATCCGGCCTTGCCTGACGCCATCATCAAGGCGCTCGGCGCAGTTTTTGGAGTGGTCTTGGCCCATGGTGTGCTGCGGCTTCTGCGCTTGCGTCATCAAGCCTGACGGTAAACTTTTGATGACGCGCGGCACGCTCCCTGAGCCTTTACCCGGCTATCGCGATAACCTTACCAATCTTTCACTGGGGAGTTGAGGCCAAAGCGGTTATGGCTGCGGGACCGGGGATTACAAAGGCTTGACCCGGATCAATTGCGGGGCAAGGCCGTTCAGCCATTGTCCCACCGACATCATTTCAGCGAGGCCGGCGTGACCACCGACAGCAACAAGAGCGATCCTCAAACCTCCCCCGACACCGACGCACTGCGCGGTCTGCTCGCCCAGACCGGCAAGCGCAAATCGAGTTGGGGAATGCGGCTCTTGATCCTCGCCTTTCTCCTCGGTGCGGGTTACGGCGGTTATCTTCTGACGAGCAAGTCGGTCACGTATAGCTACAGCACGGCCGCTGTAAAAGCCGGCGACCTTACGGTCCTTGTCACAGCGACCGGGTCCGTGGAGCCGACGGTGCAGGTGGACGTGTCGAGCGAACAATCGGGCACCGTGCGCGATGTGCTGGCGGATTATAACAGCGTGGTGAAGAAAGGTGACGTGCTGGCGCGGCTCGACACCGAGAAGCTCAACGCCGAACTGAAGAGCAAGGAGGCGGCCCTTGCTGCAGCTCACGCCAATGTCGCCAAGGCCAAGGCTGACGAATTGTCGGCGCAGGCGACCGTCAATCGGTTGACGACACTGGTCGGCAGCCGTGTCTCCACGCAGCAGGATCTTGATTCGGCGGTTTTCAGTTATCAGGCGGCCCAGGCAACTCGCGCGAGCGCCGAGGCCAATGTGACGGCGGCGGAGGCGGATCTCGAACAGGCGAAACTGTCGCTGCGCAAGGCGACGATCGTATCTCCCATCGATGGCATCGTCCTGTCTCGTGATGTCGACAGCGGGGCGACGGTAGCCGCCTCGCTGGAAGCCCCGACCCTGTTTACGCTGGCTGGCGACCTTCGCCAGATGGAGTTGCAGGTGTCCATCGACGAGGCCGATGTGGGTCAGATTGCCGTCGGGCAAGACGCAAGCTTCACGGTCGACTCCTTCCCCGACAAGCGTTTTCCCGCCAAGATTACCGACGTGCGCTATGCGTCGGAGACCGTCAACGACGTGGTGACCTACAAGGGCATCCTGTCGGTGCGCAACGACGACCTGCTGCTGCGCCAAGGCATGACGGCGACGGCCGACATCGTGGTGCGATCGATCAAGAATGCCCTTCTGGTGCCAAACGCGGCGCTGCGCTTCACGCCGCCACAAATGACCGCTGCAACCGAAAAGTCGCAAGGCGGTGGCGGCATCTTCAGCCTGTTTCGCCCGCCTCGCGAGAAGCCCATCAGCGCGCCCGAGCCAAGCGGCAGCGAGCGGACGATATGGGTATTGCGCAATGGCGAGCCGGTTGCCGTCAATGTGGAGGTCGGTGCCAGTGACGGGCAGAACACGGTGCTCGAGCGCGGCGAGTTGAAGGAGGGTGATCTGGTGATCACTGATTCCGTCACGCAAACCAGCTGAGGCGGCTCATGACCCCTGCCCCACTCCTCGAATTTCGGCGGATCTCGCGCACCTATGGCCAGGGCGAAGCGACAATCCATGCGCTAAAACAGATCGATCTGCAGATTGAAGCGCAGGAGTTCGTCGCCATCATGGGGCCGTCCGGCTCGGGCAAGTCCACCGCGATGAACATCCTCGGTTGCCTCGATGTGCCGAGTTCCGGGCACTATCTGTTTCAAGGGATCGATACGACCGGCTTTGATCGGGCGCAGTATACGCTCCTCAGGCGGCATATGCTGGGCTTTGTCTTTCAGGGCTTCAACCTGCTGGCGCGGACCTCTGCGGTCGAAAATGTCGAGCTGCCCCTGATCTATCGTGGCATGGACAGCCGAGAACGGCGCCAGCGAGCGATGCGGGCCCTCGGGCAGGTGGGGCTCAGCGGGCGCGAGAACCATACGTCGCAGGAACTCTCCGGAGGGCAGCAGCAGCGTGTGGCCATAGCGCGCGCCATCGTGACCAGTCCGGCCGTGCTTCTCGCCGACGAACCGACCGGCAATCTCGATACAAAAACCAGCCGCGAGATCATGGACCTGATCACCTCGCTCAACCGCGACCTGGGGATTACCGTCATCATGGTCACGCACGAGGACGACATTGCAGCTTACGCCAAGCGAAACCTGCGTTTTGTCGACGGGCAGATCCAGTCGGACAGTCTGAACGCGGCATTATCCGACGGTAGCGCGGCGACTGCGGAAGGGACTGCCGATGTTCACTGAGACCATCAAGCTTGCGCTTCGTGCCATCAGCCGCAATCTCTTGCGTTCCTTCCTCACCGTTCTCGGCGTCGTCATCGGTGTCGCTGCCGTCATTGCCATGGTCACGATCGGCAATGGGACGACGGCGCAGGTGTCCGCCGAAATCTCGAAACTCGGCACAAATCTTCTCTTCGTACGTCCTGGACAGTTCGGTCCCGGCCGCGCCTCGACCGATGCGAAGAAGTTCACCATCCGCGACGTCGAGGCAATCCGGGACCAGATCGGCGGATTGAGGGCCGTGGCTGCGGTCAACCAGTCGACACAAACCGTTATCTTCGGCGGGCAGAGCCGGTCGACCACGATCATCGGCAGCGGGGCCGACTATCTTGTGGCACAGGACTGGACACTGGCCAGCGGCCGCACATTTCTGACCTCTGAGGAACGCGGCGGACAGGCTGTCTGCCTGATCGGGGAAACCGTTCGGGCCAAGCTCTTCGGCTCGACGCCGGCGCTGGAACAGTCAATCCGCGTCGGGACCGTCGCCTGCCAGATTGTCGGGGTTCTGGGCAAGAAGGGACAGAGCGGCATGGGCAACGATCAGGATGATGTCGTGATGATGCCTCTCAAGGTGTTCCAGCGGCGCATCGGCGGCTCGACGGATGTCTCCAGTATCATGCTCTCGGCCAAAGATGGCGTCTCGACTTCGAAGGTGCAGTCGGATGTCGAGCGCTTGCTGCGCGAAAGGCGCAAGATCGCGTCGGGCCGCGAGGACGATTTCTCGGTGAACGACATGACGCAGATGGCGGCGACGCTCACCGGCACGACGACGCTGATGACCGGGCTGTTGAGCGCCGTCGCAGCCGTGTCGCTGCTGGTCGGCGGCATCGGGATCATGAACATCATGCTGGTATCGGTGACCGAGCGGACGCGCGAGATCGGCATCAGGCTTGCGATTGGCGCCGTCGAAAGCCAGGTGCTGATGCAGTTCCTTGTCGAGGCGGTGACCCTGTCGGTTTTCGGGGGAATCGTCGGCATCGCACTGGGGCTTGCCATTGCCTATGGCACAGTCACCCTGCTCGGCGTGCCCTTCGCGGCCAGCCCCTCGATCATCCTGCTGGCCTTCGCCTTTTCCGCCGCAATCGGCATGATCTTCGGCTATTTCCCGGCAAGGCGCGCTGCGCAACTGAACCCGATCGATGCGCTCAGGCACGAATAAGCGCGCGCGCTTCTGACGAAACTCCAGAAACGCAAACGCCCGGTTCAACACCGGGCGTTCTCAACTTTCAAGATTTACTGCAGCTTACCCGACGAACGCCCGCTCGATGACGAATTCCGCTGGCTTGTTGTTGGCGCCTTCGGTGAGGCCGGCCTTTTCCAGGAGTTCCTTGGTGTCCTTCAGCATCGCGGTCGAGCCGCAGATCATGCCGCGGTCGACTGCCGGATCAAGCGGGGGAACGCCGAGATCAGTGAAGAGCTTGCCGTTCTCGATCAGGTCGGTGATGCGGCCCTTGAAGGGATAATCCTCGCGCGTCACCGTCGCATAATGCTTCAGCTTGTCCCCCACCAGTTCGGCGAGAAACTCGTGGTTCTTGATCTCGTCGACCAGATCGAAGCCGTATTTCAGTTCGGCGACGTCGCGGCAGGTATGGGTGAGGATGACCTCCTCGAACTTCTCATAGGTTTCCGGGTCGCGGATCAGGCTCGCAAACGGCGCGATGCCGGTGCCGGTCGAGAACATGTAGAGGCGCTTGCCCGGGGTCAGCGCATCAAGCACCAGCGTGCCGGTCGGCTTCTTGCGCATCAGCACCTTGTCACCCGGCTGGATTCGCTGCAGGTGCTGGGTGAGCGGCCCATCCGGAACCTTGATCGAGAAGAATTCGAGCTCCTCGTCCCAGGAGGGGCTGGCGATCGAATAGGCGCGGTAGATCGGCTTGCCCTCGACCATGAGGCCGATCATGGCGAACTCCCCCGAGCGAAAGCGGAAGCCGGCCGGACGGGTCATGCGGAAGCGAAACAGGCGGTCGGTATAATGCGTCACGCTCAGCACCGTCTCGGCAAACACGCCTTCGGGCACGATCAGTTCGGCATTGTCGGTCTTTACGGGAGCATTCATAGGCTGTCGGTCCTATCGTTTGGCGATCGGGATCAGCCTATAATCCAGACTTTCCCATTCCACAATTCAGCCGGCCTGCAGATTCTGCAGCCGATATATCCATCAAATCGAAAGCGGCAACATTGACCAGGGTCAAATGCCGCCTCCAGTGTGTCGATTTACACTCTCAGGCGCCTGTCGAGCCGATGCGACGCCAGCTGAACCCGCCAGTGGTCCCGGACGCCCTGGCCGTCGGTTGATAACGCTGGGCCACGCCCGTCAGACAGCTTTCAGCGAGGCGGCGCTGGGCGACCGCATTCGAGACCGAAAAACTATCGAAGCCAGTCCGGAGCATAAGCGGCACCTGGTCGATCAAAACGTCACCAACGGCGCGGATCTCGCCTTTGTATCCGAGGCGCTCCCTGAGCAACGTCGCGTGGCTGAAGCCGCGGCCATCGTTGAAAGCCGGGAAGGCAACGGCAATCAGATCAATGCGCGCCAGATGAGGCTCAAGTTTGCGGACGTCGTCGGCCGGAGCGATCAGAACGCCGAGGCCAACGTCGTTCGTTTCCGCCACCGCGTTGAGGAAGGCGTCAAGTCCGAGCACGGGCTTCTGCCCCTCGGCTGCCTTCACCTCTTCGGTCTCGATGACCCAGCTATCGCCTTCGACGAAGCCGGTTTCTTTCCAGATCTTGGTCATGTTGTCTCTCGATCCTCAGGCGGCTTGGACGGCGTTGCCGTAGAGCGCGTCCTTGAACGGCTTGGGACCGACGCGACGATAGGCTTCCAGGAAGGTTTCTTTCGGATCGAGCCGCAGGCCGAGATAAGTGTCGACGATCGTCTCCACCGCATCAGTGACCTTTTCCGGCTCGAAGCCGCGGCCGATGATTTCGCCGATCGACGAATTCTCGTCACCGGAACCACCAAGCGTGATCTGGTAGAGTTCGGCACCTTTCTTCTCGACCCCCAGCAGGCCGATATGCCCGACATGGTGATGGCCGCAGGCATTGATGCAGCCGGAGATCTTGATCTTCAACTCGCCGATCTCTTCCTGACGGGCCTGCGATCCGAAACGCTCGGAGATCGCCTGCGCAACAGGGATCGAGCGGGCATTGGCCAGAGCGCAGTAGTCGAGCCCGGGACATGCGATCATGTCGGTGATCAGGTTGGAGTTGGCCGTAGCAAGCCCCGCCTTCTCTAAAGACTGGTATAGGGTGTAGAGATCACCCATGGCCACATGCGGCAGAATGAGGTTCTGCTCGTGGCTCACGCGGATTTCGTCAAAGGCAAAGCGTTCGGCGAGGTCGGCGACAAGATCCATCTGGGCGTCCGTTGCGTCGCCCGGCGTGCCGCCGATCGGCTTCAACGAGATCGTCACCATGCCGTAATCCGGATGCCGGTGCGGCTTGACGTTCTGGTTGACCCAGGTCGAAAATGCCGGATCGGCTTTCTTGGCGCGGGCGACCGCTTCCCAGCCATCGGCGCGGTCAGGGAGCGCCGGCGGGGCAAAGTAGTTTGCGATCGCCCGAATGTCGGTTTCCGGCAGCTTCAACTCGCTATCACGGATCTGATCGAACTCCGCTTCGAACTGCCGCGTCAGTTCCTCGACGCCGGTCTCGTGCACGAGGATCTTGATTCTGGCCTTGTACTTGTTGTCGCGACGACCGTGCAGATTGTACACGCGCACAATCGCCGTGATGTAGGTCAAGAGGTCGGCCTCCGGCAGGAAGTCGCGCACCTTTTTGGCAATCAGCGGCGTGCGGCCCTGACCACCGCCGACATAAACGGCAAAGCCGAGCTCGCCCGCTTCGTTCTTCTTCAGATGCAGGCCGATGTCATGCACCTGGATCGCGGCGCGGTCACTCGGCGCGCCGGTGACAGCGATCTTGAACTTGCGCGGCAGAAACGAAAACTCGGGATGCAGCGACGACCACTGGCGCAGGATCTCGGCATAGGGTCGCGGATCAGCCACCTCATCGGCAGCGGCGCCCGCGAAATGGTCTGCGGTGACATTGCGGATGCAGTTGCCGGATGTCTGAATGGCGTGCATCTCGACGCTTGCCAGATCTTTCAGAATATCCGGCGTGTCGGAGAGCTTCGGCCAGTTGTACTGGATGTTCTGGCGCGTGGTGAAATGGCCGTAACCCCGGTCATACTTGCGCGCGACGTGGGCCAGCATGCGCATCTGCTTGGAATTCAGGGTGCCATATGGGATCGCGACGCGCAGCATATAGGCGTGCAGCTGCAGATAGACACCGTTCATCAGGCGCAGCGGCTTGAAGGCGTCCTCCGCCAGTTCGCCGGAGAGGCGGCGGGCGACCTGGTCGCGGAACTGTTCTACGCGCGCCGATACGAAGGCGTGGTCGAATTCGTCATAACGATACATCTGTTACCTCAAGCCTCAGGCGGCGATAAATGCGGGATCGGCATAACCGTGCCCTTCCGCATATGCAATGGTCGGTCCTTCGGCACGGATGCGCTCGCGAAGGCGCAAGGGGCGCAGCCGGCCTTCCTTTTCCTCGACCTCGATGACGTTGACATCGACCACGAGATTGCTGGCGAATGCCTGTTTACCGGCCGCTTCGAGAGCAGCAACCGCTTCGGCGTGGCGCGCCACAATGGCGTCCTGCAGGCGCTCAGTCCACTGGCCATTGGCATCCAGCCACACGGCGATGCCATCGGTCAGTCGGTTGGCAGTCAAGACGTGATCAACCATGGTTAGTTCCTCGCAGTTTCCAGTTCAGCCGGCAGCCTGAGCCCGAGCGGCTCGGAACGGCTGAAATCGGCGCCGGCGACAGCGTCGCCGATAATTACCATGACCGGACCGGTGAGCTCTTCGCGAGCCTCCAGACCCGGGAGTTCCTTCAGCGTGCCGTGCAGCAGACGACTATCGCGGCGGCCGGCATTCTCGACGACGGCGACCGTCGTATCCTCCGCCAGCCCGCCCTGCATAAGGCGCTCTGCGACGGAAGCGGCGACGGTGCGGCCCATGTATACGGCGACGGTGGTGCCGGACAGCGCCAGGCGTGCCCAGTCCGGCAGAACGTTGCCCTGCAGATCGTGGCCTGTGGTGAATACCAGTGATGACGAGACGCCGCGCAAGGTCAAAGGCAGCTCGAAATCTGCGGCGGCGGCGAGCGCCGAGGTGACGCCGGGCACTATCTCGTAAGATATACCCGCGTCGCGAAGCGCCGCCATTTCTTCGCCCGCCCGGCCGAAGATCAGTGGGTCACCAGACTTCAGGCGAACCACCCGCTTCCCTTGCCGACCGAGCTCCACCAGCAGGTTGTTGATCTCAGATTGCGACTTCGAATGGCAGCCCTTGCGCTTTCCGACCGGAATGCGCTCGGCATCACGTCGTCCCATGTCGACCACCTCGCGCGGGACAAGCGCATCGTAAACGATGGCATCGCATTCCATCATCAGACGATGGGCGCGAAGCGTCAGCAGATCTTCGGCGCCGGGGCCTGCCCCGACCAGGAAGATACGGCCTTCAAGCCGATCTGCAGCCACACCCTTCAAAAGTCGCGTTGCCTCGCGGCGGGCCAGGCTGATCTCGTCCGATTCGACGTGATCGGCCACCTTGCCCTTGAAGAAATCGCGCCAGAAGAGGCGTCGTGGCGCGCCGCGCGGTACGAGGCGGTCCACGGCGCGGCGATAGGAGTTGGCGAGACGTCCAAGCTTGCCGAGCGAACGCGGAAGCAGCCGATCCACATCCGCCCTGATCATCTGTGCCAGCACCGGGCCGACACCTTCGGTCCCGATCGCGACCGCAATCGGCGCACGATTCACCAGGGCCGGCGTGTAGAAGTCGCACCACTCCGGCTGATCGACGGCATTGGCCGGGATGCGCGCTTCCCGTGCGGCTGAAACAATCGCCCTGTCGAGTGCAGCATCGCCGGTCGCGGCAAAAACGAGACGGGCGCCCTGCACCTGGGAAGGCTCGAAAGGACGCGCAACCTGATCGATGCGCTGGCTCGCGAGGAACGCCGCATAGTCGGGCTCCGGATGAACCGCATAGGCGACGATGCGGGCCTCCGTATTCCTCAAGAGGCGGGCCTTGGCATAGGCTTCGTCGCCCTCGCCGAATACGGCGACGACTGCATTCTCGACCTTGAAGAAAGCCGGGAAAACCGAAAGCTGTTTCTCGTTATCTGCCATGACTGCCCAAATTCCAGTGGGACGCATAATGGCCTTTATAGGCCAGCCATTGAAGAAACAGAAATCCCCTACCCTCTGTGCGAGCGTATTTCTTTCCTAGGCATCCCGTTTTGGCGAGCAAAACTCACCGCAGCGCACCCGGGGCCGCTGTGTTGTGAAGTGATGCTGCGCGATGTGGAAAAACTTCGAGACGGCCAATCATTTTGCTTCGGTGACCGTCGCGCAGGCGTTAGTGTCGAGGCATCCTGGACCCGGAGCATCACGTGACCACAATAGAAATCACCCGCCGACTGCTCGACGTCATCGAGCACGACATCCTCCCGCTCACGGCCAAGGGCGTGGCTGCCGGCAACAAGGTGTTCGGTGCCGCCGTCCTGCGCAAGTCAGACCTGTCTCTGGTCATGGCCGAAACCAACAATGAGCTGGAAAATCCGCTGTGGCACGGCGAGGTCCATACGCTGAAGAGGTTCTATGAGCTCGGGGTGCGGCCGGACACAAAGGACCTGATTTTCCTCTCGACGCATGAACCCTGCACCATGTGCATGTCGGCGATCACCTGGGCAGGCTTCGACAATTTTTACTATTTCTTCAGTCACGAAGACAGCCGTGATGCCTTCGCGATCCCGCATGACCTGAAGATCCTCAAAGAGGTTTTCGGGTTGGAGCCGGGCGGTTACCGACGCCAGAACGCCTTTTGGCTCAGCCACGCGATGATCGAGATGGTGGCATCGGCCAGCGACGACGAGCGGCCGGCGCTCTTCGAACAGGTGAGCCGCATCAAGGCGGCATATGAACGGCTGTCCGAAGCCTATCAGTCCTCCAAGGACGACAACGCCATTCCGCTCAACTGAGCCAGCGGCGTCTCCGGGCAGTTCTGCAATCGAGGATTTCTGCGCATGCCGATGATCGACCACATCTCTCTCGCGACAACCGATCTTGGAAGGGCACGTTGCTTCTACACGGCCGCTCTCGCGCCCCTGGGTGCGGTGGAGGTGGCGGTTACCGATGTTTCCGCCGGCTGGGCCGTAGATGGTCAGGATGACTTTTACGTCAATCTGGTGGAGCATGGCTCGGTCACCGACAATCCGAAGACTCACTACGCGTTCTCGGCCCCATCAAGGGCTGCCGTCGATGCATTCCATGCTGCGGCTCTCATCCATGGCGGAACGGACGATGGGGCGCCTGGCCTGCGTCCTCGATATCACCCTAATTATTATGCGGCGTTCGTCATCGATCCGGATGGACGCCGCATCGAGGCGGTCTGCCATCGCGCACCCGAATAAACGAAAGCACTTCAATGGAAGCTTCACAGGACATTTCCCGCCTGCTCGAAATCATGGCGGCACTTCGCCAACCCGAGACCGGCTGCCCCTGGGACATTGTCCAGACCTTCGAGACGATCAAGCCCTATACGATCGAAGAGGCCTATGAAGTGGCTGATGCGATCGAGCGGCAGGATCCGGACGATCTGTGTGAAGAACTCGGCGACCTGCTGCTGCAGGTCGTGTTTCACGCCCGGATTGCTGAAGAGGCAGGACAGTTCAGTTTTGGCGACGTGGTCGAGGCGATCACGCGAAAAATGATCCGTCGGCATCCGCATGTCTTTGCGCGCTCCGATGCCGATACGCCCGAGGCAGTGAAAGCGCAGTGGGACAAGATCAAGCAGGAGGAAAAGGCGGAACGGGTCGCCCGCCGCGCTGCACGTGGATTGGCGGCAGATCCGGATAACGGCTATCTCGGCTCCGTCCAGAGGTCTTTCCCGGCGCTCACCGAGGCGCTGAAACTGCAGGAGCGGGCCGCCAAGGTCGGCTTCGACTGGTCGGAAGCGGCCCCGATCCTCGACAAGATCGAGGAAGAAATCGGCGAATTGCGCGAGGCGCTGGCTGAAAACAGGCCAGAGAAGGTGAAGGATGAGCTGGGCGATCTGATCTTCGCATTGGTGAACATCGGGCGGCATGTGGGCGCAGAACCAGAGCAGGCGCTGCGCGGGACGAATACAAAGTTTCGAAATCGATTCAGGTATATCGAGATGGAACTTGAGGCAAATGATGAGAATTTGCGCGATGCTGACCTGGAGCGGATGGAGGAGCTTTGGCAAGCTGCCAAAGTGATCGAACGGCAGATCGGTTGAACGGCGATGCGGCTGGACAAGCTTGAAGTCGCCATTGCCGGAGCCGGGATCGGCGGACTTCTCCTCGGCACTATTCTTGCTCGTCGCGGGGCACGGGTGACCGTCTATGATCAGATGGACGAGCCCCGACCCGTGGGTTCGGGATTCGTTCTGCAGCCGACGGGCGCTCAGGTTCTTGATGCCTTCGGACTGCTCGCCCCGGTCGCCGCGCGTGGGCGTCGCATCGAGCGCATGGTGGGGCGCCTGAAGGAGGGCGGAAAGCCGGTGCTCGACGTGCGCTACCGATCAGGTCAATGCGGTATCGCGGTCCAGCGCGTGGCCCTCTTCGATGCCCTCTTTGACGCCGCCCGTGCAGCCGGGGTCAACTTCGAAGCATCGGCGCGAATCACGGAGGTCGAGACCAGCGCGCGGCCGAATCTCGTGACAGTCGGCGGCCGGCGGCTGCCAGACGCCGATCTGGTGATTGATGCCATGGGGGCGAATTCACCCTTTGGAGCGCGTCCCGACACTGAACTTGCTTACGGCGCGCTCTGGGCGACCGTGCCCTTCGAGGAAGCCGGATCGTTTCGGGGCAACCTGCTCGAACAGCGTTACGACCGCGCCTCCCGGATGGCCGGTGTACTCCCGGTCGGGACCGCCCGAGAAGGAGCGCCCGAAATGGCGACCTTTTTCTGGAGCCTGCGCCTTGCGGATTTTGCCGCATGGCAGAAAGCCGGTCGGGATGCCTGGCTGGAGGAAGTCGGCAGCCTTTGGCCCGAGGCAGTGTCCCTCGCGGCAGTGGCCCAACCCGTCTATGCGCGTTACCGCCATCTGACGCGTCAACCCGTCATCGCACGTCACGCGCTGAAGATCGGTGATTCGTGGCATGCGACGAGCCCGCAGCTCGGCCAGGGAGCGAACATGGCATTGCTCGATGCAGCCTCGCTCGCTTCAGCACTGGTGCGGGCGGAGGATATATCGAGCGCCATTTACCGGCATCTGCGGCAAAGGCAACTGCATGTGGGTACCTACCAGTTCCTGAGCCGAGTGCTGACCCCGTTCTATCAGTCGGACAGCCAGATCCTGCCTGCCCTGCGCGACCACCTGATCGCTCCGGTAACGACGCTGCCTGGAATCCGGGCCATCATCTCGACCCTGGTCACAGGCGATCTTCTCGATCCGGTCGGTCGGCTCCGTCTCTCGGACAGCTTCGCGCGCGCGGCAGGGGGCCGGCAGAAGGTGTGATCGTCCATTCACAGCAGTCGTCACCGCGTGCCGAGCAGCGAGGGTGCGATACGGTGACGTGGCTGGCGGTCAGGGTGGCAAAGAGCCGCTCGAAGACGGCACCGTGCCACGGGCAGCCGGGCGTTGCGAGCGGGTTTGACCAGATTACGAGTCGGACGACGGGCCGCCGCCAAGCCTCCACGTGGCCGCGGAACCGCCCACTTCCCGCAAAGGTCCAGGAATGGGCGGCGATGGCGCGAACGAGGATCCGTGTCGAGAGACCCAGCGGCAGGCGCGGCAACAGCCAACGGGCCGGCTTGGGGATGCGATTCGTGAGAAGGTAGTGACCGGTACGGTGGCCGGCATCGGCAAGCACCTGGACTGAATCGACGGGAGAAAGGTCCTCGCAAAGGACGTTGAAAAGCCGACGCGGTTCGGCCTCATCAAGCATGACACGCGGCGCGGCCGTGTAGCGATCTATTAGACCGGCGCGCTCAAACAGGGCGCGCGCCGTGGTCTCACCGAAGAGGGCTGACAGCGCCTGCCCCGTCTGAACGAGGGCATTCGGTCCGATCCTCGCGGTCACTGCCGGCGAACCCGACTCTGTCGCAGAGGGCGTCTGCAGAGCCGCTGGAGACAGAACCGCATCTTCGTTTTCTGTCTCGGCCAGACCAACCCACGTCTCAGAGGCGGGCATCATGGCTCTCGGCTCCGCCACCGCAGGCGAGCACCGGCTGCGCAGCGCCTGCTCTTCTTGCCTTCGCCTGACTTGCACGATCGGCGGCAGCCTGCCAATCGTCGAGCTGGGCAGGCGCAATTTTGCGGCTCATGTCGAAACCGAAATCGACCTTGTCCTTGGATTGCGGGCCCCAGTAGTTGTGCTTGCCGAGGTCATAGAACTTACGCTCGAAGCCTGCCTTGAGGAATGCCTTGAGGCAGCCCAGCAGGTAACGGCGACGAAAACCCTTGCCGCGCCAAGGGTAATGGAAGAGCGCCTTGATCATGTAGAAGCGGCGGTAATTGTTCATGACGCGGTCGAGCAGTTCGGCGCGGTCCATGGCTTCGGGCTTCATGATCGGTGTTAAGAAGTTGTATTTCGAGAAATCGAAGATCTCGACCTTGTCGCCCAGTTCCTGAAAAAGCGGCGAGAAGGGCCAGGGCGTGTACATGGCCCAGTTGGCGAGATCCGGGTTCCAGTCGCGCGCCATCCGATAGGTCTCTTCCAGCGTCTCCGCCGTCTCGTTTTCCAGCCCGACGATGAACTGCGCCTCTGTGAAAATGTCGGCTTCACGGAGCAGGCGGATCGCCTTCTTGTTCTCGGCGACCTTGGTTTCCTTGTTGAAGCGGTCGAGTTTCAGCTGGGCGGCGGCTTCCGTGCCGAGCGAGACATGCACGAGGCCGGCCTTGCGATAGAGCGCCAGATATTCCTCGTCTCTGATGATGTCGGTGACGCGGGTGTTGATGCCCCATTTGACCTTGGCCGGCAGCCCACGGGTGATCAGTTCCTCGCAGAAGGCGATGAACTTCTTGCGATTGATGGTGGGTTCCTCATCAGCGAGGATGAAGAAGCCGACCTGATGGTCGTTGACCAGCTTTTCGATCTCATCGACGACCTTCTTCGGATCACGGATGCGATAGTCGCGCCAGAACTTCCATTGCGAGCAGAAGGAGCAGGTAAACGGGCAGCCACGCGCCATGTTGGGGATGGCGACCCGGACACCGAGCGGCACGTAGATGTATTTCTCCCATTCGAGCAGCGTCCAGTCCGGCACGACAGCATCGAAATTCTTGACCGTAGGAGCCGCGGGTGTCGCGATGATCTTGCCGTCATCGGTGATATAGGCGAGCCCCCTGATCCCTGCCCTCGCCACCTTCCAGTTGCCGGTGGCAAAGGCGCGGGCGAGATCGACGATGATCTCCTCGCCTTCGCCACGGACGATGACGTCGACATAGGGCGCCTCGGTCAAGACCTGCTGGTACATGAAGGTGGCATGGATACCGCCGAGGACCCGGAGCGCCTGGGGGCAGACCTCTTTTGCGATCTCCAGGCAGCGCTCGGCCATATAGATCGACGGGGTAATGGCGGTGCAGCCGATCATATCAGGCTGCAGGCGGCGCAATTCCTCGTGCAACCGGTCCTCCGTCATGTCGTTGGTCATGGCATCGAGGAAATGGATGTCGGTGAAGCCCGCCGACTTCAGTGCTCCGCCGAGATAGGCGACCCATGCGGGCGGCCAGTTGCCGGCGATCTCAGCGCCGCCGGAGTGATAGTTCGGATGGATGAAGACGACGCGCATGACCACCTCCCATGTGTGTAAACAAAAGTTGACACACGCGGTCGCGGCATTCCTTGACGTGAATCAAGAAATGCGCCGAAGTTTTACGGTCATCCTGTGGGTTAGCGTTCCCAATCTTCTTTTTCGGCCGACTTCCGGGTACCGAGCTTGCGCTCCAGTTCATCGGCTTGACGGTCGGTGAGACGCACGTCGAGGCTGACGCTGCCGTCTTCGTGGTCTTCGCGACTGCTGACAACGGCGTTTTCATAGAGCCAGGAGATAACGGCGTGTTTGTCTGCCGGGACTGTGATCGTTGCCTCCGTCAGAACACCAGAAAGGCGCTCAGAGATCACGTCGAGCAGCGTGTCGACGCCCTCCCCGCTGATCGCGGAGACGGGCAGGACATTCTCACGCCCGGCGGCTTTTTGCAGCAGACCATCATGATTGTCTGGATCGAGACGATCGATCTTGTTCCAGACCTCGATGATCCGTTCCGACCGTTCCTTCTCATCGATGCCGAGATCGTCGAGAATGCGCAGGACGTCCGCCGATTGGGCACCGTTGTCGGGGTCCGACATGTCGCGGACATGCAGGATGAGATCGGCTTCGAGCACCTCTTCGAGCGTCGCACGGAAGGCGGCGACGAGATGGGTCGGGAGGTCAGAGATGAAACCGACGGTGTCGGACATGATCACGGTCCGGCCATGCGGCAGCTTCATGCGGCGCAGCGTCGGATCGAGCGTGGCAAACAGCATGTCTTCAGCCAGAACGCCCGCACCGGTAATGCGGTTGAACAGCGTCGATTTGCCGGCGTTGGTATAACCGACCAAGGCGACGATTGGATGGGGAACCTTGCGGCGCTTGGCGCGGTGAAGCTGTCGGGTGCGAACCACCTGTTCGAGCTCGCGCTCGAGCTTGATGATCTTGTCCTGCAACATGCGCCGGTCGGCTTCGATCTGGGTTTCACCCGGACCACCCATGAAGCCGGCACCACCGCGCTGGCGCTCAAGGTGCGTCCAGGATCGCACGAGGCGGCCCTTCTGGTAGTTCAGATGCGCGAGTTCGACCTGGAGCGTGCCTTCCTTGGTGGAAGCGCGGCGGCCGAAGATCTCGAGGATCAGACCCGTGCGGTCGATGACCTTGGCGTTCCATTCCTTCTCGAGATTGCGCTGCTGGACCGGGGTGAGCGGATGATCGACAATGACGAGACCCGCATCGAACTCGTCGAGCAGCGCCTTCACTTCGGCGATCTTGCCCGATCCCATCAGCGTTGCCGGGCGCGGTTGGTTGACCGCAACGATCAGACCCTGGACGATGGTCAGATCAATGGCGCGGGCAAGGCCGATGGCCTCTTCGAGCCGTGCGTCGTTCGAGCGGCCTGGCGCCGGTGGCGCTCCCTCGGGCAAAGGCTGAGGACGTCCCTGCTTGAGAACGGGAACGATGACAACGGCTCGCATGTCATCCCGGGGCTTTTCGTCCTCCGGGATGATCGAATCGTTCTTGGTGTCGCGATTTGTGATGATCTCAGTCCTGTTGGGAAGCGCTATCTTCGCTCTCGAACATCTGCATCGGCTGGCCTGGCATGATGGTCGAGATGGCGTGCTTATACACCAGCTGGGAATGTCCGTCACGACGCAGCAGAACGCAGAAGTTGTCAAACGACGTGACGACACCGGTCAGCTTGACGCCGTTGATGAGGAAGATCGTCAGCGAGATCTTCTGTTTGCGAACGGTGTTGAGGAAAAGATCCTGCAGATTCTGAGAACGTTCCGCCATGGCGCCGCTTCTTTCTTTCTTGCCGGTCTTTTCCGACCGGTGTGATTATTGTTCTTGCTGGCAAGGTGGGCAATAGGTCCCCTCGCCCCTCCACCGGAACAAGGTGGTATCAAATCACCGTCTTTTCCGCAACGTCGAAAAAGGCGGATCGGATCCGCTCCGACATGGCACCGGGATGGCCATTGCCGATCGTCTGGCCATCGATCTCGATGATCGGAAAGCAGATGCTGGTGGCTGCGGTAATGAAGACTTCGCGGGCCGCCAGCATTTCCTCGCGGGAAAATTCCCGCTCCGCAACCGCAATCCCCAGTTTTTCCGTCACATCCATCAGGCCGGTGCGCGTAATGCCGCGCAATATGCCGTGTTCGGCTGGGCGGGTGACGAGCACACCATTTTGGTCGACGATCCAGACATTGGTGGCAGCCCCTTCCGTCACCATGCCGCGGGCATCGATGTAGATGGCCTCCTGGGCACCCTTCTCCTTGGCCGCCTGACGCGCCATGGCATTGGGGAGCAGACCGACTGTCTTGATATCGACCCTGTCCCAGCGATTGTCTGGTAGGGTGATCGCCTTTAAGCCAACTTCGTTCTTCTTAGCTATAATCGATGGATCGGTGATCTTGGCGGTGATCACCAGGCTCGGCTGCGTGTCGGCAGAGGGAAAGACGTGGTCGCGGCGGGCGACGCCACGTGTCACCTGAAGATAGAACAAGCCATTCTTCACCCGGTTACGTCTAGCCACTTCGCGGATGACCTGGGTGAGAGCCGCCCGGCTCATCGGGCTTTGCATTTGCAGTTCCGACAGGGAACGGTCGAGGCGGTCAAGGTGCCGGGTCAGATCGACAATCACGCCATGACGGATCTCGCAGACCTCGTAGACACCGTCGGCAAACTGGTATCCGCGATCCTCGATGTGGACCGCCGCTTCCGAATGGGGAAGATAGCGTCCATTGACATAGGCAATCCGGGGCATGGGGCTGTGACCTCTAGAAATACTGGATCGATACGCGGAAAAGCTGCTCGACATGCCGCACGGCGTCCGCAGCGGCAAAGAGCACGACGCGATCCTTGGCCTTGATGCGGGTGTCACCACTGGGGCGCAGAACCGCCTTGTCGCGGTAAATTGCGCCGATGCGCAGGCCAGGAGGCAGTTCAAGGTCGCGAAACGATTTGCCGACGAGCGGCGAGGTTTCCAGCGCTTCGGCCTCGATCACCTCGGCCTTGCCCTTCTGCACCGCATAGACAGCGCGAATGCGGCCTTTGCGGACATGCTGAAGGACGCGCGAGATCGTCACGGCACGCGGGTTTATGTAGGCGTCGATGCCGATCGAGCCGGCGATGTCGTGGAAGGACGGGCTGTTGATCAGGGCCATTCCGGACTTGCAGCCAAGGCGCTTCGCCATGGCGGCACTGAGGATATTGGTCTGATCGTTGTTTGTCAGCGTCACCATCAGATCCGCATCCTGGATGTCGGCCTGATGCAGGATGTTCTGGTCCAGCGCGGACCCGTGCAGCACGATTGCATCGGGCAACTGGTCCGATACCGAAAGCGCCCTGTCGCGATCGTTTTCGATGATCTTCAACCGTGTCTTCGGCGACATGTGGCCGATGGTGCGGGCCACATAGTGGCCAATATTGCCCCCGCCGGCAATGACGATCCGAGCGGCTTCCTGCTCCTCGTGGCCAAAAAGGCCAAGCGTTCGGCGGGCATGATCCTTCTGGCAGATAACATAGGCGAGATCGCCAACCTGCAGATGGTCCTGCGAGCGTGCGACCAATAGCTTGCCATTGCGCCAGATGGCACAGACGGTTGCCATCAGGTCAGGAAACAAATCGCTCAACTGGTTGAGCGGCGTATCGACAACCGGGCAGTCCTCCATGCATTCGATGGCAAGCATGGCGATATGATCGTCGGCGAAGCGGACGATGTCGGTTGCTCCGGGAAAAGAAATGCGGCGGAGCACCATCTTGCCGACCTCGATCTCCGGCGAAATCGTCACGTCGATCGGGAGATTGTCTCGGCTGAACAGGTCCGAATACTCCGGCAGCAGATAGTTCTGCGATCGGATACGGGCGATCTTGGTCGGCACATTGAACAGGGAATGTGCCACCTGACAGGCGGTCATATTGATCTCGTCGTAGAGCGTGACTGCGATCAGCATGTCGGCCTGGTCGGCGCCCGCACGCGCCAACACGTCTGGATGGGCGCCATGACCGACATAGCCGCGCACGTCGAGCGTCTCGGTGATGTGGGTGACAAGCGATGCGGACGTATCAATGACGGCAACGTCGTTGTCTTCCTGCGACAGCCGCTCCGCGATCCCGTAGCCGACTTGCCCCGCACCGCAAATAATGACCTTCATGGCGTGTTTCCTGCGCTCGCCCGATCGGAAGACCGGACTCGTTTGCCTCGGTTATACGCCAAGCGATTTCAGTTTGCGATGCAGAGCGGACCGCTCCATGCCGACGAACTCAGCAGTGCGGGAAATGTTGCCACCGAACCGATTGATCTGGGCGATCAGGTAATCCCGCTCGAACATTTCGCGCGCTTCGCGCAGCGGCAGCGTCATGATGTGGGTGTCGTTGCTCGCCGACACCTTTGGCAGCATGTCGGAGAGATCCTGCGGCAGCATCTCGGCGGTGATCGCCGATTCGGGGCTGTCGCCCTGGGCGAGGATCATCAGACGCTCGATGTTGTTGCGCAGCTGGCGGATGTTGCCCGGCCAATCATTCGCCTGCAGCACCGCCATTGCATCTTCGCCAATCTTGCGCTGGCGGATGCCGGCCTGTTCGGAAATCTGGCGCATGAACATGTCGACGAGGAAGGGAATGTCCTCGCGCCGCTCGGCAAGAGCCGGCACCTTGACCGGGACAACAGCCAGACGATGGAAGAGATCCTCGCGGAAACGGCCCTCGGCGATCATGCCCTCCAAATTATAGGCGCTGGACGAGATGATGCGCACGTCGACCTTGACGCGCTTCGAACCGCCGACCCGTTCGAACTGCTGTTCGACGAGAACGCGCAGGATCTTGTTCTGCGTTTCGCGCGGCATTTCGCCGATCTCGTCCAGATAAAGGATTCCCCGATGGGCCTCTTCAAGCGCGCCGATGCGCCGCGGCTGGCCGGGTGTGCCTTCGGTGCCGAAAAGAGCCACTTCCATGCGATCAGGGGTGATCGCTGCAGCATTCAGCGAGACGAAGGGGCCGGCGGACCGGCTGGAGCGCTTGTGGATCATGCGCGCCACCAGCTCCTTGCCGGAGCCGGAGGGGCCGAAGATCATGATGCGGCTGTTGGTCGGTGCGATCTTCTCGATGGTCTGGCGCAATTGCGAGACGGCCACCGAGGTACCGATGAGCTCCACCGCATCGCCCGTACGGCGCTTCAGGTCAGAGACCTCGCGCTTCAACTTGGAATTCTCCAGCGCACGCTCGGCAATCAGGATCAGGCGGTCGGCCTTGAACGGCTTTTCGATAAAGTCGAAGGCACCGCGCTTGATCGCCGATACGGCCGTTTCCACATTGCCGTGACCGGAGATCATCACGACGGGCAAGTCCGGGTGGCGCAGCTTGATCTCGTCAAGCAACGAGAGGCCGTCGAGACGGCTGCCCTGCATCCAGATATCAAGGAAGACCAGACGCGGCACGCGATCGGATATCGCAGCCAGCGCGCTGTCGGCATCATGGGCCGTACGGGTTTCGTGGCCTTCGTCGCTCAGGATGCCGGACACGATCTCGCGGATGTCCTCTTCGTCATCGACTACCAGAATATCAGAGGCCATAGACCTTTTCCTTGTCGTTCTCGCTATCGATGGCGGCCGTCTCGGCGCGGGGGAGGATGATCCTGATCATCGCGCCCCTGCCCCGGTCGAAATCGGCCGGAGCATCATGCAGCTCGAGTTGTCCGCCATGCTCTTCAATAATCTTCTTGACGATGGCGAGACCGAGGCCGGTACCCTTTTCGCGCATGGTCATGTAGGGTTCGAGGATCCGGTGCCGGTTTTCGGTCGGCAGGCCGCGGCCATTGTCGATCACGTCGACCGCAAAGCGGTCATGGGCGTGATCGAAATAGGAGCGGACGAGGATCTTGCCCTTGCCAAGCTCCTCCAGAGGTACCGCCTCGATCGCCTCCACCGCATTCTTGACGATGTTGCTGACGGCCTGAGCAAGCATGCGGGCATCGAAGCTGCCCTCCAGCGGCTCGTCGCCAAAATCACGCTGAAACTCGATCTCCGCGCTGCCGATCTCCCGAAGAAAAACCGCGTCGGTGAGGATCTCGCGGAGGTCTGCCCGTTGTTTGGCCGGCTTCGGCATGCGGGCAAAGGCGGAGAACTCATCGACCATACGGCCGATGTCCTCCACCTGTCGGACGATGGTATCGGTACACTGGTTGAAGACCGCCTTGTCGTCTTCGGCAATCTGCTTACCGTAGCGTCGCTTGAGGCGCTCGGCAGAGAGCTGGATCGGCGTCAGCGGGTTCTTGATCTCATGGGCGATGCGCCGTGCAACATCGGCCCAGGCGGTGGAGCGCTGGGCCACCACGAGATCGGTGATGTCGTCGAGGGTGATGACGTAGCTGTCTTCGGAGCCTCGGGTTTCCTCGCGGGTCACCTGAACGTTCAAAGTGCGTTCCTTGCCGCCCCGAATCATGTTGATCTGCTCACGGTACTCACCGCGATGGCGCACCGTCGCTTCGGTGAGCACGCGATCAACTTCCGGTGCGACGAGCGACAGCTTTTCGCCGATCAACTGATCGGATGGCAGGGCGAGGAAAAACTCGGCTGACGGATTGACGATGGTGACAATGCCATTGTCCTCCACCCCAATGACGGCTGCGGTGACACCGGACAGCACGGCCTCGATAAAGCGTCTGCGGTCATCAACCTCATCCTTCGCCTCCAGGATCTCATCGCGCTGGGAGCGGATCTGCGACACCATCTTATTGAAAGTGCGCGACAGGCTGCCGACGTCACCATCGGCAGCGCGCACCGGCACGAGAACGTTGAGATTGCCGGAGGCGATGCTGTCGGCAGCGCCAATCAGCAGCCGGATCGGGCGGACAATGCGGTCGGCGACGGCGATAGCCGTCCAGATGGCAGCAAGCAGTACGATCAGGGCAAAACCAAGATAGAGGATGGCAAAGGCGATCTGCAGCGTGGTGCGGCCATCTTCCATTGACTGGTATTCGGCATTGTTCTCTTCCATCAGGCGCATGGCCTGCATGACTTTCGGATCCACCGCCCGGATCGTGTAGAGGAAGGTGCCGGAGATGGAATCAAGCTTGATGATCGCGCCGACGAGGTTGGTCACTCCTGGTGGGATGAGCGTCGGCTGACCCGCAGCCGCACTTTCCAGTGCGTCGCGCGGGATGGCTGGCAGCGGCTTTTCCGTCTCGATATCCGCCTTGGTAATGGCGGAGCCATCTTCGCGCACGAGGAAGGCGCCGAGCATGCCGCGACCGCGCGCCTGGCGGGTCATCAGTTCGACGAAACCGGTGCGGTCGAGATAGAAGAGCGCGCGGTTCCGCTCCAGGTCATTCGCCATGGAGATCGCCTGACCCTGCAGATAGCTGGCGTTTTCCAGCATGTAAGCTTGGGCAACGTTCATCGACGACGACACGATCGACTGGGTGCGGATCGAGAACCAGCGGTCCAGACCGACGTTGAGCGTAATCGAGGCGAAGATTGCGACCAGGATAGCCGGCGTGATGGCGATGACCGAAAACAGGGCGACGATGCGCACATGCAGCCTGGCTGCGGCACGGCCCCTGTTGCGCGCCTTGAAAAGGCGCAGAACTTCCCGGCCGATCAGGAACATCAAGCCGACGATGAAAAGAGAATTGATAACGGCAGATGCAACGAGCACCCGTGACGTCGGCTCGATCGGTGTCAGGCCCAAGAGGATCGGCAGAGTAAAACTGGCGCAGAGCAATGCACCACCGGCGAGCAGCAGGCCAGGCAGCGCAAAAGATGCCCTGCGGTCCTGCGCCATCGCCGCTTCAACATCGGCGGCGGAGGCTCTCCTCACCCTTGCCATTCATTTCCCCCGGATCCGCCGGAGCGGATCTCTTCACGATGTCCGACCTGAGGGCCGGTACGTCTTGTTGTGCTGCACAACCGACAGCGCCGACCGACACAAACGTCAGACGGAGGCCGCAGTGACACGTGGCTTTTGAGCAACGCAATGTGGCGAAATTGCAACGGAGCCCGTCGCGATGTCAAGCCGAACGGGAACTGCGATAGACCGATACGCCGAGTTCGCGGATCTTCTTGCGCAGCGTATTGCGGTTCAGGCCGAGGAGGTCGGCTGCCTTGATCTGATTGCCGCGGGTGGCTGTCAAAGCTGCAAGAATCAGCGGATACTCCATCTCGGTCAGCACGCGGTCGTAAAGGCCAGACGGCGGCAGTGCTTCGCCGAAAGAGGCGAAATAGGTGCGCATATTCTCTTCCACCGCTTGCGATATGGTCATGGTACCGCTGGCGACCCCCACCTTGGCGATCGGGCTGTCGGAAATGTCGGCACGCAACTCCTGTTCAACGACTTCGCGGGCGATCACGTCCTGTGGATAAAGCGCCATCAGGCGGCGCACGACGTTTTCCAGTTCGCGGACATTGCCGGGCCACGCGTAGGATTTCATCACTTCCAGCGCTTCCTGATCGAAGCGCTTGGCGTCTAGTCCTTCCTTTTCACCCTGCTGGATGAAGTGGCGCACGAGATCCGGGATGTCTTCTGCCCGATCGCGCAGCGGCGGGAGGCGCAGCGGCACAACGTTCAGCCGGTAATAGAGGTCCTCACGAAACAGGCCCTGGTTGATCGACTGCTTCAGGTCCTTGTTGGTCGCGGCGACGATGCGAACATCGGTGCGGATCGGGGTTCGGCCACCGACTGTCGTGTATTCACCCTGTTGCAGGACGCGGAGCAGACGGGTCTGGGCGTCCATCGGCATGTCGCCGATTTCGTCGAGGAACAGCGTGCCGCCTTCGGCCTGTTCGAAACGGCCGGTCGAGCGGGTCTGGGCACCGGTGAATGCGCCCTTCTCGTGGCCGAAGAGTTCCGATTCAATCAGATCACGCGGGATCGCGGCCATGTTGATCGCGACGAAGGGGCCGTTGCGGCGCTTGCCATAGTCGTGGAGTGCCTTAGCCACCAATTCCTTGCCGGTACCGGATTCCCCGGTGATCATCAGGGTCAGGTCCGTCTGCATCAGGCGGGCGAGCACGCGGTAGATTTCCTGCATCGCAGCCGAGCGACCAACCAGCGGCATGCCGTCCTGCATATCGTCGTCGAGACGGGCGGGACGCTTCTTAGGCTCTGATAGTGCACGGCCGATGATGGCGATCAGTTCGGTCAGGTCGAAGGGTTTTGGCAGGTAATCGTAGGCGCCCTTTTCCGACGCCTTAATAGCGGTCATGAAGGTGTTCTGGGCACTCATGACGAGGACCGGCAGATCCGGACGCGCCTTCTTGATGCGCGGCAGGAGGTCGAAGGCGTTCTCATCCGGCATCACGACGTCGGTGACAACGAGATCGCCCTCGCCGGCGGATACCCAGCGCCACAGCGTTGCGGCGTTCGACGTGATCCTCACATCATAACCCGCCCTGCTCAGCGCCTGGTTCAGCACCGTGCGGATCGCAGCATCATCATCTGCAACAAGTATGGTCGCCGTCATCAGTTCGTTCCCGTGGAATTGGAAAGTGGCGCATCATCGAGCGCCGTCTCTTTCGACATTGGCATGAGGACCCGGAAGGTGGTGCGGCTCGCCTGGCTGTCGCATTCGACGATACCGCCGTGGCCGCCGATGATCTTCGCCACGAGGGCCAGGCCCAGACCGGAGCCATTGGTCTTCGTCGTGATGAACGGATCGAAGAGATGAGGCAGCAGGTCAGAGGGGACACCGGGGCCGTTGTCATGGACGCAGAATTCGAGCGGAAGCGAAATCTTCTCGCGCGAACCGGCAACCGACAGGCGGATGCCGGGGCGGTAAGCCGTCGTCAACTGGATCTCGCCATCCGACCGCTCGCCGATCGCTTCAGATGCGTTCTTCACCAGGTTCAGGAAAACCTGCACCAGTTGATCCCGATTGGCAAAGACCGGTGGCAGCGAGGGGTCGTAATTCTCGGTGATGCGGATGTTGCGGGCGAAGCCGGCCTTGGCAACCGCCTTTACCTGATCGAGCACGGAATGGATGTTGATCGATTGACGATCGACCGGCCGCTCGTCGGAGAAGACCTCCATACGATCGACCAGGGAAACGATTCGATCCGTCTCGTCACAGATCAGGCGGGTAAGCGCCCGGTCTTCGTCGGTTACCGCTGTCTCGAGGAGTTGAGCGGCCCCCCGGATTCCGGAAAGCGGGTTCTTGATCTCATGAGCCAGCATGGAGGCAAGACCGGTGACGGAGCGAGCCGCTGCGCGATGTGTCAGCTGGCGGTCGATTTTGTCGGCCATGGAGCGCTCCTGGAAGACAACCACGACGTTGCCAGGCTGCCCCAGAACCGGCGCGACATAAAGGTCCACCAGCTTTTCCTGGCCGAGACGTGGCGACGACAGGTCGACCCGGTATTCGTTGACCGGCGCCCGGCGCTCTCTGACCTGCTCGATCAGGGACAGTAGCGGACTGCCGAACGGAATGAAGGTGGAGAGCCGGTAACGCGCCAGATGGGCCGCACTCGCACCGAAGAAGGCTTCTGCCTCCCAATTTGCAAAGGCGATATGGCCGTTCGCATCCACCATCACCACCGGGTTCTGGATGGCGTTCAGCACGGCCATGGCGAGGCCATTGCTGCCCGCAGTGTCGTTCGCCGTCATGCGGCCTCCTGTCTGGCACCGGCATCGCCGCTGGCCGAGAGCGCGCGCTCCAGAGCTGCGGCGACGAAAACGGCGTCCTTCGATGTCATGATTGCGGCCTTGGCTTCGCTCGCAAGATCGCGTGCGTAGCGGTCAAGATACCAGCCGAGATGCTTGCGCGCGTGGCGTACGCCGACTTCGTTGCCATAATGCTCCAGCATCATCTTGTAATGCTCGACCACCAGGCCGGGTATCTCGGACGCATCAGGGCCAGCATGCCCGACGAGCACACCGGCATGCCAAGGCCTGCCCTGGCAACCGCGACCGACCATCACCGCATCGGCGCCGGAACGGCGCAGGATCTCCCGGGCATCCTCGACCGTCTCGACGTCCCCATTCGCGATCAGCGGGATTCGGATCGCATCACGGACAGCTGATATCGCGTCCCAATTGGCCCGACCTTCGTAGAACTGCATGCGGGTTCGTCCATGCACCGTCACGAGCTGCACGCCCGCAGCTTCTGCCCTGGCGGCGATGTCAGGGGCATTCATGGAGGCCTCATCCCAGCCGAGGCGCATCTTGACGGTCACAGGGATCTTCACGGCCTTGACCGTCGCTTCGATAAGGGAAAGCGCATGATCCGGCTCACGCATCAGGGCGGAACCGGCATAGCCGCCAATCACCTTTTTCGCCGGGCAGCCCATGTTGATGTCGATGATGTCGGCGCCATTGGCCTCGGCGATGATGGCCGCCTCTGCCAGCCATTTCGCCTCACGGCCCGCGAGCTGCACCATATGCGGCGTGAGTCCTGCACCCTTCAGCCGCGACCAGCTTTCCGCGGCGTTGAACACGAGCTCGCGGCTCGCTACCATCTCGGTCACGACGAGGCCCGCCCCGTAGCGGAACGCCAGCCGGCGAAACGGCAGGTCGGTCACGCCGGACATCGGAGCGAGCACGATCCTGTTCCGGATCGGAACAGAGCCAATGCTGAAGGGCGTGTCCAACGCAACGGAAATCAAATGATTATCTTTCAGGCAGAGAGCGAAGTTGCATGATTTTTAGACATTCGGCTCACGCTTGCCAAGAGGCAAAGCTCACGCATCGACAAAAAATCGTGCAAATGCTGGAAAAGCCGATGCCGAGCCGATAGAGCACGGTTGCGAAGATAATGTGTCATGGACCAGGCTGGACGATGGAGCAAGAGCTGAGCGGGACAATCGGGATCGTCGTCGTGGCAGCAGGACGCGGAGAGCGCGCCGGCGCCTCGGTCGAGGGACCGAAGCAATATCGCCGCATCGGCGGAAAGCCAGTTATCTGGCATACGCTGAAGCGGTTTCGCGACTGGCCCAAGTCCGGCCCGATCGTTGCCGTCATCCACCCGGACGATCGGGCCTTGTTCGATACCGCGGTTGCCGATCTCGGCGACAGTCACGAGCTTGTCGTGGTGACCGGGGGCGCAACGCGGCAGGAGTCCGTGCTGAACGGATTGCGCGCACTGCAGGGTCGGAGCGTTGATCACGTGATGATCCAGGACGGTGTCAGACCCTTTGTCGACGCAGGACTGCTCGACAGAATTGCGACCGAGCTTGCCTCTGGGAAAGCCGCCGTCCTCCCTGCCCTTCCAGTCGCGGACACGATCAAGCGCGGCGACAAAACCGGCGTCGTGACCGGGACGGTTCCGCGCAAGGATCTCTACGCGGCTCAAACGCCGCAGTGTTTCCATTACGAGACCATCCTCAAAGCCCATGACCGTGCAGCGACCGATCAGGTCAGCGACTTCACCGACGACGCCTCGATTGCGGAATGGGCGGGTATCCCGGTGCATCTGGTCGAAGGCTCGATCGACAATGTCAAACTTACCGTGCAAAGGGACATCGCCATGGCCGACGAGAAACTGAAAGGCTCGGCCTTGCCGGATGTCAGGACCGGAAACGGCTATGACGTGCACCAGCTTGAAGCTGGCGACGGGGTCGCGCTTTGTGGCGTTTTCATTCCGCACGATCAGAAGCTCAAAGGCCATTCCGACGCCGATGTCGCGTTGCATGCGCTGACGGACGCCCTACTCGCAACTTGCGGTGCTGGCGATATCGGTGATCATTTCCCACCTTCGGACATGCAATGGAAAGGGGCGCCGTCGCGGATTTTTCTGGAGCATGCAGCAAAGATCGTGCGGGATGCCGGCGGCACGATTATGAACGCAGATATTTCGCTTATTGCCGAAGCACCTAAGGTCGGACCACATCGTCAGGCCATGCGAGAGAAGCTCGCGGAAATTTTGGAGATCTCGCTCGATCGCTGCTCTGTCAAAGCGACGACGAATGAAACGATCGGCTTCGTCGGTCGCCGCGAGGGGATTGCGGCGATCGCGACCGCGACTGTCGTCTTCCGGGGGAAGGACTGATGGGGTTCTATCCGGCGGATATCGAAGCCAAGGCAGCGGCGGTCATCGCCGCCTATCGCGATCTCGGCTGGATGATCTCCACGGCAGAATCCTGTACGGGCGGATTGATCGCGGGCGCGCTCACGGAGATCGCGGGATCATCTGCCGTCGTCGACCGGGGTTTCGTCACCTATACGAACCAGGCGAAGATGGATCTGATCGGTGTTACCGCCAAAACGCTAGAGGGTTTCGGGGCCGTCTCAAGGGAAACCGCGCTGCAGATGGCGCATGGAGCGTTGATGCGCTCCGATGCAGAGGTGGCCGTCGCGGTGACGGGTATTGCCGGGCCGGGCGGTGGCTCGCCGGAGAAGCCGGTCGGGCTCGTGCATCTTGCGCTCAAGAGCCGAAGCGGGTTGATCGATCAAAGGGAGATGCGCTACGGCGATATCGGGCGCGATCAGGTGCGGCTTGCGACGGTCAGGACGGCATTGGAGATGCTGACTGTTGCGGCTCAGGTCCCAGCATAAATCTTGTCGGCGCGCGCCTCGAAGGCTTCCGAGAACATGCGGAAGGCGCGGTCGAACATCGAGCCCATCAAGGCGCCAAGGATGCGGTTCTTGAATTCGTAGTCGATGAAGAAGTGAACCGAGCAGCCGCCCTCGCCCGCTTCTTCGAAGCGCCAGCGATTGTCGAGATATTTGAACGGGCCCTCGATGTATTTGACGTCGATGGCTCGCTCCGCAGCCGTCAGCAGGACCTGGGTCGTGAAGGTCTCGCGGATCGCCTTGTAGCCCACCGTCATGTCCGCGAGCAGCAGTTCCTTGCCGTCGCGCTCGCGACGCGAGCGAATGGTCAAGGCTTCGCAGAGCGGCAGGAATTCCGGGTAGCGCTCGACATCGGCGACGAGCGCGTACATGCGATCGGGCGAGTGCTTGACAAGGCGGCGGGTTTCGAACTGAGGCATGCCAGCGACTTAATGAGGAAGCCCCGCAAGATCAAGCAGCTGCGCCATTTCGCCATGGGATTTCAGGGTGACGACCGGAACGTTCGGTCCGTAACGTTCGATTTCCTGAGTTATGCGCGGGGCGAAGCGGCGTTCGAAATTCCAAATGTAGGAGAGGAATTCGCGGTCGGGCCATTTTTCGACACAGCCATCTGCCATGTCAGGGCGATGGCGTCCGATATGGCGTCTGGCGCGGCGATACACGCCGAGTAGGCAGCGCCAACGCGGCAACCGCACCCAGACGACGAGATCGGTGCGCGGCAGCCTGATGTCAAAGCTTGAAGGATTGGTGCCATCGAGAAGCCATCTGTCCGCTTTGACGATCTCGGAGAGTATCGCCCTTTGCTCGACCCTGGGCCGCTGAATCCAATTCGGCAGCCAGAAGACTTCGCGATCCATCGAGTGGTTGGGAAGATCGAGTGCGGCGGCGATCTTGCGGGACAATGTCGACTTGCCGCCGCCGGAGCAGCCGATCACGCAGATGCGGCGGGCCTGGCGCAGATAATTCGCGGCTTCTTGAGCTATTGGAAGGTTGCGCACTCGATTCGTCTCGCTCTCGTTCAATGCGCCGAGCTTTGACTTTTTATTCGGACGCGAGCAACATCCGGACACAGGAGACAAATGTATGGCCAAGCTCAGCATTCGGCTGCCCGACAAGGTGAAGCAGTTCGTCGACGATCAGACCCATGAGGGTCAGTTCGCCAACGAGGAGGCCTATATTCAGGACCTGATCCGTCAGGACCAGGATCGCCAGAGAGAGGTTGCCCGTATCCAGGCAATTGTCGACGAGGGGATCGCCAGCGGCGAGAGCGATGAGAGCATGCAGGATACCCTCCACTCCCTGAAAGACCACCGGAGCAGATCTGCTTGAGCTATCGGCTCACCCGTCGAGCTGCGGAGGATGTCCGCAAGATTTATCGGCGCGGTGTTGAGATGTTCGGCGAGGCGTAGGCCGAGGCCTACCATATCCATCTCGAACACGTTTTCACTCTGATTGCCGAGAACCCTCGCATGGCGCGCGAACGTTTAGAAATCACTCCGCCCGCGCGCGTTCATCCCACCGGATCCCACATGGTGATCTATAGCATCAAGCCCAGTGGCGACGTCCTTATCATAGCAGTCCCGAACGCACGCGAGGATTGGCAGGACAATCTCGGCTAACCGGTCAGGCCTTGGCGAGCATCTTCTCCCGCGCCGCCTTCAGCCGTGCAAAGTCGTCGCCGGCATGGTGCGACGAGCGGGTCAGCGGGCTTGAGGACACCATCAGGAAGCCCTTGGTATAGGCGATGTCTTCGTAGGACTTGAACTCTTCCGGCGTGACGAAACGCTCGACCTTGTGGTGCTTGCGGGTTGGCTGGAGATACTGGCCGATGGTCAGGAAATCGACGTCTGCCGTGCGCAGGTCGTCCATCAGCTGCAGCACTTCGTTCCGCTCCTCGCCGAGGCCAACCATGATGCCCGACTTGGTGAACATGGTCGGGTCCAGCTCCTTCACCCGCTGCAGCAGGCGGACGGAGTGGAAATAGCGGGCACCCGGACGAACGGTCAGATAGTTGCCGGGAACGGTTTCCAAGTTGTGGTTGAACACGTCGGGTTTTGCGGCGACGACGCGCTCAAGCGCGCCCGGCTTCTTCAGGAAGTCCGGGGTCAAGATTTCGATCGTGGTCTCCGGCGAGGCCTCGCGGATGGCCCAGATCACCTTCTCGAAATGCTCGGCCCCACCGTCGGCCAAATCGTCGCGGTCGACGGAGGTGATGACGACGTGGGAGAGGCCCATCTGGCGGACAGCCTTGGCGACGTTTTCGGGCTCATCGAGATCGAGTGGGTTCGGCTTGCCGGTCGCGACATTGCAGAAGGCGCAGGCGCGGGTACAGATCTCGCCCATGATCATGAAGGTCGCGTGCTTCTTATCCCAGCACTCGCCGATGTTGGGGCAGCCGGCCTCTTCACAGACCGTCACCAGCTTGTGAGAGCGGACGAGGTCACGGGTCTCGTGATAACCCTTGGAGGTCGGCGCCTTGACGCGGATCCATTCCGGCTTGCGCAGCACTTCGGTGTCGGGCTTGTGGGCCTTTTCCGGGTGGCGGACGCGCTTCTCGTCGGCTGCTGCCGGAACGAGGTTCGTCCTGTCGAGAATGGTGACCATGGTGAAGACCCTGTCTCGCCGCGAACGCGGCCTTGTGAATTACCGCCGGACGAGCTTGGCGATGAAGAGAAGAATGCTCGCACCGACGAAACTGGTGATCAGGTAGCCGAGCCAGTCGCCCGCGACGAAGACGCCGAACCGGCGAAAGATCGCAGCAGCGATGACTGCCCCAATGATGCCGATGATGATGTTCATGAAGACGCCGAAACGCATGTCCATGAGTTTGCCGGCGAGCCAGCCGGCGAGGCCGCCGAAGAAGATCGTCGCGATAATACCGACTTCAAACCCTGCCACGGCACAATCCTTTTCAAACATCTGGTTGAAACCTGCCGCCCATATAGGCGGCACGGTCCCGTTTCACAACCTGACTTTAGGCGTTGAGCACCCGGCCATAGGCGTCGAGCACGCTTTCCTTCATCATTTCCGACAGGGTCGGATGCGGGAAGATCGTGTGCATCAACTCTTCTTCCGTGGTCTCGAGGTTCATCGCGACAACGAAGCCCTGGATGAGCTCGGTTACTTCCGCACCGACCATGTGGGCGCCGAGGAGTTCGCCGGTCTTCTTGTCGAAGATCGTCTTGATCATGCCCTGGTCTTCGCCGAGCGCGATGGCCTTGCCGTTGGCGGCAAAGGAATAGCGGCCGACGCGGATCTCGCGCCCCTCAGCCTTTGCCTTGGCTTCCGTCAGGCCGACAGAGGCGACCTGCGGGTTGCAGTAGGTGCAGCCCGGGATCTTGGCCTTGTCCATCGGATGAACATTCGGCAGGCCAGCGATCTTCTCGATGCAGATGACGCCTTCGTGCTCGGCCTTGTGAGCAAGCATCGGCGGGCCCGCGACGTCGCCGATCGCGTAGAGGCCCGGCACATTGGTCTTGCCGTAGCCGTCGATGACGATGCAGCCGCGATCGGTCTTCACGCCCAGCGTTTCGAGCCCGAGGTTTTCAATATTGCCCTGGACGCCCACGGCGGAGATCAGGCGGTCAGCGGTGATCGTCTGGACCTTGCCATCCTTGGTCTCGACATGGGCGGTGATGGAGTTTGCACCCTTCTCGACCTTCGACACCTTCGCCTCGGTGATGATCTTCAGGCCGCGCTTTTCCAGCTGCTTCCGGGCGAAGGTGGAGATTTCCACGTCCTCGACCGGCATGATGTTCGGCATCAGTTCGACGACGGTGACGTCCACGCCCATCGAGCGGTAGAAGGATGCGAATTCGATGCCGATCGCGCCCGAGCCCATGACGACCAGCGACTTCGGCATGAAGTCCGGCTTCATCGCTTCGAAATAGGTCCAGATCAACTTGCCATCCGGCTCGATGCCCGGAAGCGCACGCGGACGCGCACCCGTTGCGACGATGATGTGCTTGGCGGTGTAGGTGCCCTCGCCCAGCACGCCCTTCGGAACCGGGTTCTGCGGCTCAACGACCGGCTTGGTCATCTTGCCGACCACGATTTCGCCGGGCTTCGAAAGCTTGGCTTCTCCCCAGATGACGTCGATCTTGTTCTTCTTCATCAGGAAGCCGACGCCCCCGTTCAGTCGGGCCGAGACGCCGCGTGACCGAGCGACCACATCCTTGACGTCGGCGGTCATCGTGCCGTTGAGCGTCAGGCCATAGGCCTTGGCATGGTTGGCGTGGTCGAGAATCTCGGCGGAGCGCAGCAGCGCCTTGGTCGGGATGCAGCCCCAGTTGAGGCAAATGCCGCCCAGATGCTCGCGTTCGACGATCGCGGTCTTCAGGCCGAGCTGGGCCGAACGGATGGCGGTGACGTAGCCGCCGGGGCCGGAGCCGATGATGATGACGTCGTAAGCATTCGACATGGGCGCTTCCACTCCTCGGTTTCCTGCGAGCCCCCGCTCAAGCGGAGGCCCGGTTCGGGACTGGAAGCGAGACCCTCAGGCTGCGGGTGTCTCGGCCTCCGGTTCATGACGAACCAGCATCCCGTAGATTTCATCCTTGAGCTGCATCCGCTTCTTGCGAAGTTCGACGATATGGAAGTCGTCCGCAGGCTCGATATTCGTTTCGGCCCGATGAATCAGTCCGTTGACCTCATGATAGGCCTCGAACAGTCTGGCGAAATGTCCATCCGTTTCCTTCAGATGGCGCATCAGCGCGACGTGTTCCGGAAATTCCGCTGCCAGTTCGTGCGGTGTGTTCGACATGATCCCATCTCCTCTGTCGGGGTTGATGGGTTCAGGTTAGACGCAGCGCACAAGACCTCCTTGATTTTGATCAACGCGCCCTGACGGAGAGTTCAGGCCACGGGTTTTTCTTCAAAGTCCGAGCATCATCCGGACGATCGGCTCCAGGCCTCGTCCGATGGCGCGGGTATTTTCGGCGTCGAGATGAATGCCGTCGAGCGGCGTCGTTTTTGCCACCGACCCGGCATCAAAGAAACCACAGCCGGTCTCGTCGGCGAGGTCACTGTAGTAGCTCGCCAGCATTGCGGATTCCTCCAGTCCACCCTTGAACATGGCGGCGAAATGCACGTTGGCGGTTTCGCAGATCGGCGGCGGCGATACGAGCAGGATGTCCGGCCCTTCGTAGCCAAAGCCCCAGTCATGATGGCGGACCAGCTTGATCAGCCGATCGATCCCCTTGGTCGCGGCGATCGCCGAGCCGCCGATCCCGCGCTTCATGTCGTTGGTCCCGAGCAGGAAGATCACGAGATCTATCGGCTTGTGCGTCTCGAGAATGCTCGGCAAGAGCTTGACGCCATTGCGTTCGCAATCCGCCAGATGGTCGTCATAGGCGGTGGTGCGTCCGTTCAGGCCCTCGGCGATGACGCGGACCCCGTGACCGAGCGCCTTCTGCAAAACGCTCGTCCAGCGATCCTCGTGGGCATGCCGACCCAGATTTACCGGGTCGTAACCCCATGTGAGGCTGTCGCCGTAAGCGAGAACGGTTTTCATGGCACCGCCCTTTCGATCAGACCAGCATGCCCATCGGATTTTCGATGTAGCGCTTGAAGGCGCCGAGCAGTTCGGCACCGAGCGCACCGTCGACGGCGCGGTGGTCGGTCGAGAGCGTCACCGTCATGACGTTCGCCACCTTCATCTCGCCGTTCTTGACCACGACACGCTCCTCGCCCGCGCCCACGGCCAGAATGGTCGCATGCGGCGGGTTGACGACGGCGGCGAAGTTCTTGACGCCCATCATGCCCATGTTGGACACGGCGGTCGTGCCGCCCTGATATTCCTCAGGCTTGAGCTTGCGGTCCTTGGCGCGCTTGCCAAGATCCTTCATCTCGTTGGAGATGGCGGACAGCGTCTTCGTTTCGGCCTTGCGGATGATCGGGGTGATCAGGCCGCCCGGGATCGACACGGCAACGCCGACATCGGCATGCTTGTGCTTGACCATGTTCGTGTCCGTCCAGGAAACGTTGGCATCCGGCACGTCACGCAGGGCAAGCGCCATGGCCTTGATGACCATGTCGTTGACCGAGAGCTTGTAGGCCGGTGCGCCTTCCTTGCGGGGTGCTGCGTCGTTGAGCTGGGCTCGCAAGGCCAGGAGAGCATCAAGTTCGCAATCCACGGAGACGTAGAAATGCGGGATGGTCTGCTTGCTCTCCTGCAGGCGCTTGGCGATCGTCTTGCGCATGCCGTCATGCGGCACGAGATCGTAAGACCCGGCTTCGAACAGCTTGAGGACGGCTTCATCGGAAGCGCCCTTGGCGAGCACCGGAGCCGGAGCAGCCGCTGCCACGGGAGCCGCTGCCACGGGAGCCGCAGCCTGAGCCGGCTTGGCACCGCCGGTGCTGACGGCCTTTTCGATGTCGCTCTTGACCACGCGGCCCTTCGGACCGGAACCGGACACGGCCTTCAGGTCGAGGCCGGCTTCCTTGGCAAGACGGCGGGCCAGCGGGGACGCGAAGACGCGATCGCCGGAAGACGCCGTTGCGGGTGCAGCGGCCGGTGCCGGGGCAGCAGATGCTGCAGCCTGGGTCGGAGCAGCTTCAGCCGCCTTCGGCGCGGGTGCGGCTTCCGCCTTCGGGGCCGCCGGAGCAGAACCGCCACCAGCGGCGGCGGCAGCAACGTCCTCGCCATCGGCGGCGAGGATAGCGATCAGGGCATTGACCTTGACGGCTTCGGTGCCGGCCGGGACGACGATCTTCGCCACCGTGCCTTCATCGACGGCTTCCACTTCCATGGTTGCCTTGTCGGTTTCGATCTCGGCGATGACATCGCCCGACTTGACCTTGTCGCCTTCCTTGACCAGCCACTTGGCCAGATTGCCCTCTTCCATCGTCGGAGAGAGCGCCGGCATGGTGATGTTGATCGGCATGGACCTACCCTCCCCTTATTTGTAGCAGACGGTCTTCACCGCCTGGACCACTTCGCCGACATTCGGCAGAGCGAGCTTTTCGAGGTTCGCCGCGTAAGGCATCGGAACATCCTTGCCGGCGATCGTCAGGATCGGCGCATCGAGATAGTCGAAGGCCTGCTGCATGACGCGGGTGGCAATCTCCGTGCCGACCGACGACTGCGGATAACCTTCCTCGACGGTGACGAGACGGCCGGTCTTCTTGACCGATTCGATCACCGTCGGAAGATCCATCGGACGGATGGTACGCAGGTCGATCAGTTCGACGTCGATGCCTTCCTTCTCCAGTTCGGCGACGGCCTTGACCGAATAGGTCATGCCAATGCCCCAGGAGACGATCGTCGCGTCCTTACCGGTCTTGTGAATGCGCGCCTTGCCGATCGGCAGGACGAAGTCGTCGAGCTTCGGAACCTCGAAGGACTGACCGTACAGGATTTCGTTTTCGAGGAAGATAATCGGGTTCGGATCGCGGATCGCGGCCTTCAAGAGACCCTTGGCGTCGGCTGCCGTGTAGGGCATGACGACCTTGAGGCCCGGGATCTGGCTGTACCAGGCGGCATAATCCTGGCTGTGCTGGGCCGCAACTCGGGCAGCAGCGCCGTTCGGACCGCGGAAGACGATCGGCGCACCCATCTGGCCACCGGACATGTAGAGCGTCTTGGCGGCCGAGTTGATGATCTGGTCGATCGCCTGCATGGCGAAGTTGAAGGTCATGAACTCGATGATCGGGCGAAGACCGGCCATGGCCGCACCGACGCCGACGCCGGCAAAGCCGTGTTCGGTGATCGGCGTATCAACGACGCGGCGAGGACCGAATTCGGCCAGCAGGCCTTGGGTAATCTTGTAGGCGCCCTGATACTCCGCGACTTCCTCACCCATGATGAAGACATCAGGATTGGCGCGCATTTCTTCGGCCATCGCCTCTCGCAGCGCTTCACGCACCGTCATCGTGACCATTTCGGTACCGGCCGGAATATCCGGATCGGCGGCGACGTCCACCTTGGGTGCGGCCGGAACGGTGTTGTCGGCCTTTGACGACGGCTCGTCTGCGGCTTCGCGTGCCTTGCCACCGGTGGCGTCGGCGGTCGCGGCGGGCGTATCGGCATCCTTCTTCGGAGCAACCGCCGCATCGGCGCTTTCGCCATCCTGCAGCAGGACCGCGATCGCGGTGTTGACCTTGACGTTCTCGGTCCCGGCGGCGATCAGGATCTTGCCGAGCACGCCTTCATCAACGGCTTCGACTTCCATCGTCGCCTTGTCAGTTTCGATTTCGGCGATCACGTCGCCGGACTTGATGGTGTCACCTTCCTGCTTGACCCACTTAGAGAGCGTACCCTCTTCCATGGTCGGAGACAGGGCGGGCATGAGGATTTCGATCGGCATGGGTTCCCTCCCCGATTACAGCAGGATGTCGGTGTAGAGCTCGGATGCATCCGGCTCCGGATCGGCTTGGGCGAAATCAGCCGAGTCAGCAACGATGTCACGAACATCCTTGTCGATTGCCTTCAGCTCGTCTTCGGTCGCCCAGCCCTTTTCGAGCAGACGCGCGCGGACCTGCTCGATCGGATCATGCTCGGAGCGCATCTTCTGCACTTCATCCTTAGAGCGATACTTGGCCGGGTCGGACATCGAGTGGCCACGATAACGGTAGGTCTGCATCTCAAGGATGACAGGGCCCTTGCCGGCGCGGCAATGCTCGACAGCCTGGTCGGCCGCAGCCTTCACGGCGCGGACGTCCATGCCATCGACTTGGATGCCCGGAATATTGAAGGACACGCCGCGCTGGGAGAAGTCGGTCTGGGCCGATGCGCGCGAGACCGAGGTACCCATGGCGTAGCGGTTGTTTTCAATGATGTAGATCACCGGCAGGTTCCACAGGCGGGCCATGTTGAAGCTCTCGTAGACCTGACCCTGGTTGGCAGCACCGTCGCCGAAATAGGCGAGCGAAACATTGTCGTTGCCGCGATACTTGTTGGCGAAGGCGAGACCGGTGCCGAGCGACACCTGAGCGCCGACGATGCCGTGGCCGCCGTAGAAATTCTTCTCCTTGGAGAACATGTGCATGGAGCCGCCCTTGCCCTTGGACAGGCCGCCCCGACGCCCGGTCAGCTCAGCCATGACGCCACGGGCGCTCATGCCGCAGGCCAGCATGTGGCCGTGGTCGCGGTAACCGGTGATGACCTGATCACCCTCTTTCAGGGCCATCTGCATACCGACGACGACAGCTTCCTGACCGATATACAGGTGACAGAAGCCGCCAATGAAGCCCATGCCGTAGAGCTGGCCGGCCTTTTCTTCGAAACGGCGGATCAGCAGCATTTCGCGATAGGACGCGAGTTCCTGCGCCTTGTCGAACTCGGCGATCACACCGGCGGTCAATTCTTTCTTGGCAGGCTTAGCCGAAGGCTTCCGACCGGTCGCAGTCGCGGGTTTGCGCAGCGCCATTCATCCCTCCCGTGGGTTATGGTGGTCTATTGTTGAGCGTAGAATAGGGAAGAAAACCGGCATCCGCAATGCCAGAAATGCATAGGTCATATTCACACCAAGAATATGATTCCAAAGCAAAAATCGGAATTAACCGGATCTCGGTTTATCAGAAATAGGTGTTGAAGATCACGATTTCATCGGGACGCGACATGTTGAGCTGATAGCGCGCCTTTTCGTCGATGATATCTTCGTCCAGCGAGCCATCACTCAGGAGGCTCACTTCTTTTTCGAGCTGCGTGCGCTGCTTGACCAACTTGTCAAGTTCGGCACTGCGAGCCGCCTTCAGGCGATCGAATTGCTGACCGGCCTTCAGACCGTAGTCACCATGGACCGAGTGATAGCCGAAATAGGAGAGAAACGCGATGGTAATGGCAGGAAGGGCAAGACGACCGTATTTCTTCTTCTTGTGATGCCTGGTCCACATGCCGCCAACTGCCTTGAAACGCATAACTTTCGGTCAAAATAGCGGGGATGTCTTAACCGATCGTTGACCGCAAACGGCCGAAAGCAAAAAGCCCGCCCCGGAGAACCGGAACGGGCTTGGATTTGTGGTCGCTGTAAGCTGTAATCAGCCGCGCAGGATCGAGGTGCCGGCGTAAACTGCCTGCGGGCCCAGTTCTTCCTCGATGCGGATGAGCTGGTTGTATTTCGCGGTACGGTCGGAACGAGCGAGCGAGCCGGTCTTGATCTGACCGCAGTTGGTGGCGACCGCCAGATCGGCAATTGTCGAGTCTTCCGTTTCGCCCGAGCGGTGCGACATCACGGCCGTATAGGCGGCGCGGTGCGCGGTCGAGACGGCGTCAAGCGTTTCCGACAGAGAACCGATCTGGTTGACCTTGACGAGGATCGAGTTCGCAACACCCATCTTGATACCGTCGCGCAGGCGGGCCGAGTTGGTGACGAAGAGATCGTCACCAACGAGCTGGACCTTCTTGCCGATCTTGTCGGTCAAGGTCTTCCAGCCGTCCCAATCGTCTTCCGCCATGCCGTCTTCGATCGAGAAGATCGGGTACTTTCCGGCAAGTTCGGCGAGGTATTCTGCCATGGCTTCAGGCTCGAGCGTGCGGCCTTCGCCTTCGAGAACATACTTGCCGTCCTTGAAGAATTCGGTCGAGGCGCAGTCGAGCGCGATATGCATGTCCTCGCCCGGACGATAGCCGGCCTTCTCGATCGACTTCATGATGAAATCGAGAGCAGCAGGTGCAGAGGCGAGACCTGGAGCAAAACCACCTTCGTCACCGACATTGGTGTTGTGGCCGTCGGCAGCGAGCTGCTTCTTCAGCGTGTGAAAGACTTCCGAACCCATGCGAACGGCGTCGCGGATGGTTTCGGCGCCGACCGGCACGATCATGAATTCCTGGAAGTCGATCGGATTGTCGGCATGCGCGCCGCCATTGATGATGTTCATCATCGGCACCGGCAGGACATGGGCATTCGGGCCGCCCACGTAACGGTAGAGCGGCAGGCCCGCGGACTGGGCAGCAGCCTTGGCGACGGCAAGCGAGACGCCGAGGATGGCGTTGGCCCCGAGGCGGGCCTTGTTCGGCGTGCCGTCCAGCTGGATCATCAGGTTGTCGATCTGGATCTGGTTCTCAGCCTCATGGCCGCCAATCGCATCATAGATTTCGCCGTTCACGGCTTCGACAGCCTTCTCAACGCCCTTGCCGAGGTAGCGCGAGCCGCCGTCGCGCAGTTCGACAGCTTCATGCGCGCCAGTCGAGGCGCCCGAGGGAACAGCCGCGCGGCCAAAGCTGCCGTCTTCGAGGTAGACGTCGACCTCGACGGTCGGATTGCCGCGGCTGTCGAGAATCTCGCGGCCGATGATGTCGGTGATGGCGGTCATGTTCGCTCCCTGGTGACGGAAATTGGACAAGGCTCTGAAGGCCGGCCACCGGGCTTGAAGCCTCAGGACCCGCCGTTGAGTCATCCTCTCTTATCCGATGATCCGGAAAATACAATGACGGATCGGGGGCGTCGTAAGGGAAATCTAATCGATTTAAAGCGGACGCACCGGCACTACATCCGGTTCAACCGATTGAACCGCCGTCAGAGGCGGTCAGACGGCCTTGGCGATGCGGTCAAAGGCGATCAGTTTTTCGAGTAAGGGGCGCATGTTGTCGATCTGCACCATGTTGGGGCCATCGGAGGGCGCATTGTCCGGATCCTGATGCGTCTCGATGAAGAGACCACCGACACCGACGGCGACGGCGGCACGGGCAAGCGATTCCACGAATTCGCGCTGACCGCCCGAAGAACCGCCCTGCCCGCCCGGCTGCTGCACCGAGTGGGTGGCATCAAACACCACCGGCGCGCCCATGGCGGCCATGATCGGCAGCGACCGCATGTCGGAGACGAGCGTGTTATAGCCAAAGGAAGCGCCGCGCTCGCAGAGCAGGACGTTGGGGTTGCCGCTTGCGTTAAGCTTGTTCAGCACATTCTTCATGTCCCAAGGGGCCAGAAACTGGCCCTTCTTGACATTGACCACGCGGCCGGTCTTGGCGGCGGCGACCAGAAGGTCGGTCTGGCGGCAAAGGAAGGCGGGGATCTGCAGCACATCGACCGTCGGGGCAACTGCGGCGCATTGCTCTTCAGTATGGATGTCGGTCAGAACCGGGATGCCATATTCCTTCTTGATATCGGCAAAGACCTCCATTGCTTTTTCGAGCCCAATGCCGCGCTCGGCAGACAGCGAGGTGCGGTTGGCCTTGTCGAAGGAGGACTTGTAGACGAGACCGAGACCCAGTTCGCGGCAGAGCTCGACGAGGCGCCCGGCAATCATGAAAGCATGGTCGCGGCTTTCCATCTGGCACGGGCCGGCAATCAGCGCAAAACGGCCCTTCTGCGAGAAAACGGCCTTGCCGGCACCTTCGCCGACCACGACTTCCGAATTGGTAGAAACGGTCATTTCGACTCCTCAAAGGCGTAGGCGACACCCTGCCCTGGCTGCGGCGCCACAACGAGCCGGGCGCCGATGGTTTGATAGGCGATGCCATTAGCAGCGAGGCAACGTGCTGTCACGCCGAGATCGTGGCTCACGACCACGACTGCAGCCCCCAGCAAGCCGCGCTCCGTCACTGGCGCTGCAAGTCCGTAATGGGCAGACAACCCGTCAGGCGTTAGGACATCCACCGTGGCATTGGCACATTTGATCGACAGCCCGAATGAATGAGCGGTGACGTCGCGCTGGTCGAGCACCGCTTCCAGGAGATACTGGAAGTCGCTCGGATTGTGTTCAGACAGCACGATGCGAGATAAGCAGGCTGCGGCATTTGCGTGCACCTGCAATGCCCCGCGATCCACGGGCAGAGGGTTTACCCGCTCACAGGAAAAAGCGAAGAAATCCGGAGATCGGAGATCCGCGGCGAAGGCCAACTTGAACGCCGCTTCCGCCGCACGCCCATCCGGGAAGCGGAACTGGCGCGAAAAACCCAACATCTCACCGCCGGACAGACCTTCTGCGACGAAACGGGCGTGATCCGCTTCGGCATCTGACGTCTTTACGACCACGGCCGACAGTCCCTCGCCACGACGAAACTGATAAGCCAAATCCCGGGCGACGAAAACGTTACCGGTGCGAGCCGCCTCCAGGCAATCCTCACGGCTTCCGACGGCCAGCGGTTCCAGATAGGTGTCATTCGCGAAAAAGACACAGGCATTCCGGGTGCCGAAGGGATGGGTGGCATCTGCAGCGACGGTGAAGCCGAGCCTGGTCAGGCGCTGGCGGGCGGTATCGAGATCGACGACCGGCAGCACGAGATGATCAACGGCACGAGGAGATTGGGAGACATGGGACATGAATGACGCTCTTTTCTCCCGTGCAATTAAGGCTGGGCAGACTGTTTTGTAAGGGTCTCGACCGACTGCCGGAGGGCGTCGATCTCGGCTCGGGTCTCGCGCAGTTCCTTCAGCACCTGCTCATCGATCTTGTGATGCAGCGCGAGAACCTCGATCTCGGCCTTCAGATTAATTTCATAGTCCTTCGCCGCCATGAAACGATCGCGTTCGGCCTGACGGTTCTGGCTCATCATGATGATGGGTGCCTGTATGGCCGCGATCATCGAGAGGATGAGGTTCAGGAAGATAAAAGGATAGGCGTCAATCGGTCGGGTCGACAGGATCACTGTGTTGAGGACAACCCAAGCCACCAAAAAGAACATGAACCCGATGATGAAGCTCCAGGAGCCGCCCACGCGGGCAATCGCATCCGCCAGACGCTGACCAAAGCTCGAACCAGCCAGAAAATCCTCGCCGGCATTGGTCGAGACCGTGCGCCGCTCCCTGGCTATCTTGAGAACTTTTTTCTCTGCCGACGAAAGTTCATCAACCTGCTTGCCAAGCAAGGTCTTTTCCAAATCTTTCAGCATGTTGGACTTCTCACTTGTTCTTCTCGGGGAATTGAAAGCCTTTTGCCCCGTCGCAAGTCGAACACATGGACAACGCGCTTCATGGCTTTCTCACGACAAGGACCAAGAGGCCTATCGCATTTTCGCGTGAGCTGTTCACGGAAATTTATCCACTTGCGGAACACAAATGGAACATATAGTGTCTGTTCTGGATTTGTTTCACCAATTGGGGCCTCGCCGATGCTGACGCGCAAGCAACAGGAACTGCTTCTCTTCATTCACGAGCGGATGAAAGAGTCGGGCGTGCCGCCTTCCTTCGACGAGATGAAGGACGCGCTCGACCTCGCCTCCAAGTCCGGGATCCATCGGCTGATCACCGCGCTTGAGGAGCGCGGCTTCATCCGCCGTCTGCCCAACAGGGCGCGTGCGCTCGAAGTCATCAAGCTGCCGGAGGCCTATACGCCGAGCCTGCAGCCGCGCCGGGGCTTCGCGCCGAGCGTCATCGAAGGCAGCCTTGGCAAGGCGCCGCCACCAGCCCCTGCCCGCACACCCGCTGCCGAGCAGACCTCTTCGGTCAGCGTTCCCGTCATGGGTCGAATCGCAGCCGGCGTGCCGATCTCGGCGATCCAGAACAACACGCATGACATCACCGTTCCGGCCGAGATGATCGGTTCGGGCGAACATTATGCGCTGGAGGTCAAGGGCGATTCGATGATCGATGCTGGCATCCTCGACGGCGACACGGTGATCATCCGCAATGCCTCCAATGCCAATCCGGGTGACATCATCGTGGCGCTCGTCGACGACGAAGAAGCGACGCTCAAGCGCTTTCGCCGGCGTGGCGCTTCGATTGCTCTGGAAGCGGCCAACCCAGCCTATGAAACCCGGATCTTCCCGCCGGATCGGGTGAAGATCCAGGGCAAACTGGTGGGCCTGATCCGCCGTTATCACTGAGAGTGAAGGTATTGGTCGCTTGACGGCTCCCCGACATTCGGCTCGTAGGTTTGCGATGCTGCGTGGAAATCCGTTACGTGTTCGCGGCCCGTCGCGTTAGTTCGCCAGTCGTATAGGCGGTGCATGGTCCAGGGGCGCGGCTGTCCGGTAAATGCGGCCGTGGCATTGATCACCTTGTCACCGGGCTCTCCGAATCGCAGTTCCATGGCGCCGGAGCTTCGCAGTGTCGTTGCGCTGATGAACCGCGCGCCCGAGCGGCAGTCTCTCATGCGAGCCCGTGCTGCAAGGATGACAATGTCGGCGACGTCGCAGGCAATGCCGGCGAGGTCGGCGCGATCAAGGGTCACCACCCTCCAGCCGCCGGACACCATGGCGGAGCAGGCTCCGCGGATACAGGTGAAGGCGTCAGACTTTGCTGCTCCTATCAGTTCCGTGAGAGTTTGCCGGGCCTGCTGGCTTGTCTGCTGATCCCAGCTCTTGCCGTTTTTCCAGTCCGCCGGTGGCGGCAAGACGGGCGATTTCAACTGGATGGGCGGCTGGTTACGTTTGACAGCGAGCGCCGGTTGCCATTGATCGAAGAGGAATGCAGGCGGTCGGCTTCGGTTTGTGGCGAGGCTTCCTGCCTCTCCCTCATTCTTTCCCCTGGGCCAGAAGCCAACCAGTCGGCCGTCTTCGCTGATGAAGAGATCTGCGGGTGTGTCGGGGGGACGGACTGCTGCTGCGGCGAGTGTGATTGCCAACAGCAGAGTTCCGGCGTGGCGCAACCAGGTGTGAAGCAGCGTCAGGAGCAGAAGCGCGGTCACGATCAGGATCGGAAACCATGCAGGCTGCCGCGCGACGAGCGCTCCGTCACCCCAGCCGGCGACCGTGTGGGCCATCACGAGGACCAGATCGAGCCCAAGGCCCATGATCCAGAAAAAGGGCGCATCTAGGCCGAAGGGCATGAGCAACATGGCGATGAAGCCTGCGGGCATGACGACGATGGAGATCAGCGGCATGGCCGCGAGATTGGCTTCGAGACCGTGAGTCGACAGGCGATGAAAATGTGTGACGGCGAAGATCGCAGTCGAGAGCCCGCCGATCAGCGAGGTCGCAAGCGTGCCCCCGATGAACTTAACGATGAAGCTGGCAAGTTTGGCAGTAGGAGACTTTGGAGCGGGCCATATCGAGCGTGGCCGGGATCGCCAGCCGGAATAGCCGGCGATCAGTGCCGCCGTCGCGGCAAAAGACATCTGGAAACTCGGCCCCATCACTGCCGATGGCTGGGCGATCAGGATCAGGGTCGCCGCCACCGAGAGGTTGCGCAGGCTGATCGCCGGGCGGTCGATGAGTACGGCGACCAGCATAACTGCCGTCATTAAATAGGCTCTGAGCGCGGATACCTGATAGCCGGAAATGAGGACATACGCGGTCGCGGCGAGCAAGGCACCGGCAGCTGCGACTTTCTTGATCGGATAGCGTTGCGCCAACACGGGCAGCAGGCAGAGCAAGCCGCGCAACCCGACGAAGAAGATCCCGGCGGCGAGCGCCATGTTCAGGCCGGAAATCGCGGTGATGTGCGCCAGCCCCGACAGTCGCAAGGCATCTGTCGCTTCCTTCGACATCGACCGCCGCTCGCCCGTAATGATGGAGGCGGCAAATGCTCCTGTATCTCCGGGCAAGACTGCATGAATGCGATCAGAAATCCGATCTCGCAGCGAGAATAGCGCCTGGTCGAGCGTGACCCAGTAGTCGCCAGCCGGGAGAGAGGCGACCGTAACGGATTGAGGAGCGCCCATGAAAAAGCCGACCGCGCCGATGCCGGCAAAGTAGCTTTGAAATGCGAAGTCGTTCATGCCCGGCAAGGCGGGCCCCGATGGCGGAGAAAGCCGCGCCCGACCTGTCAAGGCGTCTCCGATTTTCAAAGGCTGGTGCCGACTGCGGGCAAGCAGCGAGACACGCTCCGGCGGACGCCTGAGGATCGGGGCCTCCGTCTGGAGAAGCCTGATCACGTAGCGCCACTCTCCGCTTGCTCCCGCCTCCCGGCGCTCTACCAGGCCTGTCACCTTAGTCAGGACGGGAGTGTCGAGGATGGTTGTAGAGGCGCGCCGTATTTCGGTCGCCGTGAGAGCCATGCCGGCGAGCACTAGCAAACCCGCCACAGAGACAAAGCGCCGCATGGTTCCTGCCATGCTCGTCACAACAGTCACCAAGGCTATCGCTGACAGTGCCATGAGCGCCCATTCTGCGGGCGGTACCGGCAGGTTGAACCAGATGACGGCGCCGAGCCCCAGGCAGACTGGCACGAAAAAGAAGAGATGCCCTTGCTCGATTTCGCGGGAGACAGCCTTTGCCGTCGCGCCTGGCAATCGGCTGATCTGGTCAGCCGCTCGCGCGAGCGTTCCGCCGGTTGGACGGATCGAAGGCGGCAAGGTCCGACGGGTATGCGACAGGGCTGGCCACACCTGACCAGAGGCAGGCGGTGACGCCTCCCCATTCAAATCCAGCTTGCCTTCCAGCAGATCCACCACGTGGCCCAACCCCGCAGAGGCGGCGACAAACGCCAGCGAAGAGCATGATAATCCATTCTCGGGAGACAATCAAAGCGTGTGAATTCGAGGCACGGGAGTCTGCGCGCTTGCATCAAATCGATTAGAACCGTTCGGTTCGATCATCGCCGTTTTCGCAACGCACAATTTGCCCTTTGGATAGCTTGGCATTAACTTCCGTATCATATAGCTACATCAACACGCTTCACCGATGGCGGCTTTTTGGAGACGCCTTCCCGCCAATTCCGGAGGATTAGCATGACGGACAAAAGCGCTTCTTTGAAACTCGGGGACAAGACGGTCGAATTGAGCGTCAAGGGCGGTACGATCGGCCCTGACGTTGTCGACATCGCAGCCCTTTACAAGCACACCGGCGCCTTCACCTACGACCCGGGCTTCACCTCCACCGCGTCTTGCGAGTCCAAGATCACCTATATCGATGGCGACGAAGGCATTCTGCTGCATCGCGGCTATCCGATCGAGCAGCTTGCCGACAAGGGTGACTTCCTTGAGGTCTGCTACCTGCTGCTCTACGGCGAACTGCCGACGCCGGCACAGAAGAAGGACTTCGACTACCGCGTCACGCACCACACCATGGTGCATGAACAGATGAGCAAGTTCTTCTCCGGCTACCGCCGCGACGCGCATCCGATGGCCGTCATGGTCGGCACGGTCGGCGCTCTGTCGGCTTTCTACCACGACTCCACCGACATCACGGATCCGCACCAGCGCATGGTCGCGTCGCTGCGGATGATCGCAAAGATGCCGACGATCGCTGCCATGGCCTACAAGTACCATGTCGGCCAGCCCTTCGTTTATCCGAAGAATGATCTGGACTATGCGTCGAACTTCCTGCGCATGTGCTTCGCCGTGCCGTGTGAAGAATACAAGGTGAACCCGGTGCTGGCCCGCGCCATGGACCGCATCTTCATTCTGCATGCCGATCACGAGCAGAATGCGTCCACCTCGACCGTGCGTCTCGCAGGCTCTTCGGGCGCCAACCCGTTCGCCTGCATCGCGGCCGGCATCGCCTGCCTCTGGGGTCCGGCACACGGGGGTGCCAATGAAGCGGCCCTCAACATGCTGATGGAAATCGGCACTGTGGATCGTATTCCGGAATACATCGCAAAGGCGAAGGACAAGAATGATCCGTTCCGCCTGATGGGCTTCGGCCACCGGGTCTACAAGAACTACGATCCGCGCGCCAAGATCATGCAGAAGACCATGTACGAGGTCCTCGAAGCGACCGGTCACGGTGATGACCCGCTGATGAAGGTGGCGCTCGAGCTTGAAAAGATTGCGCTCAACGACCCCTACTTCATCGAGAAGAAGCTCTATCCGAATGTCGACTTCTATTCGGGTATCACGCTACGCGCACTCGGCTTCCCGACGACCATGTTCACCGTTCTCTTCGCACTCGCCCGCACCGTCGGCTGGATTGCACAGTGGAACGAGATGATCGAAGATCCGCAGCAGCGCATCGGCCGTCCGCGCCAGCTCTATACGGGCGCTCCGAAGCGCGACTACAAGCCGATCACTGAGCGCTGATCCACAAAGTCTTGACCTTTCAAAAAGCCGGCTTCATCGCCGGCTTTTTTTGTGCGCGATCAGGTGGCGACCAGGGCGACAGCGGGTAAAGTCCTCTCTCTTATCCCCTCTCGTTTGTCGAATAACAGGCGGCTCTGGGCAGCCGTTGGGATCACTTTGACGTTCCTTCTGTGGTGAAAGCACATCCCGCCTCTTTTCGGCCCGATATGCCTTCAATTCCGTCGATCTTTGATTTAAGGAAGTCCACCCGCTTCGCCCGAGGCGAAGATCAGTCAAGAGGTTCATGCGTCCCGATGCTCGTTATTCTGAGAAAAGTTTCCCAAACCCTGTTCGCCAAGATCTTGCTGTTGCTTCTGGTGGCATCGTTCGGCGTATGGGGCGTTTCGGCTTCGCTGTTCACCAGCAATTCCGATACGGTGGTGGCCGTGGGCGATCAGACGGTCTCGACGCAAGACTTTGCTTTCGCCTATCAGCGTCAGGTCGCCGATCTCAGCAGGCGCTTCGGGACACAGCTGACCACCGAGCAGGCGAAAGCTTTTGGGGCCGAATCCCAGGTGTTCTCCCAGCTCGCTGCAGGGGCTGCTCTCGACCAGCTTGCCGTCGATATGAATCTCGGCCTGTCGCAGGATCGCCTTGCGCAGCTGATCGCCGATGATCCGGCGTTCAAAAATTCGGCGGGCAATTTCGACCGCGCTCTGTTTACGTCTCGTCTGCGCAATTCGGGGCTGCGCGAGAACGACTACATCAATGAACGTTCGAAGGTCGCCATCCGCAGCCAGATCGTCGACGCGACGGCCGACGGTTTTGTTGCGCCGAAGGTGCTGGTCGATGCAATCAAGGACTATCGCTACGAAAACCGCGACATCAATTACCTTCTGCTGACCAATGCCAATATCGATCCGATCAAGGCGCCAGATGATGCAACCCTGCAGGCCTGGTTTGATACGACGAAGTCGCGTTACCGGGCGCCCGAGTTCCGCAGCTTCACCTATGTAAAGTTGGAACCGGCCGACATCGCGGACAAGTCTGCCGTCACTGAAGATCAGATCAAGGCCGATTACGAGCGTCGCAAGGCTTCTTACGAAATCGCCGGCACGCGCACGATCGAGCAGCTTTCCTTCGAGACGCGCGAGCTGGCTGACGCCGCCGCTGCGGAACTCGCCAAGGGTACAAGTTTCGATCAGCTTGTGACCGATCAGGGCAAGACCGCGAGCGACGTCCTGCTCGGCGACTTTTCCAAGGACCGGCTCCCGGATGTCAAGCTGGCGGATGCTGCCTTTGCCGTTACGGCTGAGGGCGGCACGACGCCGGTGGTGGAAGGCGCGCTCGGCCCGGTCATCCTGCGCATCACGAACATCAAGGAAGGCCGCACCCGTAGCCTGGACGAGGTCCGGGAGGAAATCCGCGAAGCGCTTGCCGAATCGGCTGCGGTCGCTGACATCACGACCGTTCACGACCAGTTCGAAGATCTGCGGGCCGGCGGATCATCGCTCAAGGAAGCCGCCGACCAGCTGAAACTGAAGAGTGCGACGGTGACCGATATCGACCGCCGCGGGCTCGACATGCGGGAAACCGAAGTGGCGGGCATTCCGGAACGCGACGCGCTACTGGCCGAGGTTTTCCGCACCGATATCGGCGTCGAAGCGCTTCCCGTTAATCTCGGCAATAACGGCTACATCTGGTTCGACGTGACCGACATTAAGGCGGAGCGCGATCGTGAATTGGCGGAAGTTCGTGAAAAGGCTGTGGCCGACTGGACGGCAGAGCAGCAGCGGATTGCTCTTGGCGCCAAGGCCGAGAGCCTGCGCAAGCGTGTCGCCGATGGCGTCAAGCTGGAAGACATCGCGAGCGAGCTCGGCCTTGCCGTCGAAAGCAAGGCCGGCATCAGCCGTCGCACGGAAGATGCAGTCCTTGGTGCTGCTGCGATCACCGCCGCCTTCAGCGGTCCGGAAGGGACGATCACGACCGCATCGGGCGGCGATCCGGCAACCCAGATTTTGCTCGCCGTGACCGCCGTGCGTGATCAGGCTGCAGGCGGCGTGCTGAGCAACGAGGACGAGCAGATCGTCTCGATGGCCAATGCGGCCGGCGACGACATCCTCGACCAGATGGTCAGCCAGTTGCAGGCGCAATACGGCGTGACGTTCAATCAGGCGCTGGCCCAGCAGGCCATCGTTCGCTAACGCCGACGTCAGGGGGAGCACGTCCATGTCTGGGTTGAAACCCTTCATCGCGAAGATCGCGAGCCGCCAGCCTCTGACACGCCAGGAGGCGAGCGACGCGTTCGAAATCCTGATGTCCGGCGAAGCCAGCATGGCGCAGGTCGGGGGCTTCCTGATGGGACTGCGCGTGCGTGGCGAAACGGTCGACGAAATCGCGGGAGCTGTCTCGATCATGCGCCAGAAGATGGTCGTGGTCGACGCGCCGGAGGATGCGATCGACATTGTCGGGACGGGCGGCGACGGAACCAATACCTATAACATCTCGACGCTTGCCGCGATTATCGTGGCAGGTGCCGGTGTGCCGGTTGCCAAGCACGGCAACCGGGCGCTTAGCTCGAAATCCGGCACGGCCGATGCGCTGTCCCAACTCGGGGTGAAGCTCGACATCGATCCTCCGACCATTTCCCGCTGCATTCGCGAGGCCGGGATCGGCTTCATGTTCGCTCAGCTGCACCATCCGGCCATGCGTCATGTCGGTTCGGCGCGCGTCGAACTTGGCGCGCGGACGATCTTCAACATTGTCGGCCCGCTTTCCAGTCCTGCCCGCGTAAAGAAACAACTGTTCGGCGTCTATTCGCCGGAATGGCTGGTGCCGGGCGCGGAGGCTCTTCGCGATCTCGGACTCACAAGCGCCTGGGTCGTGCACGGGAACGGCCTTGATGAGCTGACCAACACAGGACCGTCCCTGGTCGCGGCGCTGAAAGATGGTGAGATCTCGACCTTCGAACTGACGCCGTCGGATTTCGGCGTCGAAACCGTGACGCTTGATGCTATCAGAGGCGGTGACGGTACGGTGAATGCCGCGGCTCTCCGCGATGTGCTCGGCGGCGCCAAGACGGCCTATCGGGATGTGGCGCTGTGTAATGCCGCAGCATCTTTGATCGTCGCCGGCAAGGCGAAGGACGTGACGGAAGGCATGCACCTCGCCAGCCAGTCGCTGGACAGTGGCAGTGCTGCCCGCGCTCTCGAAATGCTGATCACCATTTCCAATTCGCCCACTCAGGACTAAGCTTGCCATCATGACCGATATCCTGAAGCGCATCGAAACCTACAAGCGGGAAGAAATTGCAGCCGCCAAGGCCGCCGTCTCGCTGTCCGAATTGAAGGACCGCATCGCCGCCGAGGAGGCACCGCGCGGTTTTCACCGTGCCCTGATCAAGACACGCGACGAAGGTCGCTTCGGACTAATTGCTGAAATCAAGAAGGCGAGCCCCTCCAAGGGTCTGATCCGTCCGGATTTTGACCCGCCGGTGCTCGCAGCTGCCTATGAAGCCGGAGGTGCTGCCTGCCTCTCCGTTCTGACGGACACGCCGAGCTTCCAGGGCGCGCCGGAGTTCCTGACAGCGGCTCGCAAGGCCTGCTCGCTTCCGGCCTTGCGCAAGGACTTCATGTTCGACGCCTATCAGGTCTATGAGGCCCGCGCCTGGGGTGGCGATTGTATCCTGTTGATCATGGCGTCCTTATCAGACGGAGAAGCCGCCGATCTCGAGGGTGTCGCATTCGAACTCGGCATGGATGTGCTGGTCGAGGTGCATGACGCAGATGAGATGGAGCGGGCTCTTAAGCTGAAATCTCCACTCGTCGGCATCAATAACCGCAATTTGCGCACATTCGAGGTTAGCCTCAGCGTCAGCGAAGAGTTGGCGGCAATGGTGCCTACGGACCGGCTGCTTGTCGGCGAAAGCGGTATCTTCACCTTCGAGGACTGCCAACGGCTTGAGACGTGCGGGATCACGACCTTTCTCGTCGGCGAAAGCCTCATGCGCCAGGACGACGTCTCGGCTGCGACCCGCATGCTGTTGACCGGCAAGTCCGGCGCGCTGGCGGCGGAATGACTGGCGGGTTCCCAAGGCTCACGCATATCGGCGCTTCCGGTGAGGCGCATATGGTCGATGTCTCGACCAAGGACGATACGGTTCGCATAGCCGTCGCCGAAGGTTTCGTGAAGATGAAGCCGGAGACGCTGATGACCATACTTGACGGCAACGCCAAGAAGGGCGACGTGATCGGGACAGCTAGGATCGCCGGGATCATGGCGGCTAAGCAGACGGCCAGTCTCATTCCACTCTGCCATCCGCTGATGCTGTCGAAGGTCACGGTCGACATCACCGAAGACCCCGAACTCGCCGGTCTTCGCGTCGAGGCCACCGCCAAGCTTACCGGCAAGACCGGCGTGGAGATGGAAGCCCTCACTGCCGTCTCTGTCACCTGCCTCACCATCTACGATATGGCGAAAGCCGTCGACAAGACGATGGAGATCGGTGGCATCCGCGTTTTGGAAAAGAGTGGTGGTAAGTCCGGTGCCTTTCGCCACCCGGAGCGTAGTTGATGTCGCTTCTGCCGGTTGAAGATGCACTGGCGCGGCTTCTCGACGGAGCGCTTCCGATTTCCGAAGCGGAAGGCGTGCCGCTCCATGATGCGAACGGGCGGGTTCTCGCCGCGGACCTCGCTGCGCGGCTGACCCAGCCGCCTTTCAACGCCTCGGCGATGGATGGTTATGCCCTTCGCGCACAGGACGCCGCAGAGACTGGAGCCGTGCTGGCCGTGATCGGCGAGTCGGCAGCCGGCCATGCCTTCTCCGGAAACATCGGCGTGGGCGAGGCCGTCCGCATCTTCACCGGCGCGCCAGTGCCTGAGGGTGCCGACAGCATCCTCCTGCAGGAAGATGCGGAGAAGCTCGATGACGGGCGTATCCGGACCACCTTCCCCGTCACGCATGGCCGTCACATTCGCCCAAGAGGCCAGGACTTTGCCGAAGGCGAAGTCACCCTGACCGCCGGCACCCGTCTCGACTTCAGCCATCTGACACTGGCCGCGGCGATGAACCATGCCCGGCTGACCGTCTTCCGCCGCCCCCGTGTCGCTATCCTCGCTACCGGCGACGAACTGGTGTCACCGGGCACTGTGCCTGGCCCGAGCCAGATCATCAGTTCCAACACCTTCGGCGTCGCCGCCCTCGCAAGAGACAATGGCGCTGATGTCATCGATCTTGGCATCGTGCCCGATGACCGCCCGGCACTTCATTCAGCTGTCGAGGGCGCACGGGGCAGCGGTGCGGACGTGTTGGTGACGTTAGGGGGCGCCTCTGTCGGCGACCACGATCTCGTTCAGTCGACGCTGATCTCCGCTGGCATGGAACTTGATTTTTGGCGGATTGCCATGCGGCCGGGAAAGCCACTGATGGTGGGCAAACTTGGGGACATGCAAGTGCTTGGGCTTCCCGGCAATCCGATCTCCAGCCTGGTATGCGGCCTTCTGTTCCTGGAGCCGCTGCTGTGCCGTCTCGGTCATTGCTCGCCCCCCGATCGCATGCGGCAGGCGCGACTGACGGCGGGACTGCCCGCCAATGACAAGCGGCAGGACTATGTTCGCGCCCGACTGTTCTTGGAGACTGACGGAGCGCTCCAGGTCACGAGCTTCGGGAAACAGGATTCCTCGATGATGCGGATCTTTTCGCAGTCCGACTGCCTGATCATTCGGCCTCCGAACGCTCCGGCAGCCAATGCCGGTGAATCTGTGCAGGTCATGCTGCTACGGCCTTGATCTGAGCATCTCCTTCGACTTTCGCAAAACCTACCAGCCGTTATCGAACGAAAAGACCCGGCACACATGGCCGGGTCCCTCTTTCGATCGCAAGTCTGGTCTCTCAGACTAGACGGGTCTGCTCTAGGGCTGCTCCGATGAAGCTTGCAAACAACGGGTGCGGATCGAGCGGCCGCGACTTCAGCTCCGGATGGTACTGAACGCCGATGAACCACGGATGGTCGGGATACTCGACGGTTTCCGGCAGCAAGCCATCGGGCGACATGCCAGAGAAGACCAGACCGCAGGATTCGAGGCGATCCTTGTAGTCAACATTGACTTCGTACCGGTGGCGATGGCGCTCGGAGATATCGGTCGAACCATAGATCTCGGAGATCTTCGTGCCCTTCTTCAGCGAAGCCTTATAGGCCCCGAGGCGCATTGTGCCGCCGAGATCGCCGACAGCCGAGCGCTTCTCAAGCTCGTTGCCCTTCATCCACTCGGTCATCAGGCCGACGACCGGCTCTTCGGTCTTGCCGAATTCGGTGGAGGATGCCTTGTCGATGCCAGCCAGATGGCGGGCGGCTTCGACAACGGCCATCTGCATGCCGAAGCAGATGCCGAAGTAAGGCACCTTGCGTTCGCGGGCGAACTGGGCCGCCAGGATCTTGCCCTCGGACCCGCGCTCGCCGAAACCGCCGGGGACGAGGATACCGTTGACCTTTTCAAGCCATGGGGCCGGATCTTCTTTTTCAAAAATCTCCGACTCAATCCATTCGAGCTTGACCTTTACGCGGTTGGCGATGCCACCGTGGTAAAGGGCTTCGATGAGCGACTTGTAGGCGTCCTTGAGACCCGTGTACTTGCCGACGATCGCGATCGTGACTTCGCCTTCAGGCGTGTGGATGCGGTTGCAGACCTCTTCCCAGGCATCGAGACGCGGCTTGGGGGCCGGTTCGATCCCGAAGGCGGCCAGCACCTCGTTGTCGAGACCTTCCTTGTGATAAGCCATCGGCACGTCATAGATGTTGGCGACATCCAGCGCCTGGATCACGGCACTTTCGCGCACATTGCAGAACAGCGAGAGCTTGCGGCGTTCGGCCTGTGGGATCTCGCGGTCGGCGCGGACCAGCAGGATGTCGGGATGAATGCCGAGTGCCTGCAGTTCCTTGACGGAATGCTGCGTCGGCTTGGTCTTCAGCTCACCGGCTGCGGGGATGTAGGGCATCAGGGTCAGGTGAACGTAGACTGCGGTCCCGCGAGGCAGGTCGTTGCCGAGCTGACGGATCGCTTCCATGAAGGGCATGGCTTCAATGTCGCCGACGGTGCCGCCGATCTCGCAGATGACGAAATCATAGTCGTCATTGCCTTCGATGACGAAGTCCTTGATCTCGTTCGTGACGTGCGGAATGACCTGAACGGTCGCGCCGAGATAGTCGCCGCGGCGTTCCTTGTCGATGATGTTCTTGTAGATGCGACCGGTGGTGATGTTGTCGGTCTTGGTGGCCGAACGCCCCGTGAAGCGTTCATAGTGACCGAGATCGAGATCGGTCTCGGCGCCGTCGTCGGTGACGAAGACTTCGCCGTGTTGAGTCGGGCTCATGGTACCCGGGTCAACGTTGAGATAGGGGTCCAGCTTGCGCAGACGCACGCGGTAACCCCGTGCCTGCAACAATGCTCCGAGTGCCGCGGCCGCAATTCCTTTACCAAGAGAGGAAACCACGCCGCCAGTGATGAATACATATCGCGCCATGGGCTTCACCGGATACCGTTTCAGATTCGATTCCGCCAGCCCAAAATGGCGTCACGCACAATTTTCATCGGCGGCGGCGGAATGCAGACAAAAGAAAACCGGCGGACCCTGGAGCCCGCCGGAGCGATGAGATGCGGTCCGATCAGTTGTTCGGAACAGCGTTCGGATCTGCCGGCGCGGTTGCCGGCGCAGCAGGCGTCGTCGTCGCCGGAGCCTGGGTCGCGGGTGCAGCGGCACCCGGAAGCTGGTCAAGAACGCTGCCACCGCCCTGGGTCGTGCCGTTGGCGGCCGGGATCCGGTCGAGGATGTCCGTCGGCTTGGATTCGTAGCGGGCGAGGATGCCGAGCGCCAGCGAGATGGCAAAGAAGAGCGTCGCCAGGATCGCCGTCGTGCGCGTCAGGGCATTGGCCGTGCCGCGTGCCGACATGAAGCCGGAACCGCCACCGATACCGAGACCGCCGCCTTCCGAGCGCTGGATAAGGACGACGCCGATGAGGGCGACGACGACCATGAGGTAGATAACGAGCAATACGGTCTGCATGGAATGTCCATCCTGCCCGAGATGGGCAAAATCAATGAGGTTGGCGGGTCTTTACATGAGAGAGGCGGGCTTTGAAAGCCCCTTCCCCGCTTTTCAACCTTTCGGCCTCAGGCGGTGAGTTCTTCATAGACACGGTATATGGCGAGGAAGTCCGACGCCTTCAAGCTCGCACCGCCAATGAGGGCGCCGTCGACATTCTCGACGGCCATCAATTCGCGCGCGTTGGATGGTTTGACCGAACCGCCGTAGAGCAGGCGCATCGCCTTGCCCTCGGCGCCGAAGCGCTTCACCAGTTCCGCCCGCATGAAGGCATGGGCTTCTGCCACGTCGGCCGTCGTCGGGGTCAGGCCCGTTCCGATTGCCCAAACGGGCTCATAGGCGATCACCGTACGCTCTGCCTTGGCGCCATCCGGAACCGAGCCGGCCAGCTGGCGCTTCAGGATGTCCAGCGTCTGGCCCGACTTGCGCTCATCGGCCGTCTCGCCAATGCAGATGACAGCCGTCAGATCTGCTGCATAGGCGGCCTCCGCCTTCGCGCGCACCAAATGGTCGGTCTCCGCGTAATCGGTCCGGCGCTCCGAATGGCCGACGATGACATGGGTACCAAAGCAATCGGCGATCATTTCAGCGGAGATATCACCGGTATGGGCGCCGGAAGCGTTCTGGTGGCAGTCCTGGGCACCAATCTGCAGCGGGCTGTCCGTGCAGAGCGCGGTCGACACGTAAAGCAGTGTTGCCGGCGGGCAGATCAGGGTTTCGACCTTATCGGCCAGCGTTCCCTGAACGCCCTCGGCGATTGCCTTGATCTGGTCGAGCGAAGCCCGCGTTCCATTCATTTTCCAATTGCCCGCGACGAGCGGACGAACATCCGGTGTCATGTGTTTTCAAGCCCCTGCGTTTCATCGGGGACTAGCAAATCTGAGGCTCGAAGGAAAGATTGCACTGCAAAATAGGCCGCTTTATCGGGCGACATGGTGAAAATGTGACCCCGTCGTGCCGGCGTCTTCGGCACAATGCAGGCGAGGAGACCGCCGGGTTTCACGCCATTCCACTATTGCAGAAGCCAGTTGAGAATGGTGCGCCAGTCCGACATGCGCACCGGGGTCCCGTGCGAGCCCGTTTCATAGAGAGTAAAGCGCACAGGCTGACCCGCCTTGCGCAGTGTCCGGTAAATCGCGATCTGGTCATCGGCGGCGTAGACGCTGTCTCTGCTGCCATGGGTGAACCAGATCGGCAGTTTCGCCTTGGCGGCAGCCGATTTCGGCAATTCCGGATCAGGCGCGCCACCGAGGATCGCCATACCGGAGAGATGGCTTACAGCCTTCGCATCGCGCGACATGCCCCAGCATATGAAGCTCCCCATGGAGGCACAGGCGAGTACCACAGGTCTTCCGCCCGATTGAGCGGAGGCATGGTCGATCAAGCCCGCTATCTCGGCGACCCCTGTTTCGTCGAAGCTGTGGACAGAGGGTGCGTAGTACGTCCCGCCATTGTTGGCGGCGAGGTTCTTCAGGCGATTAAAATTGCCGCCGAACGTAATGTCGTTCATCCCGAGCCGGCGATCCCCTCCCCGGCCGTGGATGAAGATTACGGTGAAGGCCTGACCACCATCTTTGCCAACCCGCGCGACGTCGAGCGGTCCCGCGGCAAGCGGCAGCGTCTGGTTCTCCTGTGCCCGTCGAACCTTCAGCGACACGTAGAGATCCTTTACGCGCCGTTCGGGGATGCTGTCGCGACCGTTGATGTCGCGCATCTCGTCATAATCGATCCGGGTGAAATCTCCGCCATCGGAGGTTTCAAGAACATTCTGGCCGGAGAAAAGATCATCCTTGTAAGGCGCCAGAGCTTCCGCATGGACGTTTGCTAGAAACAGAAACGGAAAGAGAACGCCGGAAATCGCCGCAGTGCGGAAATGAGCTGTGGACATCTGCATGGAAGATGGGTTTCCTCTCGGCTCACGCTTGCCTTCGCGAAATGTGCCACGCAAAGCTGGCCCGAATTCAACATGCGCCGGCTGTCTGGCCCTTCGCGCCTGCCCTGCCTTTCTGGCACAATCCGACCGATTCGCAGACGCGATCAGCCAGGTGCAGCGGCGTTCTGAAGGTGCCGACAAACCGGCTTGATCATCAACAGAGTATCGAACGACGCCATGGACGACAACGATCTCTTTTCGGCAATGCCGATCCCGACCAAGGCTGATGCCGAACCTGTGGCAGCGCCGGCACGCGTCGCGCGCCCTGCTCCATCGGCCCCGGCACCGGCCTCCCAGCCTGCCACATCATCTGGCGACGAATACGGAGCGTCGTCAATTCGGGTGCTGGAAGGACTTGAGCCGGTGCGTATGCGTCCGGGCATGTATATCGGTGGTACCGACGAAAAGGCCCTGCACCACCTCTTTGCCGAAGTCATCGACAACTCGATGGACGAAGCGGTAGCCGGCCACGCGAACTTCATCGACGTGCATCTCGATGCCGAGGGCTTCCTCACCGTGACCGACAACGGCCGCGGCATCCCCGTCGAACTCCATCCGCAGGTCCCGGGCAAGTCGACGCTCGAAGTCATCATGACCAAGCTGCATGCCGGCGGCAAGTTCGACGGCAAGGCCTACGAGACCTCAGGCGGTCTGCACGGCGTTGGCGTCTCGGTCGTCAACGCGCTGTCCGATCTGCTAGAGGTCGAAGTTGCGCGCAATCGCAAGCTCTATCGCCAGCGGTTTTCGCGCGGCGTGCCGCAGGGCGGGCTTGAAGAGCTTGGCGAAGTTCACAACCGCCGTGGCACGCGTGTGCGTTTTCATCCCGACCCGCAGATTTTCGGCGACCATGCAAAGTTCGACCCCGGTCGGATCTTCCGCATGGCGCGGTCCAAGGCCTATCTTTTCGGCGGCGTCGAGATCCGCTGGTCTTGCGACCCAGGCATGGTGCCCGAGGGCGGGGACATCCCGGAAAAGGCGGTCTTCCACTTCCCCGGTGGGTTGAAGGACTATCTGGCCGCTACCCTCGGCAAGGAGTTCACCGTCACCCGCGAGATATTCGCCGGCAAGACGGAAAAGACCGGTGGCCATGGTGCGATGGAATGGGCCGTTACCTGGTATGGCGGCGACCCGGCGTTGCATTCCTATTGCAATACGATCCCGACACCCGAGGGCGGCACGCACGAGGCTGGCCTGCGTATCGCGCTCACCAAGGGCCTGAAGAACTACGCCGAACTGACGCAGAACAAGCGCGCGCAGCAGATCACCACCGACGACGTGATGATTTCTGCCGTCGGCATGCTGTCTGTCTTCATTCGCGAGCCGGAATTCGTCGGCCAGACCAAGGACAAGCTCGCAACCGTCGAGGCCCAGCGCATCGTTGAAAATGCGCTGCGCGACCCCTTCGACCACTATCTCGCCGACAATCCCAACGAGGCGGCGAAGCTGCTCGACTGGGTGATCGAGCGTGCGGAAGAGCGTCTGCGCCGCCGCAAGGAGAAGGAAGTCAACCGCAAGACGGCCGTGCGAAAACTGCGCCTGCCTGGCAAGCTGGCCGACTGTGCCCAGAATACGGCCGAGGGCGCCGAACTCTTCATCGTCGAAGGGGACTCGGCGGGTGGCTCTGCCAAGCAGGCCCGCAACCGGGCCAATCAGGCGATCCTCCCGTTGCGCGGCAAGATTCTGAACGTCGGCTCGGCCAGCCGCGAAAAACTGATGGCAAACCAGCAGATCGCGGACCTGATCCAGGCGCTCGGCTGCGGTACGCGAACGAAGTATCGCGACGAAGACCTGCGCTATGAGCGCATCATCGTCATGACCGATGCCGACGTCGACGGCGCCCATATCGCCTCGCTGCTGATCACCTTCTTCTACCAGGAAATGCCGGAGCTCATCCGCGGCAATCACCTCTATCTCGCGGTTCCGCCGCTCTACGTGATCCGCCAGGGCGCGAAGACCGTCTATGCCCGGGACGACGCGCACCGCGCCGAACTGATGGAAACGGTGTTCAAGGGCAAGAAGGTCGAGATCGGCCGCTTCAAAGGCCTTGGAGAAATGATGCCGGCGCAGCTGAAGGAAACGACGATGGATCCGGCCAAGCGCACACTGCTGCGCGTTGGCATCGATGATGTCGATTTCGAGGGTACGCGGGATGCGGTGGATGCCCTGATGGGCACCAAGCCGGAGGCCCGGTTCCGCTTCATCCAGGAGCGCGCAGCGTTTGCGGAGAATCTCGATATCTGAGGCAAGACGAAGGCGGTTCCATTCGTCGAACCGCCATCGGCGTTGCCATCCGCTGATATCATTGGTGCCGGCGAGCCAAGCGGCATCTTGAACAACAATTATCGATCGACGATAAGAAATACCGGATGATAGCGTGCTCTGCAGTCAACTGCACGCGTTCCGGCGGTGCTTAGCTGTCACGCACCTTACCGCCCGCATCCCACTTGCGGGAGATCGCCAAGGGCAGAACCGTCCGACGGGCGATGCCCGTATGAGATGGCGAGATAGCCTCCCTATTGAAAGAGCGGCGGCGCCTCCCCGAAACCGGTGTCACGATGTGCCCAGTGCAACGCTCTAATCGGGGATGAAAAGGCACAAAATTGGCCATTGCTTGCGCGGTTACGCCCAGTGTTGGGCGATCCGTGACGTTCTGTTGCGGGCTACACCGGGGTCAAAACCGGCTGCAGCGTTTCGATTTCGAACGCGAGCCCATGCCAGCAAGAGTCCATTTTCCATGTTGATTTTCATCAAAACGATGCTGCGACGCGGCTCCAAGACAGCACTTGCTGCGCTCACATGCTTTATCTGCCTTTTGCACACGCATGCCCGCGCAACAGACTACTATTATGAGGCCTATAGCGGCGAGCCTGTCCGGATCGTCGTAAACAGCTATGGCCAGTCGTCAGTACAATTCTTTTATTCCACGTACACTGGCACTACTGATAGTCCACACGATATGTCGTATGATCTCATTTACACTTCGGCTGCCGGGTTTGTCGGAGAAATAACGATCACGACCAAGGCCCTGGCCGCGCCAGATTATGTCACGGTTGTGGCATCCGATACGCACCACATCACCGTGAAACCCCGGATTACCTTCTCATCCAGCAGTTGGCCAAATGCCAAAAAGGGCGAAGTCTACAGTCGGGCCGTCACAGCCTCATACAGTGCCAGCTCGACTGTCGTATCCTACTCGATCACCAGCGGTTCCCTACCGCCCGGGCTAAACCTCAACAGTTCGAGCGGCACCATATCGGGCACGCCGAGCACCACGGGAAGCTGGACCTTCACCTATCAGGTCATCAATGCCGACGGCTACTCCTCGAACCAATCCATGACGTTGAAGGTCGGCCCCTCAACATCGGACCTCTCGACCACGGTTTCAGCCAATAGCAGCGGCAATCAAGTCGCCGTACCCATGACGGGAACGGAATCGCTCACCGGTGTCTCGGCACCGGCACATGGCACTGCGAGTTACTCAGGTTCGACCTTGAGCTACACACCGGCTGCCGGCTATTCGGGTTCGGACAGCTTCACCTATACGGTCACCGAGAGTGAATCTGGCCTCTCCGATACCGCAACGGTGACGGTTACGGTCACTGCGCCTGCGCTGGTGCTGTCGCCGACAAACCTGCCTGGTGGAACGGCCAATGTGGCATACAGCCAGACCCTGTCCGCGACCAACGGAACATCGCCGTACAGCTTTGCCGTCACCGGTGGCGTATTACCTAGTGGCCTCACACTTTCCACCTCGGGAACCCTATCGGGGACGCCGACGACGCAAGGAAGTGAGACATTCGAGGTAACATCCACTGACACCTATGGTGCCACGGGTACACAAAGCTACACTCTTGATATTGCAATTGCGGCTCCCATCGTCGCAGATGTGAGCGCGATCATCGACGCCAACAGTACCGACGCCCCGATCTCGCTCGATCTCGCTGGCGGGACTGCCGACAGCGTTTCGGTGGTGACCTCGCCACAACACGGCACCGCCGTGGCCAGCGGCACGTCAATTGCCTACACACCCACCCCGGGCTACTCGGGTATCGACACATTCACCTATGCCGCAACGAACTCCACAGGCACGTCAGTCGCCGCGACGGTCACCGTAACCGTGTCCAAGCCGACCCTTGGCATCACACCGACAACCCTGCCCGGCGGTGTGGCAAACAGCAGCTACAGTCAGACACTCTCCGCCTCGAGCGGGACGGCTCCCTACAGCTTCACTGTGACCTCCGGCGACCTGCCTGATGGCCTCACGCTCTCGTCGGATGGCACGCTGTCCGGAAGCCCTACGGCGGACGGGAGCCAGACCTTCGAAATCACGGCGACGGATTCGCTGGGGGCGACCGGCAGTCAGAGCTATACGCTCGCGATCGCTATTGCAGCACCCACTGTCGGAGACGTAGTGGCAAGCGTCGACGCCAACAGCACCGACAACGTGATCACGCTCGATCTTTCAGGCGGTGCGGCCGACAGCGTTGAAATCGCATCAGCGCCCAACCACGGGACGGCGACGGCGACCGGCACATCGATCACCTACACCCCTGAAGCCGGCTATTCCGGTGACGATAGCTTCACCTATACAGCAACCAATTCGACGGGAAGTTCCGCCCCGGCGACAGTTTCCATCACGGTCGGCCAGCCGATCCTGGCGATAACGCCGGATGGCACATTGTCCCTGCGTCAGGCCGAAACCTTCAGCCAGACATTCATAGCTTCCAACGGGACCGCCCCCTACAGCTATGCGATCACCGGCACCTTGCCCGACGGCTTAACATTCGACACATCAAGCGGCACTCTTTCGGGCACAGCAACCGAAACCGGCAGCTTTCCCGTATACATGGTCGCCACAGATGCCTATGGCGCTACGGGGACGGCGAACCTTACCTTGCAGGTGGATGACGCACTCCCCGTGGCCCCAGCGCTTACCGTTTCGACGAATTCCGGCCGAACGATCACCATCGATCTGACGGAGGGCGCTACCGGCGGGCCCTTCACCGGAGCCGATCTCGTCTCGCTATCACCCGCCTCTGCCGGCACGGCCGTCATCGTCCTTGACGACACGGCCGCGACAAGCGCGTCACAAGCGATTTCAGCGGCCTATGCGGCAGGTCGCTACAAGCTTCGCTTCACCGCCAATGTCGACTTCACCGGCACGGTCACCGCCACCTATACGCTCACCAGTGCAAGTGGCACCTCGGCACCGGCATCCGTCCAGATGCAGGTGGCCGCAAGACCGATTCTCTCGACCGATGCCGACCTTGTGGGATTGCTGGAGGCGCAGGCATCCGCAGCGCGACGGCTGGCGAAAGCACAGACGGACACCGTGAATGACCACTTGAAGTCCTTGCACGGCAAAGCCTGCCTGGAGAACACCATCTCGCTGTCTCTAAGCGACAGCAGTGATGGCAAGGCGCCTGTCAGTGCAAATGCCGGCTGCTCGCCACTCGCAGATGGGGATCTCGCCTTCTGGTCTGCCGGCTCCATCGATCTGGGCGACAGAGATAGCCTCAGTGGAGAAAGCGCATTCGATTTCGCCACCGTATCCGTGACAGGAGGACTGGACTATCGCCTCAGCGACACGGTGATCGGAGGGATATCGATCGGATACTCGCGCGATCGCGCAGAGATCGGCAGCGACGGGACGACCAGCATCAACCGGGCTGCGAGCGCCACCGTCTATGGCCTGTATCAACCCGGTGGCGGCCTCTTCGTCGACGGCCTGATCGGCGCCGGGTTGCTGGATTTCGATTCTGTCCGCATCACGTCATCCACCGGGGCAGAAGCCGAGGCAAGCCGCAGCGGTCGGCAGGTCTTTGCGGCCATCTCCGGCGGCTACGACTACCGGCAGGATGACTTGACCATCAGCACTTATGGGCGCCTCGCCGCCTCGCACTCGATCCTGGATAGCGCCGAGGAATCTGGTGCCGATTGGGAGAACGCGCTGTTTGGCCGACAGGAGAGCAATAGTCTGACCACCACTGTTGGTGCATCCTTCAGCTATGATCTCCAGATGGACGAGCAAATCGTCAGGCCGGAATTGTCTCTGGATTTCTCGCATGATTTTTCCGATACAAGCGACACCACCGTCACCTATGCGGACGACAGCTGGACGATCGATTATCTCGTGGCGGGTAACCGGACCCGTCGGGACAGTCTGACAGTCGGGCTTGGCGTCACCCTGCTACAGGCTACAGGCGCCACGCTGCGCGGGCGCTACAGTGCGACACTGGATCTCGACGGACTGCAGTCGCAGAGGCTGGCACTCGATCTTGGCGGCAAATTCTGACTGACGACAAGCACGAACGAAAGCTCAAGAGTGCCTCGAAGGCTTGCCACAGACTGCAAGCCCTTGCCCGCACGATGCGCCGTTGCGTCGCTGGGCCAAGCTGAAGTCGTTGCCAGCTTGTGTCGGTTCCGATTATGCCCCATATGCAGGGGCATTAGGCAGAGGGGCGCAGACGATTGTGAGCCAGATCGATCAACAGAACCCGCAAAAGGGGCCGCGCTGGCTCGGTCAGGCGACGGCCAACCGAATCGCTTTGATCACGCCGATCTCCATGGCCCGCTGGCTGCTGGTCCTGATCGGCATTGCCGCGATCTATTTCTTCCATGGGTTTGTCGTGCCGGTACTGGCCGCACTCGTTGTTGCCTTCGCAAGCTGGCCGCTCTATCGCCGCCTCCTCAACAGTGTCAACGGCAACACGACCATCGGCGCCACCTGCGCCATTCTCTTCATTCTCGCCTTCCTCGTCATCCCCATCGGCATTGCCATCAGCTATGCCGTGGAAGAGGTCCGCCAGTGGATCACCTGGGCGCTGGAAGCGAACAGGCTGGGCGCCCCGCCACCGGCCTGGATCACAGCGCTGCCATGGGCTGGTGAGTGGCTTGCGGAGAAGTGGCGCCTGCATGTCGGGCCGCCCGGCTCGATCGGCGAGATGATCCAGATCGTCAGCGGTGCCAATATCGGCAATATCTACCGGGCGGTGATCGCTGCGGGCGACGGGCTCTTCCATCTGGTGCTGACCCTGCTCTTCATGCTGATTGCGCTCTTCTTCGTCTACCGGGACGGAGCCAGCTTTGCGCGACAACTCGACCTTCTGGGCGAGCGCATCCTCCCCAATCGCTGGGAACGCATCTCGCGCGTGGTACCGGCCACCATCAGCTCGACCGTCACAGGCATGACGCTGATCGCCATCGGCGAAGGCATCGTGCTCGGTATTGCTTATTGGCTGGCCGGCGTTCCCTCGCCGGTGACGCTTGGGGTCATCACCGGCATCATGGCGCTTATTCCCGGTGGCGCGCCTCTGTCGTTCACACTCGTTTCCATCTATCTCGCAGCCAGCGGCCACGTGATCCAAGGGGTTGCGCTTCTCATCTGGGGTTCCGTCGAACTCTTCATTGTCGACAAGACGGTCCGCCCGCGGCTGGTCGGTGGGCCCATCAAACTACCTTTCCTGCCCACCTTCTTCGGTCTGGTGGGCGGCGTCAAAACCATGGGGTTCCTTGGGCTGTTCATCGGCCCGGTACTCATGGCCCTGCTGGTTTCGATCTGGCGGGAATGGATCCGCGAAGTGGAACTGTCGGAAGACCTTTCTTCGGATACCGGGCCACATGCAGAACCGGCCATGGCTCATCCGGACGCTCTGGATCCGTCGGCAACCCCGTCCCGGCCACGTAAGATTTCTGTTCCCTGATCGAGCGTTGTCAGCCTGCATCATGTTGAGTACGGCCACATTGGTCCACCTAGACTGGTGTCGCGATCACGCAGGCCTTCTTTTGGCTTCATTCCTTGTGTCCCGTCGCATCCGCCATCCACAGGAGCACCTTGACCCATGAAGACCGCCCTGATCATGATGACGATCCTCGGCTGTGACGACAGTGTCAATCAATGCCAGTTCGTCGAGACGCCGCCGGAGCGTTTCGTGTCGATTGAACTCTGCGATGCGGCATCCGAGTCGGTTCTCTCGCGGTACGGAAATATCGGCTTTCCGACCGCGGTCGCAGTCTGCCAGGCGCCACCGCCGGATATCGCCGATGCCGTGGAAGCCTCGGCAAAGGCAAATGCCGATGCGGCGGCCACGGTCAAGGCAAAGCCAGAACTGACCGAGGAGCACAAGACGTTGACGTCACGGGCGATCGACACGATCCGCGAGGTGCTGCCGGGCCGTGCGCAAATCAAGATGATCTTCGAGACGCCGATCCATGTTGTGTCGGACAGTTATTCCTGGGTGGCGAAGAAGATCATTCCCTGAGCCCTCGCGACTCAGGCCGCAGCAAGCGCCAGACCGCTGGCATAATCGCGGGCGAGACGACGCTCCTCCGCGATCGCGAGCCTTTCGACCATATCAAGCAAAGCGCGAGCCGTATCGCTCAGACCTGTCTGTCCGCGGTGCCGCGCAATCAGGCGGTGGGCTATGTTATCCAGTTCGAGGCCGTGGGCGGATTGGATGAGGCTGCGCCACTGCGTGATCGCGTCGACAAAGAGAGGGCTGATCTCGCGGGAAAGGCCTGTGGATTCGAGGAGCGCGCGCACCGCATGCAGACGGCCGGTGGCCAGGATGGCACGGACCCGGCGCTCGTCGAGGCCAGAGATCGATTCGACGGCAGCGGCAAAGAAATCGGTGCGCCCGGCACAGAGCGCATGCATCAGGAATGCAGGTGTCAGGCGGCCGGCATCACGCAGTTGATCCGTCAGGTGGCGCAATTCTTCGCCATGAACATCAGAAAGCAGAGCCACCGTCGCACTGTCGCTCGCTTCGCGGGCGATCCGTTCGATGCGGCGACTGCCGATTGCGCCGATCACCAGCCCTGAACCGGACAGCGCTTCGGCGACGAATTGTACCAGCAACTGACGCAGGCCAGCGGACAGATCGTCGCGATCCAACAGCAGGGCGCGGATACGTTCATCGCGGCCATGTCTTTCGGCAATGCGGCGCAACGTGAAAGGTGTGAGGCGAGCACCGGGGTTCTCGAGCAGGACTTCCAGCTCTGCGGCATCACCGATCTCGGCCAGGGCTGCGGCGACCCCAACGCTCACGGTCCCTCGCGCAGCGACGAGTGCGCGGGTTTCCACTGTACCACGGCCTGCGATATCGACCAGATCGGCATCGGTGAGCACTGGCGACAGTAGAATGACGGTGGAGGCGATTTCGGGTTGGTCTTCTGACAAGGAAACCATGATTGCACGCGGCGCGCGGGGCTCAGCGGCAAGAACTTCCGCCAAAGCCAGGCGCACACGGGGCGACGGGTCATCCAGCAGATAGGTCATGGCCACCTGTGCTGCCTGGCGCTCGTCGGCGGACATTTGAGATCGCAGATAGGCGCGAGCAAGAGCATTGGCAGCTTTGGCCCGCTCCTGCGTTCTGGCGGTTTCGACCCATTTCAGAAATGCGGCAACGATCACAGTCAGACCCACTCGCTACGAACACGCACCGGATGATCCCGGTCATGAAGACCCTAGCGCCAAAGTCTTTAAGAAACGTTCACCACGTTCATTAACCACTGGCCCGCTGGTTGGGGCGGGCGAGTTCGATTAAGGACGAAATGCCGGCATAATCCATGTAACCGGCACGCAGGATGGGATCGGCCAGTCCGAGATCAAACCGTCCATTGCGAATAACCCTCTCATCGATGTGGATCCCCATGACCTGCCCGAAAACCGCGTGGCTGTCGGTGTCGTTACCATCAATGTCGGGCAGCATCGTCACCATGGTGACACGGCATTCGAGCACGGCCACCGCCTCTCCCACATAGGGTGCGTCGACCACCCGGCCCTCAAGAGCCGTCAATCCGGCAAGGGCAAACTCGTCGGTGCCATAGGGGACCGGTGTCGACGACAGGCTCATCTTCTCGAGCAGGGCCCGACTAACGAAACTCGTGGTGAAGACGCCTGTCTCTTCCACGTTGCGAAGACTGTCCTTGCGGCCGCTCGACGAGAACATCACCATTTTTGGCCGGTCACCGACTGCGTTGAAAAAGGAATAGGGAGACAGGTTCAGACTGCCGTCCCTGCCCTTCGTCCCAATCCAGCCGATGGGTCTCGGCGCGACGATCGCCTTGAAGGGATCGTGCGCCATGCGATGAGCATTGCTTGCGGTATCGTAGAACATCAATCCTCGCCACCCTGCCATGTGACGACATCCGACAAGGCAGGACGTGGTCGCTCGACGATCGGGAAGTCGGTTGAGCCGATATGAATGAAGCCGGCGACCTTCTCTCCCGCCTTAACTCCCAGCAGCGGATAGGCACTCTCGTCGAAGGCAAACCATTCGGACAGCCAGTTCGAGACGTAACCATAGGCGTTGGCAGCCATCAAAAGATTGAGGCAGACGGCACCGGCGGACATCACCTGCTCCCACTCGGGTATCTTGAAATGCGGGGCAGCCGTGGAGACCACTGCGATGACGACGGGGGCGCGGGTAAAGCGACTGCGCTCCACCTGGATCATTTCATCGGACAGATCGGGATTCTTGTCGAGCGCCATGGCAAGAAGCGCCTCTCCGATCCGCGCGCGCTCTTCGCCGCGATAGACGATGAATCGCCAGGGAGCGAGCTTGCCGTGATCGGGAACGCGGACAGCAAGGGAGAGTATTGATTCGATTTCCCGGCGGTCCGGGCCGGGCTCGCGCATCTGAAACGCGGGGACCGAGCGGCGGATGGCCAGATAATCAAGCAGTTTGATGTCATTTCGCATAGATGATAACCCTTGTCGGCCTGTGGGAACAAAGCCGGTCTTGAAATTGCCACGGCATTCGGTTTGAAGTTGCCGGCATTGGGAAGGAAGTCAACAGACAGTGCATCGCATGACCTGCCAAGGAATTCTCGCCCGTGTCGTCGTCGGGTTTTGCGTAGTCCTCACGGCTGCGCCCGAGAGCCGTTCGCAGGAAGCGTTCGATACGTTCAAGCAGTTGAATGGTTCGACCAAGATGCCGAAGCTTAAGGCTTTCTCCGCGCCCGGCGCAGAAGCGCTTGCCCCCGTAAACCAGAGCCGCAGCGTCAAGCTGGAAGCCAAGCTGACGGCCAAGGGCGACGCCATGCAGCATGGGCTGTCCTGGCGCGTGTTCAGTCCCATTCCGGGCGCCGACGGAAAGCTGCCTTTGCTTGCAAGCGCCGAAGGCGGATCGGCAGCCTTCCAGCTCGCCCCGGGCGATTATTTCGTCAACGTTTCCTTTGGCCGCGCTGGCGCCACAAAGAAACTCAACGTTCCTGCAGTCGGCGATGTCGAAGAGCAGGTGATGGTGCTGGACGCAGGCGGACTGACGCTCAGTGCGGTGTCCGGCGCCGATTCGCACATCCCCGACAAGCAACTCAGCTTCGACATCTACTCGTCCGAAGTGCGCGAAGACGGCGAACGGGGTCTGGTGCTCGCCGACGTCAAACCGAACACCATCGTCCGGCTGAATGCAGGCACCTATCACGTCGTTTCCGAATATGGATCGGTGAATGCGGTGGTGCGCGCCGACATCACGGTCGAGGCCGGTGAACTCACCGAAGCGACGATCCAGCACCGCGCCTCGCAGGTGGGCTTCAAGCTGGTCTCCGAGCCGGGTGGCGAAGCCATCGCGGACACGGCATGGTCTGTTCTAACATCGGGCGGCGACATCGTCGCGGAAAGCGTCTCCGCCTTTCCAGTCATGGTGCTGTCCGAGGGACAATACACGGTTGTCGCGCGCAACAAGGACAAGATCTACCAGAAGGATTTTGAGGTCGCCGCCGGCAGCAACATCGACGTCGAGCTGCCGCTTACCAACTGATCTGAAGTCAGGCCGCCTTGCGGAAACGCCGCCGCTCTACAGGCGCCATGCTGAAGACGGCGCCGAATAGACGGGCCAGCAGGTCCTTGCGGTCGACAAGCGCGCTCAACTCCTCCCAAGTTATCATCGGCCCAACACGGGCAGAAATCGCCGAACCGGACAGTCGGCGGAATTCGCGGATGAGAAGGGAGACGCGCAGGGTGAGCGAGATCTTGCTCGCCAGATGGAACAGCCGTCCGTTCTGACCTTCGAAATAAACAGGCACGACATTGGCCCTGGCTGCCTGAATGAGCTTGGCCGGGAACATCTTCCAGGGCAGGTCTTCCGCCCTACCAAAGCCCTTCTTCGCTGTTGCAACGCCACCGGCCGGAAATATCACAACCGTGACCCCCTCCTTCAGCAGACGCAGCGCCTCGTGGCGGGTCTGCATGTTGATGGAGAGCGCTTCCTTGGTTTCCTCAAAAGAGACCGGCAGTGAATATGGCGCCATCTCCGGCACCTTCAGCAGTTCGTTGTTGATCAGCACACGGAACGGACGACCAAGCTGCTCGGCCAACGCCAGCACCGCAATACCGTCGCCGATGCCGAAAGGATGATTGGCCACCATGACGATGGGACCTTCCGGAATGTACTCCGGTGGCCAGCTACCCTGCACCTTCAGGTCGACGTTGATGAGATCGAGCATCTTGCCGAAGACGCGGTCCGTCTTACCGACGATGTCGTTGCGCCAGATCTCGTATAGCCGCGTGTAGCGGTCCCGGCCCGAGAGGCCCTCGATCGATCGGATGAACCAGCGCTTCAGCTTGGGATCACGGGCGTTGGCATAAGACAGTTCATTGAACTTCACGAAGACACCTCGATGGCCTGACGACAATCATGATTCTGTCATATGCACATTTGATGACAGGTGTCTGACAGGAACCTGAAGATCCCGCCAGACACCCTCCCTTCAGATCTTGCGGTTGGCCAGCTTGCGCTTGACGTCCGGAGGCGTTGCTTCGCCCGCCAGCACCGCCACCGCCTCGACCAATGGCATCGAGACCTGCTCCTGCGATCCCAGACGACGGATGTTGACCGTCTTCTCTTCCGCCTCGCGCTTGCCGCAGACGATGATCACCGGAACCTTGGTCACGGAGTGTTCGCGGACCTTGTAGTTGATCTTCTCGTTGCGGAAGTCCGTCTCGACCTGCAGACCCGCTTCGCGCAGCTGCTCGGCAACCTCACGACCGTAGTCGTCGGCATCCGAGGTGATCGTGGCAACGACGACCTGCAGCGGTGCGAACCAGAGCGGCATGTGCCCGGCGAAGTTCTCGATCAGGATGCCGAGGAAGCGTTCCATCGAGCCGCAGATGGCGCGGTGGATCATGACCGGCTGCTTCTTCTCCGACTTGTCGTCGATGTAGAAGGCGCCAAAGCGCTCCGGCAGGTTGAAGTCGACCTGGGTCGTGCCGCACTGCCACTCACGGCCGATGGCGTCGCGAAGCGTGTATTCGAACTTCGGACCGTAGAACGCGCCCTCGCCCGGCAGAATACCGGTCTTGATGCGGCCGCCCGACTGTTCCTCGATCTGCTTCAAGACCTCCATCATCACGCTTTCGGCGCGATCCCATAGATCGTCCGAGCCGACGCGCTTTTCCGGGCGGGTCGAGAGTTTTACGACGATCTCACCAAAACCGAAGTCCTCGTAGACCGAAAGGATCAGGTCGTTGATGCGCAGGCATTCGGCCGCCATCTGCTCTTCCGTGCAGAAGACGTGGGCGTCGTCCTGGGTGAAGCCGCGCACGCGCATCAGACCGTGCAACGCGCCGGAGGCCTCGTAACGGTGGACATTGCCGAATTCGGCGAGACGAACCGGCAGCTCGCGATAGGATTTGAGGCCATGCTTGAAGATCTGCACGTGACCCGGGCAGTTCATCGGCTTCAGCGCAAAAATCTTCTGGTCGGCTTCCTCGTCATCAGGGTGGGTAAAAGCATGGGCGGACTTCACCGCGAACATGTTCTCCTGGTACCAGCCCCAGTGACCGGAGGTCTCCCACAGCGACTTGTCGAGCACCTGCGGCGCGTTGACTTCCTGATAGGTACCTTCGAGACGACGGCGCATATAGGAGGTCAGCGTCTGGAACATGCGCCAGCCCTTGCCGTGCCAGAAGACGACGCCGGGGCCCTCCTCCTGGAAATGGAAGAGATCCATTTCACGGCCGAGCTTGCGGTGATCCCGCTTTTCGGCCTCGGCCAGGATATGCAGGTAACGGTCCAGCTCTTCCTGTTCAGCAAAGGCGGTGCCGTAGATGCGGCTCAGCATCGTGTTGTTGCTGTCACCGCGCCAATAGGCGCCTGCCACCTTCATCAGCTTGAAGGCCATGCCGATCTGCCCGGTGGACGCCATATGCGGCCCACGGCAGAGGTCGAACCAGTCCCCCTGATAGTAGATCTTCAGCTCCTGATCTTCCGGGATCGCATCGACCAACTCGACCTTGTATTTTTCACCCTTGGAGGCAAAGACTTCCTTGGCCTTGTCACGCGACCAGACTTCCTTGGTGAAGGGCTTGTTGCGCTGGATGATCTCCTTCATCCGCTTTTCAATCTTCGGTAGATCGTCGGGCGTGAAGGGCTCTTCCTTGGCGAAGTCGTAGTAGAAGCCGTTCTCGATCACAGGCCCGATGGTCACCTGGGTTCCCGGCCACAATTCCTGCACGGCTTCCGCCATAACATGCGCCGCATCGTGGCGGATCAGTTCCAGGGCGCGCGGATCGGCGCGGGTTACGATCTCGATCTTACCGTCGATGACGGGGTCGGAAAGGTCGCGTACGGTGCCGTCGAGCGCGATGGCGACGGCCTTCTTGGCCAGCGACTTGGAAATGGATTCGGCGACCTGCGCACCGGTCGTGCCGGCGGCGTATTCGCGAATGGAACCATCGGGGAAAGTAAGAGATACGGAAGCGGACATGCTATGTCTCCTGATCCAGTCCCGCCAACGAATGCGGGTGGTGAAAGGGGCGGGCTCGAACCCGCGATTTACCGGCGCTCCTTAGGACGAAAGCGCTGTGGAGTAAAGGATCTTGCTAGGCTGGGTGAAGTTTCCAAAAGTGACGCGCTTCCGGCGCAAAGCCTGCCAAAAGCCGTTGGAAGGCTCTGGCATCCACATGCCGTTTCAGACTTTCCGCGACATCCTCCACCGCTGTCTCCGTCGAGAGGTTATGGTCGTAGCGAAAAGCGCGGATTTCCTTCTGCAGTTCGTCGCGCGCAACAAACGGCAATTGTGGCTCTTCTGGACGCCAGTCGCTGACGAAGATTGCCCGCAAGACAGGCGGCAGAACGCCTGCGAAGGCGATCGCCTCGGCCACTGTCAGGCGACGGCGGAAGACGTAAAACACCGCCTGGAGCATGGTGTAGGCCTGATGAGACGAGGTCAGCATCGAAGTGGTGACGAGGTCCTTCATGAAACGATCGAAGTCGGCCGACGCCTGGCGATATTCGAGGGGCATGGGCATCTCAAGCACTCCGGAAGGCCGTCTTGTCCTGGGAAGCGAATGACAGCGCTGCCGATTCGTCAAGTCAGTGCCGAGTATGGCGTCCTACGCGCCAGAAGCGCCAGGGTGTGTACCACCGGAGTGGTCTCGAGAGGGTCTCGGGAACGGGATCAACGCCCCAGGTACCGCCCGGGCCACAGCGCATGACGCGAAACAGCGTCAGCCAACCGCCGGACCAGAGCCCGTGGCGCGCCACGGCTTCATAGCCATACTCCGAACAGGTCGGCATGTGGCGGCAGGAACTGCCGATGATGCTCGACGCTGTCAGTTGATAGAGGCGGATAAAGCCCATGCCGAAGAGGCGGCCGGGGGTCTTGCGAAAAGGCCCGCTCCAGTTGCGGCTGTGCCGCGGCAATGCGTTGTGCCGGCATTCGGGGCCGTTGCACATGGTTCAGCTCGCCTCGGCCGTCCGATTGCCGTGTTCGATCTGGTCGAGACAGTCGACAACGGCATCGAAGGTCAGCATGGTGGAAGCATGTCGGGCCTTGTAATCGCGCACGGGCTTAAGGAAGCGCATGTCCTCGAAGCGTCCCGTCGGGCCCTCACCGCCTTCTTTTAGCATAGCCAGCATATCGAACCGCGCGGCACGCAGTTCGCCGGGCGTTGCGCCAACGACATGGCGAGCCATGATGCCGGACGAAGCCTGTCCCAGGGCACAGGCTTTGACTTCGTGGGCGAAATCCGACACCACGCCGTGTTCGAGTTTCAGATAGACCTTGACCCGGGAACCGCAGAGTTTGGAGTGCTTCTCGGCCGTGGCCTGAGCATCCGGCAAGGTGCCGATGCGGCCGATATTGCCGGCGAAATCCAGAATTTTGGCATTGTAGATGTCGTCCATGATCAATCCGCGCTGTTGCTCAGCTCGTATATAGGGATGAATGAGGGCTTTGCCGTCCCCATGATGTCGCAGATCGCCTTTTTCTCAGCTTCATGTCTCACTATATCGGATAGGCCGGCCTGCGACAAACGACGGAAACGCCGCCCCAGGCGTTTTCATGCCCCCGCAATTTTCGTGAACGGACTTGCATTATGAGCCGCATTGCGCCTTTACAGTCGAGAAAAGCCAAACACGCGGCCGACACGGATCGGGACCGGGAGACCAAAGGCATGGATGCCATCGTCACGAAACTGCCGGCCGACTTGCGGCGCCCGACGCGCGAGGAAGCGGAAGCCGCTGTTCGCACGCTTCTTCTGTGGGCCGGCGATGATCCGGAACGTGAAGGCCTGCTCGACACGCCCGCCCGCGTTGCCAAGGCTTACAGCGAGTTGTTTTCCGGATACGAGGTCGATATCGACGAGGTCCTTGGCCGGACCTTCGAGGAGGTCGGCGGCTATGACGATATCGTGCTGGTGCGCGACATTTCCTTCTTCTCCCATTGCGAACACCATATGCTTCCCGTGATCGGCAAGGCGCATGTTGCCTATCTGCCGAAGGGGCGCGTTCTCGGTCTGTCTAAAATCGCACGGGTGGTCGATGTCTTTGCCCGTCGCCTGCAGACCCAGGAGAACATGACGGCACAGATCGCCCAGGCGATCGACGAGACGCTGCAGCCCCGCGGCGTGGCCGTGTTCGTCGAGGCCGAGCATATGTGCATGGCCATGCGTGGCATTCAGAAGACGGGATCCACGACGCTGACCACCACCTTCACCGGGGCCTTCAAGGACAATGCTGCGGAGCAGGCGCGCTTCATGTCCATGGTGCGCCTCCGCTAAGACCAGAGCGAGTGATATCTATGCCATCCATCGCATTTGAAAGCCCCTCCTCCGACAAGGCTCTTCTCGAAGAAGGGCTGGCCTTCACCCCCAAATTCGATGCGCATGGACTGGTAACGGCCGTGGTGACGGACGCTCGCGACGGCGAACTGCTGATGGTCGCCCATATGAACGCAGAAGCAATCGCGCTTACGCTCGAAACCGGGATCGGCCATTACTTCAGTCGCTCCCGGGGCAAAATCTGGAAGAAGGGCGAAAGCTCCGGTAACCTGCAGACGGTCAAGGAAATCCGGGTCGATTGCGATCAGGATGCCCTGTGGCTGAAGGTCGAGGTTGCCGGCCACGACGCCACATGCCACACGGGTCGCCGCTCCTGTTTTTACCGCACGGCCAGCCTCGACGACGGCACGCCGGCACTGACCGTCGCCGACGACCACCGGCATTTTGACCCGGACGCCATCTACGGCGCGTGAGGAACGGCGCCGCCCTAACGAATTCGTAAGCATAGAGTGTCGTAATGGCGTTCGGAGTGTTCAGCGAATGGGGTATGCGGAGATGCTGAACTGGAATTTGATGGCAGGCGGCGGCGCCAATCTAGCGCAACCGAACAGGGATGGTGCGGCCAAAACGTCAGGGCCGCTGGGACCCGTAGCGTCCCGTAGCAAGGCCAGGGTGGCGCTCGCACTCGGCGGAGGCGCTGCGCGCGGCTGGGCACATATCGGCGTGCTTCGCGCTCTTGAGGAAGAAGGCATCGAAGTCGGCATGATCGCGGGCACCTCAATCGGGGCGCTCGTCGGGGGGTGCTATCTTGCCGGAAAACTCGACGAACTCGAAGCCTTTGCCCGCTCGCTCACCATGCGCCGGATCGCTTCCCTTCTCGACCTGACGATCGGTGGCGGCGGCCTTCTCGGCGGCATGCGGCTAACCAAGCGCATGCAGGAGCATCTTGAAGGCCTCACAGTCGAGCAATTGCCAAAACCCTTTGTGGCGGTCGCTTCCGAGCTGAACAGCGGACACGAAGTTTGGATCGATGGCGGCAATCTGATCACGGCGCTGCGGGCATCCTACGCGCTGCCCGGCATTTTTGAGCCGGTCCGTTGCAACAATCGCACCCTGATCGATGGCGCGCTGGTCAACCCGGTGCCTGTCTCCGTCTGCCGCGCCTATGAGCAGCCGCTGGTGATGGCGGTCAACCTGCATTACGATCTTTATGGCCGATCGGCCGTGGTGAAGCACAAAGCGTCGGCGCCCGCCGACCAGCCTCAAGAGACCCAGGCACCCAACAAGGTCGGTCTCACCGGTGTCATGGTCCAGGCTTTCAATATCATCCAAGACCGTATTTCCCGCGCACGGCTCGCGGGGGACCCGCCGGATCTGGCGCTTCACCCCCGGCTGAGCGATATCGGGCTTTCCGAATTTCATCGCGCGGGCGAAGCGATCGAGCGTGGCTATGAAGAGACAAAGGCGCGGGTCACGGAAATCCGCCGCATGCAGGAGGCCGTGCTGCGCTAGGGGAAGTACGGGCGGGGTTTTGCCACGCCCGCTTCTTCCAGTCTGAGGGCCGGTCAGCCCGCGATATAGGCCTTGATATGTTCGGCCTCGGCTTCGATTTCGCGGATACGAGACTTTACCACGTCACCGATCGAAATAATGCCCGACAGTTTGCCGTTATCTTCGACGGGGACGTGGCGGAAACGCCGGCTGGACATCATCTCCATCAGTTCATCCACCGTTGTCTCTTCGCGGCAACGATAGACATTCGCAGTCATAAAGCTGGAGACGGGTTGGTCGAAGGCGTCGCGGCCGGCGGAGCCGAGGGCGCGCACAACGTCGCGTTCGGTGAAAATGCCGACGATCCTCTTTTCTACACCGACCACAACGACGGCACCGATCTTGTTGTCGTCGAGAACGCGCGCCGCTTCGCCGAGCGTGACGCTCGGGCTGATTGTAATGACGTTACGGCCTTTCTGCTCGAGTATGCTTCTGGCTGATGCAGGCATGGTTTCCTCCTCGCATTGGACGCTAGGCGTGCGCCGGCCCCTCCCCGGGCAACGCATGAAAATGGTGCCTGTTAATCAAGTAGAATGCAATATGTGGATTGGCAGGGGCAGTTTTACGGGGCGCGACGGTCGAAAAGCCGGAACCCGACGAAGCCCATGAGGAATCCGCCGATATGGGCATCCCAGGCAATGGCGCCCGCATCGGGTCCCATCAACGGCAGTCCGACAGCGATCGCAAGGTTGCCGAGAAACCAGACAAGAATGAAGATCAAGACGGTGCGGTCCGACAGCGCGGCCGGGATGCTGAGCAGTGGCGGTTCGCGGCCGACAGAGCCCCGGCCGGTACGCAGCCTCCCACCGAAAGCAAAACGGCAAGCTGCCCCCATCAGCGCCGATATGACACCAGAGGCTCCGACCATGACAGAGGGTTCACCCCAATTCACGGCCGCGTGCAGCACAGCCGCCGCAACGGCTGAGACGATCCAGAAGAAGACGAAACGCACTTCGCCGATGCGTCGGCAAACCGGCGTGCCGAAGGCTGCGAGCCAGAGACTGTTGAACGCGAGATGCTGAAAGCTGCCATGCAGCAGCGAATAAGTGACTGGCGACCACAGCCAGGCAAGCCCCTGCTCACCGAGCGGATAGACATAACGCAGAGGCACGAAGGCGAACTGGAACGTGATCCACTCGTTGACGTCGCTCGAAAAGACGAGCGCCTGCAGAGCATAGATCCCGCAGATCAGCGCCAACGCGACCAAAACCCCGGCGGGCAGATTGAAGATCGGCGGATTGGCTTCACCGCGGACCGTATGCACCGTCGGGAGCACCGCCGTCTCCTGCGTGTGCTCTCGCTCATTCCCGCCGTTTTCGTCCGAGCGAAGATTATCGTCCGACATTCGCGGGCTCCCGTGCTGGTTCGAGCTTCCTGTTAAACGACTATGCGCACCAGTGAAAGCCCTGGCACGGGCATCGCGGGATACGCGCCCAGCGGGAAAGCAAACGATATGTTAACGGCTGGCGTTCTAAGGTTCCATCGTAGAGGATAGACAGACAGCTCATGATGTATTCTTCGCAGGCCAGTCACAGCAATACGATTGCCTCGCCGGGACAGCAGCGTGCTTTCCAGCGCGTGGCAGTGAACCTGCAAGGCCGGCTGATGCTTGCCAATTACGAAGAATATGTCTGCAAGGTCGTTGACATGTCGCCCGGTGATGCGCGTTTCGTTTGTGCGGGCTGCCCTCGCCCCAATGAGCGGGTCATTGCCTATATTGATCATCTCGGGCGCCTGGAAGGTAGTGTTTCCAAAGTCACCGAAGACGGCTTTATCATCGAACTGACGGCCACGGCCCGAAAGCGCGAGAAGCTTGCAGCGCAGCTGACCTGGATCGCCAACAAACACGAGCTTGGCCTTCCCGAAGACCGTCGCCACGACCGACTGACCCCGCGGCAGGTGTTGACCGAGCTAACGCTTGAGGACGGCAAGAGCTATCCGTGCCGTCTGATGGACCTTTCCCTCTCGGGTGCTGCCGTCGATATCGACATTCGCCCACCGATCGGCACACCGATCCGTCTTGGCAACATGCGCGGCCGCGTCGTACGTCATTTCATGGAAGGTGTCGCGATCGAGTTCCTGTCGCTGCAGTCGCGAGAAGCGCTTACGGAATTTCTCTGAACCGAACCTGCTGCAAGATGAGAAAGGTGCCTTTCGAACCCGAAAGGCGCCTTTTTTGCTTTCCTGCCCTCCGCAACGGGGCCGACGCCGTTCCAATATCGCACAGAACTGAAAAAATAATTTTTGGCCCGAACGGGCCGCGCGACCGTCAATCGCTTGAATCTGGATGTGCCGTCGGAGCAACCAAGGCCATGATCGCCGCTTCGTAACACCCCCATCCCGCGCCGTGCCGATAGATCGCGCGCTTGGAAACTGGTCAACCAATTGATTCTAGTGCAATTTTCATCAGCTCCATCAGGTTGATTGTTCCAGACGCATAAAATACTGCGAAAATTTTCGTCTAACTTGCATCGAATTTATGGCGAAGTTACCTTAAATACACCGAAATATAGATTAGAACTAGCCGCTTGTTATACTCAAATTTGCGCGCTGTTTTTGGCGGTCGATCAAATTATCCGTGTCATTACTGTCTCCATCACCAGGAGACAAACAATGACAACAAAGAAAACTCTCGGTACTGGATTAATGGCGACCGCCTTTGCTGGAGTTCTAGCCCTGCAAGCTCATGCGACGCCAGCCAACATGCAGGTCGTCGGCAAGGCCAACCCGCCGATCGGCCACTATGAATTCTGCCAAACCTACGCGTCGGAATGTACGGGCAGCTTTCGCGACATGGGCCCGCTGGGCCTGACCGAGCCGATGTGGAAGACGATGCTAGAGGTCAACTACACCGTCAATTCATCAATCACGCCACTGACCGACATGGAAATCTACGGAGTTGAGGAGCGCTGGGCCTATCCTCGCACTGTCGGCGACTGTGAAGATTTCGCGCTGCTCAAGCGCAAGATGCTGATCGATCGCGGCTTCGACCCGAGCGACCTGCTGCTCACCGTGGTTCTGCAGCCCAATGGTGAGGGTCACGCCGTCCTGACCGTGCGCACCGACCACGGAGACTTCATTCTGGACAACATGCGCAACAAGGTGCTGCTGTGGTCGGACACCGAATACACCTACCTGAAGCGCCAGTCGTCCACGGAGCCCAGCCGCTGGGTCAAGCTCCAGGACGGACGCGCGAGTTACGTAGGGTCCGTGAATTCGAACTGACCACTGCCGTTCTGCCCATTGGCCCGGTCCGTCCCCCGCATACCCGTCCCCCGACCGGAGCCATATGAGCCGATCCCGTCCAACCGGGATCGGCTCTCTTTTCGCCGGGGTCGCGCATTAACCTTGACTTAACCATAATCGGCGAATGCTGAACGAAGGCGATTGCTGCGTTCTGCGCAGCGCTGACGGGAGCGGCATACGATGCGAAATGGGGCGGGCGGCGTAGGCGCCACCGAGGAGACGCCACTCCTCTCTCACCGTTTTCTCTTGATCTCGGTCTTCGTCATCGCCTTGCTGGCCGCAGCCTCACTCGCCATTAACATCTATGGCCGACTTTATGGAGCGCAACTGGCATTGGCAGGCCACAGCGACAGCCTCGAGGCTTACGACATCACCATCGGCCGCGACCTTGTTCACCTGACTGCCAATACCATCCGTTTCGAACCGCAGCGCCGCACCGGAGCCGCCGAACGCGTGGACCTCCAGCTGCACTGGCCATCCATGGAGGGATACAGCCATGCCAGGCGGCTAGCCTTCGATGACATCGGACAGGCACAGCCGTTGATTTTCCTGCAGATTTCACAAAGCACGATGTCGCGCGACATGTCTGGGCGGGTCGAACCGATCTATAGGCACCTCCTAACGGGCCCAACGGAAGCCGGCCCGGCGGGGCTTCAGATGCATCATTTCAAACCCGGGACGGGCTTCGAAGGTGAGGTTCTCCTGACCGGCGAAGCCACGGATGGCGGTGTCTACGCCATCCGCTGCCTAATCCCCTCAGACGACAAGCTGGCCAGCAGCAGCGACTGCCAGCGCGACATTCATGCAGGCGAGGATCTCTCAGTCCTCTACCGGTTCTCGAGCCGCATGCTGCCCGCCTGGAGACAGATCGACGATGCGGTGCGCAGCTTCATCGAGGCACGCGCCGAAGCCGCGCACCCGTCCGGGATATCTAAAAAGCCGTAGAGCCCGTCAACAAAGCATTCATCATAAACCTCTTGGTAACGCCCGCACCCTAAAGTCGCCTCGAATGGTCGCGACCGGGGGATAGCGCCCGGTTTAAAATGCAATGTTCGAAGAGTTACGTGGTGCATAAAATTTTCGGAACCCTCACCTTCGCCGCTCCAATTCGTCGAGTCTTGGTCGGCATTACTGCGGTCCTGTTCGCCACGCTGGCGACGACGTCTGGTGCGAGTGCCGCGAAATACGCGGGCGTCGTCATTGACGCCAAGACCGGCAAGGTCCTCTACAGCGAAGACGCGGACAGCTTACGCTACCCCGCATCGCTGACGAAGATGATGACCCTCTACCTCACCTTCGAAGCGCTGGAAGCCGGTCGCATCTCCTTGAATAGCAAGGTTCCAATTTCGAAAAATGCGGCCAAGGAGCCGCCGTCGAAGCTTGGCGTCGGCGCGGGAAAAAGCGTGACCGTCGAGCAGGCAATCCTGGCGCTTGTAACCCGCTCTGCCAACGATGTCGCCACGGCACTCGGCGAGTATCTTGGGGGCTCAGAGCAGCGTTTTGCCCAGATGATGACCGCCAAGGCCCGCAGCCTCGGCATGACCAAGACCACCTATCGTAACGCCCATGGTCTGCCCAACACGGCTCAGATGACGACGGCGCGTGACCAGGCCCGCCTCGGTATCGCGCTTCGCCAGCACTTCCCCCAGTATTACGGGTATTTCTCCACCCGCAGCTTTACCTTCGGCAAGCAGACGATCGGCAACCATAATCGACTGGTTGGTACGGTCCGCGGCGTGGATGGCATCAAGACCGGTTATACCGGCGCTGCAGGCTACAACCTCGCCACGTCGGCCCAGGCGGACGGCCGCTCGATCGTCGCAGTCATTCTCGGAGCCTCGTCGGGGGCAAGGCGCAATGCGCAGATGACCGCTCTTGTCCAGCGTTACCTGCCGCAGGCCTCCTCGGGTCGCGCTTCTGGTGACCTTGTTGCCAAGGTCGAGACGCCGGTCGCCGCAGAGCCTGCTCCGGTTACAGCCTCTCTCGATGTCGCACACCCGAGCCTGCCGCAGACCGGCCCGATGCCGGACCCGCGTTATACGGGCGCTGCACAGGCATCAGCGTCCGCCTCCGCCTATCTCGCGCCGCCGGCTGGCAATGGCGCCACCGCTGCGCTGGGTGCCCTGCATCCCGTTGCACCGGTATCGAATGGCTCTGTCCCGGTGCCCCAGCCGGCGCCCGCCTATATGCCCGACACGGGCGCCATGGTCGAGCCTCAAGAAACAAGCGCTTCGGTTGCCGCAGCCGCTGCGACGCCTCAGGAAATCGACTCGGTCACCACGGCCTCAACCAAGCCCTCCTCCGGCTGGATCGTCCAGATTGGTACGTCGCCGGACAAGGCGCTTGCCACGGAACTCCTGCGCAAGGCGCAAGAGAAAGGCGGTCAAGTATTGCGTTCCGCCACCCCGTTTACAGTCGCCTACAACGCCGGCGCACAGACGATCTATCGCGCGCGCTTCGGTGGCTTCGACGCGCAGAAGGATGCTGTTGACGCCTGCAAGCAGCTGAAACGCAAAGGAATCGGTTGCTGGGCGGCAGCCCAGTAATCCACCGGTCAAACCTCGATTTGTATCGTGTACGAGGATAGCGAGATGGCTTCGAAAGACTTCAGAATCGACAAGGTCGAAGACCAGGACAATGGCGGGATGCTTCCGGTCGCGCATGTCCTTCATCCTCTACACGAGGCCGCTTTCCGGCTGGCGGAAATCGGCAATCGAGACAAGCGCTCTAAGACGAAGGACCTGATCGGCTTGCTCCTGTCGCATGGTGCCCGGGCCTGGCGATACTCGCAGCCGGAAGCCAATATCCATCTGCATGTTTCTGCCCAGGCCGGGCGCTTCCCGGTCATCCTTCGCCTCCGCTGATCAAGGGAGCGCGTGATGCCGGTCTATGCCCTGGGCGACAAACGGCCCCAGTTCCCGGCGCAAGACGCCTACTGGATCGCGCCGGGTGCCCAGGTCATTGGTGATGTTCGGATCGGCGAGGATGTCGGCATCTGGTTCAATGCCGTGCTGCGCGGCGACAACGATCCGATTACGGTCGGCAGGGGCACGAATATCCAGGACGGCGTGATGGTTCATACTGATCTCGGCTTCCCCACGACGATCGGCGAAGGCTGTACGATCGGCCACCATGCCATCATTCACGGCTGCACCATTGGGGACAATTCGCTCGTTGGCATGGGTGCAACGGTGCTGAACGGCGCCGTGATCGGTAACAACTGCCTTGTCGGCGCGAATGCCTTGATCAGTGAAGGCAAGATCTTCCCGGACAATTCTCTTATCGTCGGCGCGCCGGCCAGAGTGGCCCGCACCCTCGATGAAAGCGCCGTTGCACGCCTCAGACTCTCTGCAGACAATTACGTCGTCAACTCGCAACGCTTCCGGCGCGATCTGCAACCGCTCTAATCGTCAGGCTGCACAGGCTGCGCAGACGCCGCGGATCTCGATCGTCGTCTTTTCCGGCGTGAACTTCGACCGGGCCGTGATCGCGCTCAGGTGATGGTCGACGTCGTGGTCGTGAAACTCCGTCACCTGACTGCATTTGTTGCAGATCATGAAGGCGACGGTTCCGTGGCCGGCACATCCGTCATGAGGATGGGCACAGGCGACGAAGGCATTGAGGCTCTCCAGACGGTGGACCATCCCGAATTCGACCAGCTTGTCGAGCGCGCGGTAGACCTGCAGCGGCGCGCGGAAGCCGTGGTCGCGTAGACGGTCCAGCAGCGTATAGGCGGAGAGCGGCCCGTCGGCTTCGACGAGACTGTCGAAGACGAGTGACTGGTTCCGGGTCAGATCGGTGTGGGACAATTTGGCCATGGGGTCAACCTCTCGGACGGTCGCCAGCCGCCGCCAGACGTGGGCGCGGCAACAGGCTGATCAGGAAGAGCAGAAGGGCCGCAACGACGATCGAGGGGCCGGACGGGGTGTCATAGGTCAGGGAGCCGAACAGCCCGATCACCACGGCAATGGCGCCGAGCAGTGAGGCGATCAACGCCATGGCCTCGGGCGAGACGGCAAAGCGACGTGCCGCCGCCGCCGGGATAATGAGCAGCGACGTGATCAGCATGATCCCGACGATCTTCATCGCAATCGCGATCACCAGAGCCATCAGCAGCATGAACACGATGCGGGCGCGCTCCGGGTTCATGCCTTCGGCTTCGGCCAATTCTGCATTGACGGTGCCGGCGAGCAGCGGCCGCCACAGATAAACAATAAGCGCCACAACAACCGCGCCACCAAGCCAGACGATCCCCACATCGGTCGGCGTGACCGCGAGAATGTCGCCGAAGAGGAAGGCGATCAGATCGAAGCGGACCCAGGACATGAAGGCGACCATCACCAGCCCGATCGCGAGTGTCGCATGGCTGAGAATCCCGAGCAGCGCGTCGGCAGAGAGCCCCTGGCGTTTCTGCAGGACGATCAGGATGAGCGAGACAAGCGCTGCGACGACGAAGACGCTCAGCATCAGATTGAGCGAAAAGAACAGCGACAGAGCCACCCCAAGCAGCGCCGAATGCGCCATAGTGTCACCGAAATAGGCCATGCGCCGCCAGATGACGAAGCACCCGAGCGGACCTGTGGTAAGTGCGAGGCCAATTCCGGCCAGCATGGCGCGAATGAAGAAATCATCCAGCATGGCCATGCTCCTTCGTGTTATCAGCCACGTTCCCCCTTGCATGCCCGGGATCGTGATCTTGGTCGTGAGAATGATCATGATCGTGATGGCCATGGTGGTCATGACTATGGCGGTGATGGTCGCTGGCGGAGTGACCGTGATGGTGCCCATCATCCGGATGACAGTGGTCGGTGATGCTACCGTCGCCATGCAACACGCGACCGTCAGGCAGGTGGGTATGGTCGTGATCATGGCTGTAGACAGCGAGCGTCCGGCTCGCCTTGTCGCCGAACAGGCGCATATACTCAGGGCTGCTGCTGACCGCAGCCGGCGTGCCGCGGCAGCAGACATGGCCGTTGAGGCAGATGACCGTATCTGTTTCGGCCATGACGATATGAAGATCGTGGGAAATCAGAAGGATGCCGCAGCCGGTTGCATTGCGGATCGATGTAATCAGGTCGTAAAGCGCGATTTCGCCGGAAAAGTCGACACCCTGGACCGGTTCATCCAGGACGAGAATGTCCGGTTTGCGGGCCATGGCGCGGGCAAGCAGTGCACGCTGGAATTCCCCGCCCGACAAATGCTGCACTTCGGCGCCAGCGAGATGGCGGATGCCGACGGCGTCGAGGGCCTGGTCGATCTCGTCCGAAGCGAGCGGCGCCGTCAACGTCATCAGGCGACGAACGGTGAGCGGCATGGTCCAATCGACGGCAAGACGTTGAGGGACATAACCAACGCGCAGGCCGGGCCTGCGGGTGACATGTCCTTCGTCGGCGCGCAGAATACCGGTCGCCAGCTTCGCACTGGTCGATTTGCCCGAGCCGTTCGGCCCAATCAGAGTGACGATCTCGCCGGGGCGGACGGAGAAGTCAACGCCGCGCACCAGCCAGCGTCCATTGCGATAAACCCCGGCACCCACCAGCGATACCAGCGGCTCCGCATCCCGTGTTTTGAAGGCTGCCATACAATTCTCAGAGATTTGCTGTTGCGGATACCTATGCCACACGTTATAGCATTACGCAATTGACGTAATAGTATTACATTACCACCATGAAGGACGTCTCATGCGCCACACCCGCCTCGGATTGACCGCTTCGGTTGCTGCCCTCATCCTCGCCCCCACCATGGCTATGGCGGAGCCGCAGGTTGTGGTTTCAATCAAGCCTATCCATTCGCTGGTCGCCTCGATCATGAAGGGTGTCGGCGAACCAACGCTGGTGGTCGAAGGTGCCGCCTCCCCACATACCTATACGTTGAAGCCTTCCAATGCACGGGCGCTGGAGAATGCCGATCTGGTATTCTGGGTCGGACCGGGACTGGAAGCGTTCCTGGAAAAGCCACTTGAGGCGCTTGCCGGCAAAGCCAAGGTGGTGGAACTTGCGGATGCTCCCGGCCTCAACAAGCTGCCCTTCCGGGAGGGTGGTGCTTTTGAAGCCCATGATCATGGCGAACACGCAGACGGAGATCATGCTGAGGGTGAACACCATGATCATAAAGGCGATGCGGCCGAAGCCCATGCGGATGAAGGCCACGACCATGACGCGGATGAACACGATCACGCTGCAGCCGGCGAAGAAGAGCATGAACACGAGGATGGGCATGACCACGAGCATGGTGGCACAGACATGCATCTCTGGCTCGATCCCACCAATGCGAAGGCCATGGCAGCGGTCATTGCGACCTCGCTGATCCAGGCAGATCCCGCCAACAAGGCAACCTATGAGGCGAACACGGCAGCACTTTATGCCGAACTTGACGCCCTCGACAAGGATATCGCGGCTCAGGTCGCGCCAGTGGCCGACCAGCCCTTTGTCGTCTTTCACGACGCCTATCAGTATTTCGAGAGACGCTACAAGGTCCGCGTCGCCGGCTCCGTCACGGTCAGCCCGGAAACCATGCCGGGCGCGGAACGGCTGTCGGAGATTCATGCCAAGATCGCAGCGCTACGCGCCGCTTGCGTCTTTGCCGAACCGCAGTTCGAGCCGAAGCTGATCAATGTGGTCACGGAGGGCACCGACGCCAAGTCGGGTACCCTGGATCCCGAAGGCGGAGCGCTGCCGGAAGGGCCGGAACTCTACGGCCAATTGATGCGCAACTTATCAACCTCGATTGTGGATTGCCTGTCGCAATAAGCCCTCCTCCCCCGGATGAGAAGGCGGGGCCTCGGCCTCGCCTTTTTGTTGTCCCGCTGCCGAGGGCATGCATGAGAAATCGAGAGGATGCGGACAATGATATGCGGCCGTATCGGTCGAAGATCGAGGCTCAGAGGCGCCCGCGTCGACGTAAAAGCGAAAGAACCAGTTCCGCCCCCGCCTCCCCCGATGGCACGTCGGTCTGCAGCCTGCTCCAGACATCGTCATAACCGGCGAGCATGGTGGTGCGCTGAGGGGTATCTGTTGACAGACGCTCGGCCCAACGGACCAGGCTTGCCGGACGCAGCACGTCGTTGAAATATTCTGCAACGATGGCGTAGTCGGCGATGAGGTTTGGAAGCGCGCCCGTCCAGACCTTGATCCGGTTGGCGAGCGTCCGGATGATCCAGTCCCCCTTGTAGGTGGAGACAACGGGCACATGGGCCAGTGCCAGTTCCAGGATCACGGTGCCGGAGGCGGCGATTGCAGCATCCGCCTCTTCGAAGGCCTGCCACTTGGCCGCCTCGCCTAACAGAATGTCCGGGCGGATAGCCCATGACGCCGTGATTTCACGGACACGGGCTTCCTGGCGGGGCACCGTCGGCAGGAGGAAACGGGTATGACCGTTGCGCGCGACGAATTCTTCCATTGCCTTTTCGAAGATCGGAAGAAGAACGGATATCTCGGCGCCGCGTGAGCCAGGCAGGAGCAAGATCGTGCGCCCTTCACCAGCGGGTTTCGGCGCACGCGTTCTCCGCACAGAGCGGACGCGCAGGATGTCGGGATGGCTAGTAAGGCGATGACCGATGAAATGCGTCTTGGGGCCGCCCAAGCGTTCCATGACCTCCGGCTCGAAGGGCAGCACTGCCAGCACCTCGTCAACGTATGGCAGCATTGCCTTGGCGCGGTATTCCTTCCAGGCCCAGACGCTTGGGCAGACATAGTTGACCACCGGCAGATCCGGCAGGCGCTTGCGCACCTTCTTGGCAACCCGATGGGTGAAATCCGGGCTGTCGACGATCAGAAGCAGATCCGGCTTTGCGGCGATGAGGGCGTCAGATGTTACCGAGATCAGCTTCAGCAGACGCGGGAGCTTCGAGAGCACCTGGGTAATGCCCATGATCGACAGTTCGGAGAAGTCGAAAAGAGAGTGCAGCCCCTGCGCCTGGAGCGCATCACCACCGACGCCCACCAGTTCTGTCGGGCCCGCATGGCGCTGCTTCAAGGCCGCGACCAGATCGGCACCAAGCAGGTCACCGGAGACTTCGCCGGCAATCACGGCGATCTTCAGAGGCTTCTGGCTCATCAGGCCTTGTCCTTTCCCGTGCGCTCGATGCCGACGACGAAGAGGCCGGCCGCGTTCGCAGCAGCGATCATCGATTCGCGCTCGACCACCAGTGCCCGTCCCGCCTCAACTGCAATGCCGGCAAGACCTGCGGCCCTGGCGTTTTCAACGGTAGAAACCCCGATGGTCGGCAAATCGGCGCGCAGGTCCTGTTGCGGCTTGCACAGCTTGACGATCACGCCCTTGCGGCGTTGGGAGATGCGTCCTTCGGCGCGCAAGCCGGCGACGCGCGCCAACATGGCATCCGTTCCCTCAACGCCCTCGAGGGCAACGATGCGGCCGCCGACACTGACGGCGCCCTGCCCCACGTCCAGACGCCCCAATGTTTCGGCGGCATCGCCGGCGCGGTCGATGTCTTTCAGGTCGTCCGCAGAAGGGCTGACCTTTCCCAGAGGACCGACCGTCGCCAGCAATCCCGGCAGAATTTCGTGCGCGCCCAGTACCTCGCAGCCTTGCGCCTCTATCAGAGATATGACCATACGCAGCACCGCATCGTCGCCGCCCGCAAGCAGTGTCTTCAGCGCCATGGGCAGTTTGAGAATAGATCGGAGATTGACCCTGATCTCGCCGAAGGCCGGGCGCTTCCTGACGGCGCCCGACATGACGACGCGGCCGATCCTATACTTTTCGAACAGGGCAGACAGTCCCGCCATGTCGCCGACGCCGACGATTGCATTCTCATAAGACTGCCAGTCGCCGTCAGCTTCGTTCTTCAGGCGCAGGATGAACGGGTCCTCGCCCGCCGCGCGCGCGGCCTCTGCCAGGAACAGCGGCAGTTTGCCACCACCGGCGATAATGGCAAGGCGACCTTTCGATGCCAGGCCTTGCGTTGCGCTGGCGGACGTCATGGTGTTAATTCTTGCCGCGATGGGGCGACGATAGCGCCCGGTCGCTTTCGGCGGCAATGAAATCAAGAATTTCGATCACCTGCGGGCAATCGAGATATTCCTCGCGGATCGCGGCGGCATTGGCACGCGCCGACCCCTCGCCTTCGAAGATCTGCTTGAAGGCGCGGCGAACCTGATGAATGACCGAGCGCTCAATCCCGGCGCGCGTCATTCCGACGACGTTCAGTCCGCCGAGAATGCCCGGGTTTCCGTTCAGCATGCCGTAAGGAATGACATCGTAGCTGACGGCCGCCAGGCCGCCGATGAAGGCGTTCCGGCCGATCCGGGTGAACTGGTGCACGGCACAGCCGCCGCTCAGGATCACGTAATCCTCGACCCGCACATGCCCGGCCAGCATCACATTGTTCGACAGGATGATGTTGTTGCCGAGGATGCAGTCATGGGCGACGTGTGAATTGGCGAGAAACAGGCAATTGTCGCCGACACGCGTGATCCCGCCACCGCCGACCGTGCCGCAGTTCATCGTCACGCCTTCGCGCATAGTGCAATTTGCGCCCACAATGAGGCGTGAATCTTCGCCCGCCTCATGCAGGCTCTGCGACACGCCACCAATCACCGCCATCGGAAAGATGCGGCTGTTTGGACCGATCTCCGTCAGGCCGCTGACAACGGCGTTCGACATCAGCTCCACGCCGTCCTTCAGAGTGACGCGCGGACCGACATGGCAGAATGGGCCAATGCGCACATTCTCGCCGATGACGGCGCCCGCCTCGACGACCGCCATCGGATGGATCACGGCAGTGGCGGCAATCGTGCTCATTTCGCGTCCTTGCGCATGATCATGGCGCCGATATCCGCTTCCGCGGCCAGCTGGCCGTCAACCTTGGCGTCGCAGTGGAACTTCCAGATATTGCCTCGCCGCTTCTGCTTGACCACATGGAATTCGACCCGGTCGCCCGGAACGACGGGCTTGCGGAAGCGCGCATTGTCGATGGTCATGAAGTAGACGAGGTTACCGCCCTCACCCTGTTTACGGGCGCAGATCGCACCGGCCGTCTGAGCCATGCCTTCGATCAGCAACACACCCGGCATAATCGGCGAATCCGGGAAGTGTCCGGTAAAGTGCGGCTCGTTGGCTGTTACATTCTTGATGCCGATCGCCGAATCGTCGCCGTCGATCTCGACGATCTTGTCGACCAGCAGGAAGGGATAGCGGTGCGGCAGGAGCTTCATGATCTCCAAGATATCAGCCGATCCCAATTCAGTCTTTGCGGCGTCAGTCATTGCTGGCTCCTTTGTCCTTGGCGCGGCTGTCATAGCGGCTCAAAGTCTCGGCCACCTCGCGCAGATAATCCTTCAACGGGCGGGCCGGGATCCCGCCATATTTCTCGCCCGGCGGCACGTCGGCCAGGACACCGCTCATGGCAGCAATCTGCACACCGTCGCCGATCTTGATATGGCCGTTCACGCCGGCCGCCCCACCGATCATCACGCCATCGCCGATCACCGTACTGCCGGCGATGCCAACTTGGCTGACGATGCCGCAATGGCGTCCGATGCGCACGTTGTGGCCGATCTGGACCAGATTGTCGATCTTCGTGCCCTCGCCGATGACCGTGTCATCCATAGTGCCACGATCGATCGTGGTGTTGGCTCCGATCTCGACGTGATCCTGAATGATCACGCGACCGACCTGAACGATTTTCAGCATGCCGCGCGGGCCAGGAGCGTAACCGAAACCATCCTGGCCAATCCGGGCCCCGTTGTGAATGATGACATTGTTCCCGACCAAGGCGACCTGCACGGTGGCGCCCGCCGCAATGGTGCAGTCACGACCGATGCGCACGCCGGGGCCAATCACCGCGCCGGGACCAATTCGCGTCCCGCTGCCGATCTCGGCGTTTGCCCCAATCACCGCCATTGCCTCAACCTCGACGCCGTCTTCCAGACGGGCAGTCGGATCGACATGGGCAGCAGCCGAGATCAAAGACGCCTCGCTGGTCATGCGGACCGGACGGAGACCCTCGGGATGCAGCAACGCGCCCGCCAAAGCAAAGGAGGTCTGTGCGCTTTTCGCCACAAGCACAGGGATGTGCTGCGGAATGAGCGACACCAGCGCTTTTTCGCAGAATATGGCCGATGCGTTGCAACTGAGAAGATCATCGCGGTTGCGACGGGACAGGATATAGCAGACGTCGCCCGCCTTGGCGCGAGCAACGGGCGAGACCGACCGGATGATCGTCTCGCCCTGCGTCTCATCTGCCAATTCCGCCCCCGTATGGGCTGCAAGTGCAGCCAGGGTCACCCCGGCATGGGGCGGAAAGAAGTGGTTATGCTCCATCAGAAAACGCTCCAGAACGTCAACCTGTCAGCAGTTCTGGACCGCTTGTCTTAGAACTGGTTCGCCATGCTGAACCGGAATTCCTGCGTGTCGTCAAAGTCTTCCTTGGCGACCGGAACAGCATAGTCGAAGCGAAGCGCGCCGAAGGGCGAGTTCCACAAGATGCCGGCGCCAACTGACGCGCGGATCGACATGCCGGTACCGACAGCCGTGCCGTCTCTCGCCAGTTCGCTGCCGTAGAGAGTGCCGGCATCTGCGAATACTGCGCCACGGAATCCAAGGTCTTGCGGAACCGCTGGCAGCGGGAAGGTCGCTTCAGCAGAAGCGGTGAAGTAGGTCGTACCGCCGATAGCATCACCATCCTGGCGCGGACCAATGCCGCTGTTGGCGAAGCCACGAACTTCCTTGCCGCCAATCTTGAACTGGTCGAAGACGTTCAGGTTGTCACCGAGCGCGACAACGTGACCGGCCGAACCAGAGAGCGAGCCGACGACATCGAGTTCGTCAGACAGCGTATAGAACATCTTGGCGCGAACATAGGCCTTGTAGAAGTCTGAGTCGCCACCGAGACCGGCATATTCCTGCGTGAAGCTGGCATAAATGCCTTCATGCGGGTTCTGACGATCGTCGACCGTGTTGTAAACGATCGAGTGACCGAGGATCGACTGGGTCCAGGTGCTACCAACGATGGCATCGATGTAAGGATCGGCAACCTGGTCATCGCCGCCGCCAGGCGCGTTGTCTGCACCGAACGCACCATCTTCGATGTAGTCGATCTGCTTGTACGTATAGCGAAGCGTCGTCGCGATATCTTCCGTGATCGGCGCCGTCACGCGAACCGTCGCGCCCTGCTCCTCGTAATCGTATTCCGAGTTGCTGCTGGTCGCGCTCTTGAAGACATCGAAGCCGGCAGCCAGACGGTAACCGAGGAAGTAAGGCTCGGTGAAGGAGAAGTTGTAGGTCTGCGTGTCGTCGAAGCCACCGCCGGCGGCAACGCGGATAAACTGACCGCGACCGAGGAAGTTCTTTTCTTCGACAGAGGCTTCCAGAACCACACCGCCATTGTCGACCGAGTAGCCAGCGCCGATCCCGAACGAGCCGGTCGGCTGGTCCTGCACGTCCACAACGACGACAACGCGGTCCGGCGAGCTGCCGGCCTGGGTCGAAATGTTGACCGACGAGAAGAAGCCGAGGGCTTCGAGGCGACGCTTGGCGCGGGTGATGGTTTCCTGGTTGAAGGCGTCGCCTTCGGAAATGTCGAACTCGCGGCGGATGACGTAGTCACGAGTACGGGTATTGCCGCGCACCTCGATACGCTCGACATAGGCGCGCTCGCCCTGGTCCACCAGATAGGTCACGCCGATCGTGTTGTTTTCGAAGTTGCGATCGCCACGCGGAACGACGCGAGCAAAAGGATAACCTGCCGACGAAACGCGGCGGGAAATGGCTTCCATCGACTTCTGGACGTCGCGCGCGCTGTAAGTGCTGCCTTCGCGGGTTTCAACGAGACCCTGAAGCTGGGCAGCATCCACGCCATCAACGGTCGATTCGACAGAGACTGCGCCGAACTTATAGCGCTGCCCTTCATCAACCGTGATGTTGATCGTGTATTCGTTGCCAGCCTCGTTGAGCACAGCTTCCGAGGATATAACGCGGAAGTCGGCATAGCCGTGGTTGTAGTAGAACTGGCGCAGCGCCTCTTCATCGGCGCGCAGCTTGTCTTCGTTGTAGACATCCTTGCGCGTCAGGAAGGACAGCATGCCCGATTCCTTCGTCTGCAATACGGATGCGAGACGACCGTCGGAATACGCATTGTTGCCGCTGAAATTGATTGCGCTGATCTTGGTGCGCTCGCCTTCGTTGATGACGAAAGCGAGATTGACGCGGCCTTCAGCAACCGGAACGACCTGGGTCGTCACCTCGACGTCACTGCGGCCAATCGCGGAATAGGCTTCCTTGATGCGCTGGATGTCGGAGCTGATCAGGCTGTCGGAATAGGGACCCTGCGGCTGCGTCTGGACGATGCCGACGAGCTTGTCATCCTTGATCTTGCGGTTGCCGTTGAAGACCACCTGATTGATCAGCTGGTTCTCAGCGACGGTCACGATGAGCGTGCCGCCGGAAACGGAAATCTGGACATCGGAGAAGAAGCCGGTGGCGTAAAGACGCTTCACGGACTCGTCGATGTCGGCATTGGTGAAGGACTTGCCAGGCTGGATGGAGAGGTTCGAGCGAACGGCCTCAGGCCCCACCCGCTGCGCCCCGCGCACGTCAACCCGCTGAATGACGGCAGCCTGGGCTGCGACAGCCGAGGCCATGACGGCAACACTTGCGCCCGTAGACACGATACCAGCAGACAGCGCGACCGCCGACACTGCGTTCAAAAATCTTGAACCAGCCTTCATGTGTGTACTTTACCTTCTTCAATTGCCCCGCAGTCGTAACCCCGACTCCGGCCCGTGTGTGGTTTTAGCGGGTTTTACCCTACAAGCAAGACTGCGCGTTAATTTCTGTTTACTTCATTTCAATCCGTGGCCCAATCGCCACTATCAATTTGAAACATCGTAAACAAATCCTTCCGCCCGTTGCAAGGACGACGCTCAGCCTATCAACCGGCTGATATCGTTCCAGGTGGCAAATACCATCAGGGAGAGGATCATCGCCAAACCGATGCGGAATGCAACCTCCTGCGCCCCCTGACCCATCGGCCTCCCGCGCACTGCTTCAATCGCGTAGAGAACGAGATGGCCGCCGTCAAGGACCGGAACTGGCATCAAGTTCAAAAGCCCCAGCGAAACCGAAAGAACCGCTGCCAGATTTAACAGAGCGATAATACCCAGTGTCGCCATTTCGCCAGATGCCTGGACAACCCGGACTGGACCGCCGAGCTGATCGGCATTCATCCGCCCAGCGAACATGTTGCCGATATAGTCAAAGGTGCCAGTCACGATGTGACCCGTCTGACGGATACCCTCCCACACGGCCTGCAACGGCGACAGCTCGACAATGCGAAAATTGCTGGCTTTCTGATCGGTGATGATGCCGATCTGGCCGACTTCCATCGAATTGCCAAAGCGATCCGTATTGATGGCCCGCTTGGGGACGATACCGAAATCGAGCTGCTGCTCGCCACGTCGCACCGTCACCGTGACTGGCACCTCGGGACGCATCGTGATGTAGCGCACCACATCATCGAATGTCTCGATCCTTCGACCGTCCAGAGCAATAAGGACATCGCCCCGCTCAATCCCGGCCGCCTCCGCGGCGCTACCCTGTTTCAGGTCCGCGACGACAGGGTCCGATACCGGCTTGCCCATGGTGCCGAACATGACCGCGAAGATAACGATGGCGAGAAGAAAATTGGCGATGGGACCTGCGGCAACCGTGACGGCACGCTTCCAGAGCTTTGCCCCGTTCAGCGTCTGCGCCTTTTCCGCCTCGCTCAAGTCTGCGATGGCGGAGCCATCGGGCATGCTGGCGGCGTCGGCATCCCCAAAGAACCGGACGTAACCGCCCAGCGGAATTGCGGAAACTTTCCAACGGGTTCCGTGGCCGTCGGTAAAGCCGACCAGTTCCGGACCGAAGCCCACGGAGAAGGCAAGAACCCGGATGCCCGACAATCGTCCGGCCAGATAGTGTCCTAACTCATGGATGAAAACGAGCAGGGACAGAATGAGGATATAGGGAAGAATATATCCGCCGAGAAAGCCGAGAACTGCGCTCATGTGATCCCTTGTCCCAATTCGTTTTTGCCGTCGCGACTGAGGCTTATGCCCCTCACCCGTACCTTCTCGACCGTCAAAGGCCGAAGAGGAAGGCGCCCATGGATACCACGGACTGGCTTGCGCCCGCAGAGAAAGCTATTGCGAGGAAGAACGCCGCAAAACAGGCAAATACAAGACCATCGACGCGATCCATGACGCCGCCGTGTCCGGGAATGAGATTGCTTGAATCCTTCACCCCAAAACGGCGCTTGATGAAGGATTCGAACAGGTCGCCGATCTGGCTTGCGATCGAGAGCGCGAACGCGACAACCACGATCCAGATACCCACGTCGTGGAAATGCGCCATGGCAACGACATAGCCACCGACCACCCCCGCGACGGTTCCGCCTATCGCGCCCGACCAGGTCTTGCCGGGCGAAATGCGCGGCGCAAGTTTGGGCCCGCCGATCGCACGACCGACGAAATAGGCCAGGATGTCGGTGGCCCAGACAACCACGAACACAAAGAGCATGGCAACGAGACCAAGCGAATCGTCTCCGCGGATCGCGGCGAGCGAGATGGCGCTCAGGCCCGCATAGAAGAGCCCGCCCGGATGCCACCAGCTTACCCGACGCAGCAGAGCTGGAATGGCAGCAGTGATCACCAGGCCGGCAAAGAGCGGCACGGTGAAATCTGCGGACCCGACCAACATGTTCAGGCAGACCAGCGCCATGGCGAGCCAGCCGAAGGAATTCGACCGTAGGCTCGTCTCGGCCAGGCGTGTCATTTTGGACCACTCGTAATAGACGAGAAGACCGATGGCGGCCGCGAGCAGCCGAAACGCCATGCCGCCGGCCCAGGTCGCCGCCAGCACCACGATCACCATGACGATCGCCGAATAGATCCGCAGTTGAAGCTCGCGAGAGATCGACAAGGTCATGAGCCAACCGCCACGACTTTATTCGAAAGGCCGCCGAAGCGCCGATCACGGGCGGCATACCGCTCCAGGACCATATCGAAGACCGCAGCCGTAAAGTCCGGCCAGAAATCCGGCACGAACATCAGCTCCGCATAAGCCGACTGCCAGAGGAGGAAGTTCGACAGGCGCTCCTCGCCGCTGGTGCGGATAACGAGGTCGGGATCGGGAATGCCGGCCGTATCCAGACTGTCGTTGATCTTCTGCGCATCGATATCGCAGGGATCGAGCCGGCCGGCTTGAACCTCGCGAGCGAGGCGCGCAGCAGCTCTGGCGATCTCATCGCGCGAACCGTAATTGAACGCGATGACCAGGGTCATTCCGCGGTTCTCGGCCGTGCGTTCCTCGGCCTCCAGCAGCAGCGAACGGATGTCCTCGCGCAGGTTAACCTTGTCCCCGATGATGCGGATGCGCACGGACGCCTGATGCAGATCAGCCAGATCGCGGCGGATAAACGCCTTCAGGAGGCCGAAGAGCTCGTTGACCTCGGCCTCTGGACGGCGCCAGTTCTCGGAGGAGAAGGCGAAGAGCGTGAGGAAGCCCACGCCGGCCTCGCGGGCCGCCTTGACGGTTTCGCGGACCGTCTCGACGCCCTTGCGATGGCCGAACGTGCGCGGCAGGCCCCGTGCATTCGCCCAGCGACCATTGCCGTCCATGATGATCGCAACATGCTGGGGTACGATGCGCTGTGATGCTCTCGACATGGGCTCCGATCCGGGCGGCGATGGAAATGGTATAAACGAACGACTCTCGCTTAAACCTGCATGATTTCCTTTTCCTTGTCGGCGAGCAAGCGATCGACGTCGACAATCGTGTCGTCCGTCATCTTTTGAACCTTGTCCGACAGTGAACGGCTGTCATCCTGGCTGATGGAACCGTCTTTTTCGCCCTTTTTAAGGCTGTCCATGCCATCGCGGCGGACGTGACGAATCGCCACCTTCGCCTTTTCTGCATATTCGTGCGCGACCTTGACGAGCGACTTGCGACGCTCCTCGTTCAGTTCTGGCAGCGGAATGCGCAGGTTTTGCCCATCCATGATCGGGTTGAGGCCGAGATTGGCCTCGCGGATAGCCCGGTCGACGGCATTTACCATCGACTTGTCCCAGATCGAAACACCGAGCATGCGCGGCTCCGGCACGGTCACGTTCGCCACCTGGTTCAACGGCACGCGCGATCCATAGGCCTCGACCGTGACGGGATCGAGAATATTGGCCGACGCGCGCCCGGTGCGCAGTGAGGCGATGTCGCTCTTGAATGCATTGATCGCGCCGTCCATGCGGCGCTTGATGTCGTTGAGATCAACCCCTGCGGTCATCATGGTTCTCCCATTGCTCGTTCAGCCGGCAGCCCATTCGGCGGGCGCCCATGGTTATTGGATCAGTTGTCAGTGACGATGGTCATGCGACCGGCGCCAGAGAGGATTTCGCCGAAGCCACCCTTCTCATGGATCGAGAAGACGATGATCGGAATGTGGTTTTCGCGGGCGAGCGCCACAGCGGCGACATCCATGACGGCAAGACCCTTCTGCAGAACCTCGTCATGGGTCAGGCTGTCGAAACGGGTCGCTGTCGGGTCTTTCTTCGGATCAGCGGAGTAGATTCCGTCCACCTGCGTGCCCTTGAAGATCGCCTCAGCGCCGATTTCGGCGGCGCGCAGGGCTGCGGCGGAATCGGTGGTAAAGAACGGGTTGCCCGTGCCGCCCGCGAAGATCACCACCCGGCCCTGCGCCAGGTGGTGCAAGGCGGCGCGCTGCGAAAAACTCTCGCAGATTTCCGGCATGGCGATCGCCGAGAGGACGACGGTGTCGATGTCGAGCTTGCGCAACGAGGTTGCAAGTGCCAGCGCGTTGATGACAGTCGCCAGCATGCCCATGTGGTCGCCCGTCACCCGGTCGCCACCCTTGGAGGCTACGGCCACGCCGCGGAAGATGTTGCCTCCGCCGACAACGACGCCGACTTCGACACCCATGCGGCGGGCTTCGGCGATGTCACCGGCGATCCGGTCGGCCACAGCGACGTCGATCCCGAAGCCCTGGCTTCCCATGAGGGCCTCACCGGAAGCCTTGAGGAGAACGCGTGTGAACAATGGCTTGGCGGTCATGTGTGCTCCCGAAATCAATTCAGTGCCGGATACACGAAGGGCATCGCGTTGTCACGCGATGCCCGATGTTTTCCCTCGAAAGGAGTGGCTCAATCAGCCCTTGGCGACAGCAGCGACTTCAGCTGCGAAGTCGCTCTCTTCCTTCTCGATGCCTTCGCCGAGGAGCAGGCGTGCCATGCCGGTGACTTCGATCGGGGCGCCGGCATCCTTCTCGGCAGCCTTGATGGCGTCGCCGACGGTCAGGTCGGGGTTGATGACGAAGGCCTGCGACAGAAGAGCAACTTCCTCGAAGAACTTGCGCATGCGGCCTTCTACCATCTTTTCGATGATGGCGTCCGGCTTGCCCGAGGCGCGCGACTGTTCGATGAAGACGTTGCGTTCGCGCTCAGCGACAGCAGCATCGACTTCTTCCGAACGGATGGCGAGCGGGTTGGTCGCTGCAATGTGCATGGCAACCTGGCGGCCAATCGCGGACAGAACGTCCTTGTTGCCGGTCGACTTCAGCGCAACGAGGACGCCGAGCTTGCCGAGACCTTCAGAGGCGGCGTTGTGAACGTAGGTCGCAACAACACCGTCTTCGACTGACAGCTTGACGGCGCGGCGCAGCGTCATGTTCTCGCCGATATGGGCGATTGCGTCCTTGATTGTGTCGGTGACGGTCTTGCCGCTGGCCGGATAGGTGGCCGCGCCGATCGCTTCGACCGAACCGTCGGTAGTGATGGCAACGGAAGCCACGCCGCGAACGAGGTCCTGGAAAGCCTCGTTACGGGCAACGAAGTCGGTTTCGGAGTTGACTTCGACGACAACAGCCGAGGTGCCATTGCCATTGATGCCGATCAGGCCTTCGGCTGCAGTGCGGCCCGACTTCTTGTCAGCCTTGGCGATACCCTTGGCACGCAGCCAGTCGATGGCGGCTTCGACGTCACCGTCGTTTTCGATGAGAGCCTTCTTGCAATCCATCATGCCTGCGCCGGACTTCTCGCGCAGTTCCTTAACCAGTGCTGCAGTGATTTCAGCCATTGTGTGCCTCTTGTCTGTTCAAGCGATGCACCAGACGATCATGATCCCGGAGCATGCTGTTTGGGGGACGAAATGTACCCGGAAGTGTGACAACGTGATGAAGCAGGTCACCACGAAAACCTTGAGCGCATTCGGGACCGCATCAGTGACAGGTCGCCGGAATTGCGAGGCCGCCCGAGGCTCAACTGAGCGTCCGGGCGGCCGTATCCCTTGACGGGTACGGCGGATCAGATCCGCCGCGTTCGAAGCATCAAGCTTCGGCTTCGGTCTCGAGAGCCGGCTCGATCGGAGCTTCGGCGGATGCGCCGATGTCACGACCGGAAGAGCCCTGCTGGCGAGCGATGCCGTCGATTGCAGCGCGCGAGATCAGGTCGCAGTACAGCGAAATGGCGCGCGAAGCGTCGTCGTTACCCGGGATCGGATAGTCGATGAGGTCCGGATCGCAGTTCGAGTCGATGACAGCAACGACCGGGATGCCGAGGCGCTTGGCTTCGTCGATCGCGATCTTTTCCTTGTTGGTGTCGATGATGAACATCAGGTCCGGAACGCCGCCCATGTCACGGATACCGCCGAGCGCCTTGTCGAGCTTTTCGCGCTCGCGCTCAAGGTTCAGGCGCTCCTTCTTCGAGTAGCCGGAGGCTTCCGAAGCGAGGATCTCATCGAGCTTGCGCAGGCGAGCGATCGAATTCGAGATGGTCTTCCAGTTGGTCATCATGCCGCCGAGCCAGCGGGAGTTGACGTAGTACTGGGCCGAACGCTTGGCGCTGTCGGCAATGATTTCCGAAGCCTGACGCTTGGTGCCGACGAACAGGACGCGGCCACCACGAGCAACGGTGTCGGACACGACCTGCAGGGCGCGCGACAGCATCGGGACGGACTGAGCCAGATCGATGATGTGAATGTTGTTACGATCGCCGAAGATGTACGGCTTCATCTTCGGGTTCCAGCGGTGTGTCTGGTGGCCGAAGTGAACGCCAGCTTCCAGAAGCTGACGCATGCTAAAATCAGGCAATGCCATGCCTTTTTCTCCTTTTCCGGTTTAACCCCCGCGAAGCAAACAGCACCCCTTACGGGGAAGCCACCGGGCGGAAAACTCAGGATTTCTCCCTGAACTTCCCAAGCTTCGCGTGTGGAATGATGCGGCCCATACAGGGGTCGCGGCACAAAATCAAGCCTTTGCCCTAGAGTTCAAGCAAGAAGGCCCGAATTGATCACTTGCAGTCGCCGTTCGGGGGGCCGAGCACTTCCAGCTTGGTCAGCTTGCCGGCCAGGACGAAGTCGCCGTAGTCGAGCGTCAGATCACGGGTGACGCCATTCTCGTAGAGTTTGAAGGACTGGCTATAGATCGGCAACTGGTCGCCCTTCTTCTTCTCGTCGAAATAGGCGATGGACACGGGCCAGTAATCGCTTGAGCCAAACGGGGCCACGGCCTTCGCTTCTGGATCGGTATCGAGGGATTTTTGCGGGGCACCGACAACAGTCGTGGTCAGGAAGGTCTGGTCGCCATCCTCGGAGCCGTCGAAGATCCGCGATTCGAAGACACGCTCACCCTTCCGAGCCCTCGCGATCACTTCCAGCATGTGTTCTGCCGGAAAGCGGCTGTTCGCCAGTTCCAGTTCCCGCTGATTGGGGCCGGTGAGCTCAATCGTCACCTTGTCGCCGGCCTCTGCGGCAGCTCCGCTCACGTCTTTGTCAAGCTGATCATCGGTGAAGGACTTGTTGTCGAAGCGAAACTTTCCGGCGCTCACGTCCTCGAAAGTGTTCGAGCGCTGATCGGTGACGCGGACCCCATCGCCGACATCGATCCGGGTGACAAAGCGAAACTGGGTGTTGAAGCCCTTGCAGGACGAGCCTGAGAACTCATAGACCATGCGACCGCGTACGCCCTCGATGCCGGAGCGGTCGGAGGCTTCCTTTAAAAATATGTCGTAGACAGCGCGATGCGGCACAAGGCCGATCGTGGCGGCCGTAGCCTGCCAGGCAGCCATGCTGGCGGCGAGGGTCAATGTGGCGGCCGCCGCCATACGCAAAGGAAACATCGACAACCTCCTGTTGGACTCGTCGTCGATGTTATAAGAACACATCCGGCAAAAGCGAGACATGCTTTTCGTCGTCAGAAGTTTCTCACCTCTTTTCAACAAACCGGGATTTCGCCATGTCCGATACCATCGACAGCCGCCTTGCAGCGCTGGGAATCACCCTTCCCGAAGCCGCTGCCCCTGCTGCCAACTATGTCCCCTTCGTGATCAGCGGAAACCTGCTCTATCTCTCGGGCCAATTGCCGATTGAAGGCGGAAAAGTGGCGGTCCTCGGTCTCGTCGGCTCGGACGTGGCGCTTGCAGAAGCGCAGCGTGCCGCCGAACTTTGCGCGATTAACATCCTGGCGCAGGCGAAGAGTGCGCTTGGCGGCGACCTCTCGCGCATCACCCGCGTGATCAAGCTGAACGGATTCGTTGCCTCGGCCCCAGGCTTCACCGAGCAGCACCTCGTCATCAACGGCGCCTCCAACCTGATCGCCAATGTCCTTGGCGAAGCGGGTAAACATGCCCGTGCCGCCGTCGGCATGGCAGCCCTCCCGCTAAATGCCGCGGTCGAGATCGACGCGATCCTGGAGATCAGCCTGTGAGCGGGATCGACTGGATCAAGGACCTACCCGTCGCCCATCGCGGCTATCATGACATGAACAAGACAGTCTGGGAAAACACGCTGTCTGCCTTCTCGCGCGCGATCGAGGCGGGATTTGCGATTGAATGCGATATCCAGCTGTCTTCCGACAGCGTGCCTATGGTCTTCCACGATCATGACCTGCAGCGGCTCTGCGGGCTTGCTGGCGAAGTTCGGGAGCGCACGGCGGGTGAGTTGAAGATGCTGTCTATCGGCGGCACGAAGGACAAGATCCCGACGCTCCGCCAGATGCTCGACCTCGTCAAGGGACAGGTGCCCCTGGTCATCGAGCTCAAGGGCATCGATGCGGAACAGGACGATGGATTCGTTGAAAGCGTGCTGGAAGTGCTGGACGGCTATGAGGGCAAGGTCGCGCTGATGAGCTTCGACTATCACCTCTTGCGGGCGCTGAAGCATGTTGACTGCCCCTACCCGGTCGGACTGACAGCCGAGGGCGTCAAGCCAGAAGTGCTGGCAGCGCATGAGGAAGCGATGGCGCTCGGCCTGGACTTTACCTCCTATTGTGCAGCCCATCTGCCGAACACCTTCATCACCGCCCTGCGTGAAAAGGGCACACCCGTGATTACCTGGACGGTCAGGGATGAAATCATGCGGGAGCGCACCTATACCTACGCAGACCAAATGACGTTCGAAGGTTTTGACCCGCGCGTAGCGCCGGCTTTGGCCTGAGACTGGCACGCACAGGGAGATCCATGGCAGACGAGGTGACTGTCCGCATTGCCGGCTCCTTCCGGGAGATCGATCCGTCCGATTGGGCCACACTGTCCGGCACGTCACGTGCCGGACCCGGCTACAATCCCTTCGTCTCTCATGCCTTTCTGTCGGCGATGGACGAGTCCGGCTCGGCCGTTGCCGAGACCGGATGGATGGGCCATCATCTGTTGCTGGAGGAAGACGGCCGGCTGATCGGCGCCGTCCCTTGCTATCTCAAGAACCACAGCCAGGGTGAATACGTCTTCGACCATGGCTGGGCGGATGCTTATCAGCGAGCCGGTGGCCGCTATTATCCAAAGCTGCAGGCGTCGGTGCCGTTCACCCCGGCGACGGGGCCTCGGTTGCTCGTGCGGCAGGGCGAGGATGTCGAGCGTGTCTCCGGTCTTCTCGCCGAGGCGCTTTCCCAGGTGACGCGCAAGATGGGCGCGTCATCGGCGCATGTCACCTTTCTTCCGCAAGGTGAGTTGCCTTCCCTTACGGATGCCAATTTCCTGCATCGGACCGACCAGCAGTTCCATTTCATCAATCGCGGCTATGCCGACCACGAGGCTTTCCTGGCCGAACTCTCCTCTTCCAAACGAAAGAATCTTCGCAAGGAACGGCGGGCGGCGGTGGAGAACGGCATCATCATCGACTGGCTGACCGGCGGCGATCTAACGGAAGACATATGGGACCAGTTCTTCCGCTTCTATATCGATACCGGCAGCCGCAAATGGGGCAGGCCCTACCTCACCCGCAGCTTCTATTCGTTGATTGGGGAGCGCATGGCCGATGACGTGCTGTTGGTGATGGCCAAGCGCGACGGGCGCTATGTTGCGGGCGCGATCAACTTCATCGGGGCCGATGCGCTATACGGCCGCCACTGGGGCTGCATTGAGGATCATCCCTTCCTGCATTTCGAGGTCTGCTACCATCAGGCGATCGACTTTGCCCTGTCGAAGGGTCTTGCACGCGTCGAGGCAGGCGCGCAGGGGGAGCACAAGCTGGCGCGCGGCTACGAGCCCGTCACCACGCATTCGGCACACTACATCGCCCATCCGGGGCTCCGACGCGCCGTCGCAGACTATCTCGAACACGAGCGACGGGAAGTTGCCCAGATAAGCGATTATCTCGGCGAGCATACACCCTTCCGCAAGGGTGACCGTCAGCCGCGCGAGGGCGAAGAATTCGACGGTTGAGGACCGCAGCAGCGGCTTGAAGGACGGGACTGATTGCCGCTAACTGCGCAACGAATTTAGGAGATATCGATGACTGCCTACGATCCCAACAACATCTTCGCCAAGATCCTGTCCGGCGACATTCCATCGGTGAAGCTTTATGAAGACGACGACACGCTGGCGTTCATGGATGTCATGCCGCAAGCGCCGGGGCACCTGCTCGTGATCCCAAAGCAGGGTTCACGCAATCTGCTGGATGCCGATCCCGCCGTCCTCGCAAAGCTCCTGCCGGTCGTGCAGAAACTGGCCAATGCCGCCAAGGAGGCCTTCGAGGCAGACGGAGTCTATGTCGCTCAGTTTAACGAGGCGGCCGCCGGTCAGACCGTCTTCCACCTGCATTTCCACGTCATCCCGCGTCATGATGGGCTGCCGCTCAAGCCCCATACGGGCGGCATGGAAAACGTCGACGTGCTGAAGGCCAATGCCGAGAAGATCAGGGCCGCGCTCTGAGAGACTCGGCCAGTCTTTACTGACCCTCGTCGCGGGGGCAGCCCAGAATACGACCGAGAAGTGCCAAGACACCGATACTGGTCGCGATCAGCGCGGTCACCCCGAGCATGCCGGGCGCCGCACCAAACCAGCCTCCGCCACGGCTTCGCGCAAGATCCTTAGGCAGCACCTTGAACCTCGGCGGGACGCCGTGTTTCAGGCGGCGGAAACGCAGGACTCGGGCCATTCCATTTTCCGTTAATCACTCAACAGCCTCGATTTGGGAAACAAAAGTGGCATTTTCAGTGCCTACACTCTCCTGTGATCGCGACCGATCCTAAAGCCAGAGCAGACCGGTGCCGAGGATTGCAAGCGGGACGATGACGCCAACGATCACCTTTTGCCCTGAGAGCAGGAAGGCGGCGAAGCCGAGGGCCGTGGCCATGAGCCTCAACCAGAGCGGCGATGCCTCCAGCACCCCCGTCGGGAAAACGACGAGTTTCGTCGTCACGGCCATCACCAGGGCGGTGGCAACCGCCCTCACCCAGTTGAGGATTTCCGACCCCTCCTGCAATCTGTTGCCGGCCAGCACGCCGAGCCAGCGCCAGAGGTCCGTCGCCAACCAACCGGCAACGAGGACGACGAGATAGGGCCAGTACTCCGTCATCACACCACCTCTTCGATCGAAATGGCGGACTCCGGCTCCGGAGAGTTCGGCTTCTTGCCGGCTCGGACAATGAAACGATCGAAGAAATACGCGAGCGTACCCCCACCGAGGCCCGCCACCAGGATATCGAAACCGGGCATCACAACGGCCAGCAACGGGCCGAAAATGGCGCCGACAACGAACGCGACCTTGACCACCGATTGCCGGCCCGTCGCCCAGATCGAGGCGATGAAATAGGATGGCGTCAGGAAGAAAAGGAGGCCAGCAACAACGGGCGGAAAGCTTGATACCAAGCCGTAACAGATGCCAACGAGCGCACTATTGATCGCCACGAGGGTGATGCCAAAGCCGGCGAAGTACGCCACACGGGCCTCACGCGGCACGTTCTTGAAGCTGCCCATGGCAAAGACCCAGGCAGTGATAGCAACGAAGTGGGAGAGGAGCAGAAGCAACCAGGTTGGCGTGCGGCTGGTCCGCATTTCCGGCACGAGCGAGGCCACCATCGGCATCAGCCGGATGGACGAGAGGGTCACGGCAAGAAAAATCGCGAAAAGATTTGCGCCGCTGGTCATGGTGCCGATCAAGATCATCTTGGCCGGCAGTGCCCAGACCGCCGCCGTCATGAACATCGCTTGACCCCGGGAAACGCCCGACTGCAACGCAAAAGCTGCAAAGCCAACGAAGGAGATCATCAGGATGATCGCGGGCAGGCTGAACAGGCCGCGCATCCCGGCAAGGAACCAGCGGCTTTGGGACACATCACGTTCGGCTGCAGGCATAAGGAACACTCAGGTTCAAACACAGATGTGCCGGGCACAAGGCCCGGCACGGTCTAATCGGTCGTAAAGGCCGATGCGCCCTACTTCTTCTTCGGCACCTTCGGCACGGCGCTACGCTTGGCGGGCGCCGGCGCCGCATCGATCACAGCCACTTCGCCATCGTCTTCAACCGCAGCGGCCTTTGGCGCCGGCTTGCGCTTTGCCTTGGCAAGCTTGGCCGTCGCCACTTCGACTTCGGGCTTCGGCTTCGCGGGCGTTACTTCAGCGACGCATTCAAGATCGAGCACTTCGTCTCCGGTCTCGTCCTTCTTGACGCCGACCTTGACCACGCCACCCTTCTTCAGCTTGCCGAACAGAATCTCATTGGCCAGCGGCTTCTTGATGTGCTCCTGGATGACGCGGGACAGCGGCCGTGCGCCCATCTTTTCGTCGTAACCCTTGGTCGCGAGCCAGGCGATGGCAGGTTCCGAGAGGTCGAAGGTGACATTACGCTCGGACAGCTGGGCTTCCAGCTGCATGACGAACTTCTGGACGACCTGATGGATGACCTCGGTGGGCAGAGGCGCAAACGGGATCGTCGCGTCGAGACGGTTGCGGAATTCAGGCGTGAACAGGCGGTTCAGCGCTTCCTCGTCTTCGCCGGTACGCTTGGACGAGCCGAAGCCGATCGCCGACTTCGCCATCTCCGACGCGCCCGCATTGGTCGTCATGATCAAGATGACGTTGCGGAAATCGATCTTCTTGCCATTGTGGTCCGTCAGAGACCCATGGTCCATGACCTGCAGCAGGATATTATAGATATCCGGATGCGCCTTCTCGATTTCATCGAGCAGAACCACGCAATGCGGATGCTGATCGACGCCGTCGGTCAGGAGACCGCCCTGATCGAAGCCGACATAGCCGGGAGGTGCACCGAGCAGACGCGAAACCGTGTGACGCTCCATGTATTCCGACATGTCGAAGCGCAGGAGTTCGACTCCGAGAGACGACGCAAGCTGCTTGGCGACCTCGGTTTTGCCGACGCCGGTCGGGCCGGAGAAGACGTAAGAACCGATCGGTTTGTTCGGTTCGCGCAGACCCGCACGGGCGAGCTTGATCGACGTCGAAAGCGCCTCGATCGCCTTGTCCTGGCCGTAGACCACGGAGCGCAGTTCCTTCTCCAGGTTGGCGAGAACCATCTCGTCGTCCTTGGAGACGGTCTTGGGCGGGATGCGGGCCATGGTCGCGATGGTGGCTTCGATTTCCCGTTCGGTGATCAACTTGCGGCGGCGAGAGGCTGGCAGCAGCATCTGGGCTGCACCCGTCTCATCGATGACGTCGATTGCCTTGTCCGGCAGTTTGCGGTCCGAAATGTAGCGCGCCGAGAGCTCGACCGCCGACTTGATCGCTTCGTTGGTGTAACGGAGCTTGTGATAGTCTTCGAAATACGGCTTGAGGCCCTTCATGATCTCGATGGCATCATCGATGGACGGCTCGTTGACGTCGATCTTCTGGAAGCGGCGAACGAGTGCCCGGTCCTTCTCGAAGAACTGGCGGTATTCCTTGTAGGTGGTCGAGCCGATGCAGCGGATCGCGCCCGAGGACAGAGCCGGCTTCAACAGGTTAGAGGCATCCATCGCACCGCCGGAGGTGGCACCGGCGCCGATCACCGTGTGGATCTCGTCGATGAAGAGGACGGCACCCGGATAATCTTCCAATTCCTTGACCACCTGCTTCAGACGCTCCTCGAAGTCACCGCGATAGCGGGTGCCGGCGAGCAGCGTGCCCATGTCGAGCGAGAAGATCGTGGCATCGGCCAAGGCTTCCGGCACCTTGCCCTCGACGATGCGCTTCGCCAGACCTTCGGCGATCGCCGTCTTGCCGACGCCGGGGTCGCCAACATAGAGCGGGTTGTTCTTCGAACGCCTGCACAGCACCTGAATCGTCCGGTTGACTTCGTCGTGACGGCCGATGAGCGGATCGATGCGGCCGGTCTTGGCTTTTTCGTTGAGGTTCACGCAGTAAGCCTTCAGAGCTTCCTGCTTGCCCTTGGCGGAGCCTTCCTCCGGCTCGCGGCCAGACGGCTTGGATTCGGGCTCGCCGTCCTCTGCGCCGCGAGCAGGACGGACCTGCGAGGCCCCGGGACGCTTGCCGATTCCGTGCGAGATGTAATTGACCGCGTCGTAGCGCGTCATCTCCTGCTCCTGCAGGAAGAAGGCGGCATTGCTTTCACGCTCGGCGAAAATGGCGACGAGCACGTTCGCACCGGTCACTTCTTCTCGACCCGAAGACTGGACGTGGATGACGGCCCGCTGAATGACGCGCTGGAAGCTCGACGTCGGCTTGGAATCCTCGTCATAGCCCGTGATCAGGTTGGCCAGGTCGTTGTCGACGAATTCCAGAACCGTCTTGCGCAGCGTGTCCAGATTGACGTTGCAGGCGCCCATCACGGCCGCCGCATCGGCGTCGTCGATCAGAGCCAGCAAAAGGTGCTCGAGCGTCGCATATTCGTGGTGGCGCTCATTGGCGTAGGTCAGGGCCTGGTGCAGCGCTTTTTCGAGGCTGGGGGAAAATGTTGGCACGTCTGATCCTCACTTCTTTTCCATGACGCATTGAAGCGGATGTTCATGCTGCCTGGCGAAATCCATCACCTGTGAGACTTTGGTTTCGGCGACTTCGTAGGTGAATACACCACACTCGCCCACGCCGTGATTGTGCACGTGCAACATGATGCGGGTGGCAGCTTCCCTGTCCTTTTGAAAAAAGCGCTCCAGGATGTGGATCACGAATTCCATCGGGGTGTAGTCGTCGTTCAGAAGCAGGACACGATACAGATCTGGCTTCTTCGTCTTCGGCTTGGTGCGCGTGATGACCGAGGTGCCCTTATTGGCATTGTCCCCGTCACGCTGGCTCTGCATGAAGACCGGCTTGGCGATCATTTCAGTTCATTCTCCGTTGTCCGGCCGGTTAGCCGTTACGCATCGGTACGGACGAACACTCAGCACAGTAAGGTAGTTCATAATTCGGTGATTTTAAGCCCCCCGAACGACCGCGACGACGATTTGTCCCACGGGGCGGAAAACCAAGGAAATTCGAACCAACAGGTTATACCAGCAACCAAAAATGACAAGACCGGCCGCGCGGGGCGCGGCCGGTCTCGCATGGTACACGCAAGCTTGGATCAGGCAGCCGCCGGGACCGGCGTCAGGCTGCGGCTGAACGGAGCCTCGTAAGGCTTGTAGAGGGTCTTTGCGAGTTCGGCATACATTTCACCGAGCTTTGTGGCTTCGGCCACAAAGCTTTCGTAGGAGGACTTGAAGAACGAAGTCTGCAGCTCGAACGCTGCTTCCGGGCTCTTCACCGAAGTGAGTGCCTCGACGTAAGAGGTCATGTCCTGGAAGGACTTCTTCGAGTAGTCGGTCGCCTCGGCCGCGATGGACTGGAACCCCTTCGTGATCTCCGAATAGTTCTTCATCATGGCGTCCATGGCTTCTTTGCTCTTCTTGCTGGCGTCGTCGATATTGAACATGTCAGCGTACTCCTCTGCGCTTCATATCAGTGATGATTAAGATAGCACTCGCAGCATGACGGTCAAGTGAATTTGTGCGCCGCACAACGTCCTTCAGTTGTATGCGTGGATAAAACAAAGGGCCGCCTGCAGGTTGACGACCCTAAGCTACTGGCAATTCGATAAGGCGCATCGGCACCTTCAATCGCAAGTTTCAACAGAAGCTCACAGATCGACGTCCAGGATGGCCATCGAGAAATTGTAGGAGAGTTCGCCGTCTTCCTCATCCTTGAAGACCACGCCGAGAAACTCCTCACCGACATACACTTCGGCAGAGTCATCCTTGCGCGGACGTGCCTTGACGGTCATCGTCGGGTTCAAGGTCCGCTTGAAATAGGCGTCGAGTTTCTTGATCTCATCAGGCTTCACACTGCGTCTCCATCGGATGTTTTATGAATTGCGCCGCTTCTGACACGGCTTTTCCGCCGATGTAAAGACGCAAAGGAAGGTTTGCCACGCAGACCTCGCGCAGGCAAACGGGGTGAATTGTGGGCGCCCGATCAATCCTCCGAGAGGATCATCTGGTCCATGGAACGGGCGGGCTCCGCGCATCCGGCTTCACCGACGACGCGAGCGGGAACACCCGCGACGGTGGTGCAGCGGGGCACAGGCTTCAAGACGACAGAGCCGGCTGCGATGCGGGAGCAACTGCCAACCTCAATATTGCCGAGGACCTTGGCCCCTGCCCCGATCAACACGCCGTCACCGATCTTCGGATGCCGGTCGGCCCCCTCCTTGCCGGTGCCGCCAAGCGTCACGCCATGGAGGATCGAGACATTGTCGCCGATCCGCGCAGTTTCACCCACGACCAATCCGGTGGCGTGATCAAGGAAAATGCCCTTGCCGATCCGTGCGGCCGGATTGATGTCGGTCTGGAAAATGCTGGACGAGCGGCTCTGCAGATAAAGAGCGAAGTCTCGGCGGCCATTGTTCCACAACCAGTGGGCCAGACGATGGGTCTGGATGGCGTGGAAGCCCTTGAAGTAGAGAACCGGCTCCATGAACCGGGTGCAGGCGGGATCACGGTCGTAGACGGCCTGGATGTCGACACGAAGGATCGTCGTCCACTCAGGCCAGTCCGCCATCATCGCCTCAAACGCCTGGCGCAGGACGATGGCCGGCAGGTCCGAATGGTCGAGTCTTTCGCAAATGCGATAGATCACGCAATCTTCAAGGGAACGGTGACTGAGGACCGTTGCATGGAAGAATGCGGCCAGCATCGGATCACGATCCGCTGCCAGGCGGGCTTCCTGCCGCAGGCTGTCCCAGATCGGGTCCATCGACGTGACAATCTCGCTCTTGAGAACGTCATTGTGTGCGACCATTGCCGGTCTCCTCGTTCATACTTGCAGGCTATCATATAGCCCAACCCGCATTGAACTCAAATGGGCACGCGCATGAAACAATCCAGGGCATTCGCAAATGGTCAGATCGAGGCGACGAGTGCAGCCCGTGTCGGGCTGATGCAGATCGTCAACCCGACGCGCAAGAATGCAATAACCGCCGCCATGTGGCGCGCCATTCCCGAAGCGGTGCATTGGCTGCATGTGGAGGCCCAGGTGAGGGTCATCCTGCTTCGCGGAGCGGGCGCGAAGGATTTCAGCGCCGGCGCAGACATTTCGGAATTTACCGAATTACGCAAGGATGCCGCGACAGCCCGGGTCTATGAGGCGTCCAACAGCCGCGCCTTCGCCGCGATCCGCGAGGCCCCGGTGCCCGTGATCGCTGCCATCAGCGGCATATGCTACGGTGGTGGGTTCGGGCTGGCGGCAGCCGCGGACTTGAGGATTGCCACCGAAGATGCCGTGTTTGCCGTGCCTGCGGCGCGGCTCGGTCTCGCCTATCCCGCCGATGCCGTGCAAGATTTTGTTCGGGGCCTTGGCAGCCAGATGGCGAGGCGCGCCCTCTTCACCGGAGCGAGCCTGACAGCAAAGGAACTGCACGCCTGCGGCTTTCTCAGCGAGATCACATCGGCAGACGCACTCGAGGCACAGACACTGACGCTGGCCGAGGCCATAGCGCAGAACGCTCCTTTATCACTCCGAGCTTCGAAGCTCGCGATCAGAGCCGTTGAACTCTCCGACGAGGACATGCTGCGCGAGGCGGAAATCCTCGGCGCGCAGACCTTCGACAGCGACGATTACGCAGAAGGGCGGGCGGCCTTCGCCGAGCGGCGGCGCCCGGTCTTTACCGGCAAGTGACGGATCAATGGTCAGCGAGTTCTGCATAGAACTCGAGTGCCGCCTTCTTGAACACCCGGTCGCCCACCGCCAGCATGTGGTCGCGGTTCGGAATATCGAGAGCACGGGCGTTCGGCATTAGAGCGGCCAGTTCTGTCGGAGAACCGGCAATGTCGTCTTTGGTGCCCACGCCGATGAGGGTCGGCACATCAACTTTGGCGATATCTTCGCGCCGGACGAGATCGCGCGAGGTGCGGATGCAGGCAGCGAGCGCCAGCCGGTCGGACTTGGTCTGATCGGCAAAGGCGCGGAACATACGACCCCGCTCATGGCTCACGTCGTCGAGCGACGGCGCGAGCAAGGCATCCGCGATGGGATCCCAATCGCCTACCCCGTCGCACATGCCGATACCGAGACCACCGAAGATCAGCGAACGCACGCGGTCCGGGTGCTCGACGGCAAGAAACGCCGATATCCGGGCGCCCATGGAATAGCCCATCACATGGGCATCCGGCAGGCCGAGATGGTTCAAAAGTGCGGCGGCATCACCCGCCATCGAAGTCGGATGATAGGCTTCCGGATCATGCGGTTTGTCGCTCGCCCCATGGCCGCGATTGTCGATCGCAATGACGCGATAGCCTGCATCTCCCAAGGTCCGCAGCCAACCCGGATAGACCCAGTTGACGCTCGCGGACGAGGCGAATCCATGGATCATCAGCACCGGCTCGCCAGCAGGGTCGCCATCGTCGAAATAGGCCAACTCTAGGCCGTCGTTGCGGAAATGGGAAAAAGCGGGAGCATCGAGGTTCATATAAAAATCCTGTTTGGCCGGGCCGGCATCCTTAGTGATTGCGCCGCTGACATCAATTGCCGCAGGGGCATTTTCTGTGGGTGCGGCGCCGCATTGGCACTACACATTTGGTGAGGAGGACGTTATGGTCGCGCGCAAAATCACGAGCATTTCGCGGAGTTTCCCATGGCCGGTCACAGCATTCCCCATTTCCAGAACGACGGCGGTCACCAGGTGATCGAGATCGGCGTGAAGGAATTCATGTGCACGGGCGCCTCCTCTCCGTTCGATCATCCGCACATCTTCATCGACATGGGACACGACAACGAGAAGGTCTGCTCCTACTGCTCGACCCTCTTCCGCTACAATCCGGCGCTCAAGGCCGACCAGACCAACCCGCCGGGCTGCGTCTTTCACGTGAAGGCGGCGTAAGCGGCGTCACGATCGGCATTATTCCATGTCCATCACGCACGCCACCATCGTCGGAGCCGGGGTGGCGGGCCTGACGACTGCGCTCTCGTTCGCCGCCAAGGGCATTTCAAGCGATATCATCGAGCAGGCCCCGCAACTGGGTGAAGTGGGCGCAGGTCTGCAGCTTTCACCGAATGCGACACGGGTGCTCTCTGCCCTTGGCGTTCTCCCCGACATCGAGAAACATTGGCTCGAGCCGCGGACCATTCGACTTGCATCCGGCCGTGACCTGAAAAGCCTCGCCAATCTGCCTGCCGGCAGTTTTGCCCGAGAACGCTGGGGCGCTCCCTATGGGGTACTTCACCGCTCGACACTGCAGCAGGCGCTGCTGAGGGCAGTCCTCAACCAGCCTCTGTGCAAGCTTCATCTCGGCCGACGCATCGACGGCGTCGGCGCAGAGGCGTTAGCACATGTGACAGGTCGGCGACCGGATCTGGTGGTCGGCGCCGATGGCGCCTGGTCGGTCGCGCGCGATGCCGTTCCGGACAGCCCGACTGTCAGTTTCTCGGGAAACATTGCCTGGCGCTTCACCGTATCCTCGGCAGCCGCACCCGGATTTCTGTCGCGCAGCGGCGTCACCGCCCATCTCGGACCCCGGGCCCACCTCGTCAGCTATCCGCTGAACGAGATCGATGGCTTTAACCTCGTGGCCATCGCCGCCGGCACGAGAAGCGACGAGGGTTGGGCGCTACAGGCGGATGCGACGCGGCGTGCCATGCTGCTCGACCAGTTTGCCGGCTGGCACCGCGACATCCGCACAGTCCTCGCCGACGCAGACAACCCGACCTTCTGGCCTCTCTACCAGGCCTCCGAGGGGCGTTGGCAGAACGGATCAGACACGGTGCTGATCGGTGACGCGGCCCACGCTATGATGCCGTTTTCGGCGCAAGGCGCTGCGATGGCAATCGAAGACGCTTTCAGCCTTGCTCATCATCTCTCGAAAGACGCCCTGCCCCCAGCCCTTGCCCGTTTCGAGATGGAGCGCAAAGCGCGCGCTGCCAGGGTCAAGGCACGCGGCGATTTCAACCGCTTCGCCTATCACGCTCGCGGGCCTTTCCGGATTGGCCGGGACATCGTGCTGTCGCTGCGCGCGCCGGAGAGCCTCGCCGCCGATCTCGACTGGCTCTATGGCCACAGGATCGGCGACTGAGCGCTCACTTCGTCAGACTGCCGCCGACGCGGCAAAACCGCGTTCCAGGTCAGCGATTATATCCTCGACATTCTCCAGTCCGATCTGCAGGCGGATCACGGCACCGTCCTTCTGACCCTTGCGGATCTTGCGATCGTCCAGATTGACGAGGACAGCCAGGCTCTCATAGCCGCCCCAAGACCAGCCCAGGCCGAAGAGTTGCAGTGCATCGAGGAAAGCGTGGGCCTTCGGCTTGACCTTCTCCGGTGAATCAGCCGCCAGCACGAAGGAGAAGACGCCGGATGCGCCCTTGAAGTCTCGCTTCCAGATCTCGTGGCCAGGAAAGTTCGGTAGTGCCGGATGCAGCACCCGGGCTACCCCGGCCTGCTCCTCCAGCCATTCCGCCACCTTGAGCGCCGAGCGGAAATGATGCTCAAGACGCAGGTTCATGGTCCGGAGGCCACGCAGGATCTGATAGGCATCGTCGGGGGCGCCGCAAATGCCCATGGCACCATGCGCTTCGAGAAGCTTCGGCCAGTGCTTGGCGTTGGCGGATACAGTCCCCATCAAAATGTCGGAATGACCCGACGGGTATTTCGTCGCGGCATGGATCGACACGTCGACGCCGAAGTCCAGAGGCTTGAAATAGAGCGGGGTCGCCCAGGTATTGTCCATTGTCACCACGCAGTCGTGGCGGTGCACCACCTCTGCAATTGCCCGGATATCCTGCATTTCGAAGGTGTTGGAGCCCGGTGCTTCGGTGTGCACGAGCCGGGTGTTCGGCCGCATCAAGGCTTCAATACCGGCACCGATCTCGGGATCGTAGTATTCCACCTCGACACCCAGTCGGGTGAGCATCGTGTCGCAGAAGTGGCGGCAGGGCGAATAGACCGAATCGACGATCAGCGCGTGATCGCCCGACGACAGGTATGCAAGGAAGGGAATGCTGATGGCCGCAAGGCCCGACGGCACCAGGATCGTTCCCGCCGATCCTTCCAGTTCGTCGATCGCCGTGCAAAGTGCGTCGGTGGTCGGCGTGCCGCGAGTGCCGTAGGTGTAACGCTGGGTGCGCGTTTCCATGGCACGCGCATTGGGGAAGAGCACCGTGGAGGCATGCACGACCGGCGGATTGACGAAACCGTGATAGTCGCTCGGCTCATAGCCGCCATGGCACAATTTCGTGTTGGTTCCGGCCGTCGCCAGCCATTCTTTGCTCTTGCTCATAACGGATGATCCCTGATGCTCGATCCGTCGTTCTTGCCGCTCCCCAATCGCTAGGTCAAGTCAGCTCGCAGATCGAGGCGATCACTCTCTGCCATGCATTCAGTGCAAGGGAAGCCCAGGGATTAGGCGTGAAATTCAGCACCAAATCGCACTTAAACAGGTTTTTTGCCCATTTCTTCGGCGAATATGTCAAAATACGACAGATTGAGCCAATTTATGGCTTAAAGACTTGACCCTGCAACCATTTCCGACTGTGATAGCCTCGCTTGCTCCGGGAGGCCCGCAAGCCGATGAGCGCCGCCGGGCTAAACTTGGCCGGATGCCGTCGATGGCAAAAACAAGAGAATAAGGTTGGGAAAAATGAAAAAGACACTTCTGTCTGCAGCGATTGGCGTCGCTGCCGTCGGCTTTGGCGCAGTGGCAGCGCAGGCTGGCACGCTCGATGACGTCAAGGCCAAGGGCTTCGTCCAGTGCGGCGTCAACGGCTCGAACCTCGCTGGCTTCGGCGCCCAGGATTCTTCGGGCAACTGGACTGGCCTCGACGTCGACCTTTGCCGCGCTGTTGCAGCCGCCGTCTTCGGCGACGCCACCAAGGTGAAGTACACCCCGCTGTCTGCCAAGGACCGCTTCCCGGCCCTTCAGTCCGGCGAAATCGACGTTCTGGCGCGTAATACCACCTGGAGCGCCAGCCGTGACTCGCAGCTCGGCTTCGACTTCCGCGCCGTCAACTACTACGACGGTCAGGGCTTCATGGTCACCAAGGCTTTGAACGTCAAGTCGGCGCTTGAACTTTCCGGCGCTGCCGTTTGCGTCCAGTCCGGCACCACGACCGAACTGAACCTCGCCGACTACTTCAAGGCCAACGGCATGGAATACAAGCCGGTCGTCTTCGAAAAGCAGGAAGAAGTTGACGCTGCCTACCAGTCCGGCCGTTGCGACGTCTACACCACCGACCAGTCGGGCCTGTATTCGATCCGCCTGTCGCTCGCCAACCCGGCCGATCACGTGATCCTGCCGGAAATCATTTCGAAGGAGCCGCTTGGACCGGCCGTTCGCCAGAACGATTCGAAGTGGTTCGACGTAGTTTCCTACGCCCACTACGCCATGATCACGGCTGAAGACTTCGGCATAACCCAGGCGAACCTGGACGAGATGACGAAGTCTGAAAACCCCGACATCAAGCGCTTCCTCGGCGAGGAAAAGGACCAGACCATCGGCAAGGACCTAGGTCTCGATGAAAAGTGGGCCTACAATATCATCAAGCAGGTCGGCAATTACGGCGAATCCTTCGAGCGTAACGTCGGTCAGGGCAGCCCGCTCAAGATCGAACGCGGTCTGAACGCTCTGTGGTCCAAGGGCGGTCTGCAGTACGCTCCGCCGATCCGTTGATCCCATAACATTTCAGGAAGGCGCCACGGCGCCTTCCTGTCCAAGACCATAGAAGACTTCATAAAAAACGCCGGCCCAATAACAAAAACCGGGCTTTGGTACAGGGGATAGGTATATGGCAGTTGACGCTGCAGACCGGGGCGGAGCCGTGCGCTCCGGGACCTCGTTGCTTTATAATCCCGCCGTGCGTCAGTTCGTCTATCAGGCACTGACCGTCGTCTTCGTGATCTGGCTGTTCTGGTATGCCGGCACCAATGCCGCAGCAAACCTCGCCCGTGCGAACATGACTGCCGGCTTCGACTTCCTGAGCAGCCGCGCCGGCTTCGACATCGCCCAGACGCCGATCGAATATACGAGCGATTCCACCTATATGCGCGCCCTGATGCTGGGCCTGGTGAACACGCTGATCGTCGCCTTCACCGGCATCATCACCGCCACCATCATCGGTCTGCTTGTCGGCATCGGACGCCTCTCCAACAACTGGCTGATCGCGCGTATCTCGACCGTCTATGTCGAGGTCTTCCGCAATATTCCGCCGCTGCTCGTCATCTTCTTCTGGTACAAAGGCGTGCTATCGCTGCTGCCTGACGTGAAGCAATCGCTGTCACTGCCGCTTTCCGTTTTTGTCAGCAATCGCGGCATCTACATGCCGGCACCGGTGTTCGGCGAAGGCATGATTTTCGTTCTCGCGGCCTTTGTCATCGGTATCATTGGCTCAGTCTTCTACAGCCGATGGGCAACGCAGCGTCAGCTGGCGACCGGTGTTCGCCCGCCCGTTCTGCTGATCAATCTTGCGCTGATCATTGGCTTGCCGATCCTCGCTTTCCTCGCGATCGGCGCGCCGGTCACATTCGACATCCCCGAGCTCGGCAAGTTCAACATGCGCGGCGGCACTGTTGTCGGACCGGAATTCCTGTCGCTCTACATGGCGCTGTCCTTCTACACCGCAGCGTTCATTGCCGAGATCGTGCGGGCCGGCATTCGTGGCGTATCGAAGGGGCAGTCGGAGGCAGCAGGTGCACTCGGTTTCCGCTCAGGCCTCACCACGCGTCTTGTCATCCTGCCGCAAGCGCTTCGCATCATCATCCCGCCGCTCACCTCACAATATCTGAACCTGACGAAGAACTCGTCCCTGGCGGTCGCCATCGGCTATGCCGACCTCGTCGCCGTCGGCGGCACGATCCTCAACCAGTCGGGGCATTCCATCGAGATCATCGCCATCTGGATGCTGATCTATGTGTCGATCAGCCTGGCAACCTCGCTGTTCATGAACTGGTTCAACGCGAAAATGGCCCTGGTGGAGCGCTGAGATGAGCAAAGACATTTCCTATCTCCGTCGCGAGTTTCTGCCGGCGCTGCCGGCACCGAGCTCAGACAAGAGCGCTTTCGGCTGGATCCGCAAGAACCTGTTTGCGACCCCGCTCGACGGCCTGATGACGATCGTCTTCGGCGCGATCATCCTGTGGTTCGTCCTTTCCGTCTTCGACTGGCTGTTTATTTCAGCAGTCTGGTCCGGCGACGGGCGGGGCGCCTGCGCCACCCTTGTCCAAGGGGGCACCCAGCCGGACGGCTGGAGCGGCGCCTGCTGGGCCTATGTCGGTGACTGGTTCACCCAGTTCATGGTCGGCTCCTACCCGCGCGACCAGCTGTGGCGGCCGATCCTGATCGCGCTTCTTTTCGTTGGCTTCCTCGTGCCGATGCTGATCCCGAAGGTGCCCTACAAGGGGACCAATGCTGTCCTGCTGCTGGTGGTCCTGCCGATCCTTGCCTATGTGCTATTGCTCGGCGGCTCCTTCGGTCTCAGCCACGTCGAAACCTCGCTGTGGGGCGGGTTGATGGTGACCCTGATCCTCTCCTTCGTGGGCATTGTCGTTTCGCTGCCCTTCGGCATCATCTTAGCGCTTGGCCGTCGGTCCCAGATGCCGATCATGAAAGCGGCCTGTATCGGCTTCATCGAACTGGTGCGCGGCGTGCCGTTGATCACCGTTTTGTTCATGGCCAGCGTGCTTTTGCCGCTGTTCCTGCCGCCGGGCGACAATATCGACAAATTCCTGCGCGCGCTGGTCGGTGTCTCGATCTTCGCGTCTGCCTATATGGCTGAGGTTATTCGTGGTGGGCTGCAGGCCATTCCGAAAGGCCAGTACGAAGGGGCCGATTCACTTGGCCTGAACTACGGACAGAAGATGGTCTTCATCATCATGCCGCAAGCGATCAAGCTCGTCATCCCCGGCATCGTTAACACCTTTATTGGCATGTTCAAGGACACGTCGCTGGTGTCGATCATCAACATGTATGACCTTCTCGGCATCGTGAAGGCGAGCTTCGGCGATGCCCGCTGGATCACGCCCGTAACACCATTGACCGGCCTTATCTTCGCTGGTTTCGTATTCTGGATTTTCTGCTTCGGTATGTCGCGATATTCTGCTTTCATGGAACGACATCTCGACACCGGCCACAAGCACTAGGACAAGGGGAACAAACATGGCTGAAGCCACCGCCGCAAAGATGGCCGTCTCGACAACCGATGTCGCCGTCGAATTGATCAACATGAACAAGTGGTACGGCGATTTTCACGTGCTGCGCGATATCAATCTGAAGGTGATGAAGGGCGAGCGCATCGTCATCGCCGGCCCCTCGGGATCGGGCAAATCAACGATGATCCGCTGCATCAATCGCCTGGAAGAACACCAGTCCGGCAATATTCTCGTCGATGGTATGGAACTGACCAACGACCTGAAAAAGATCGACGAAGTGCGCCGGGAAGTCGGCATGGTGTTCCAGCACTTCAATCTCTTCCCGCATCTGACGATCCTCGAAAACTGCACGCTGGCGCCGATCTGGGTGCGCAAGATGCCGAAGAAGGAAGCGGAAGAAGTGGCGATGCACTTCCTCAAGCGCGTCAAGATCCCGGAACAGGCGAACAAATATCCGGGCCAGCTATCCGGCGGTCAGCAGCAGCGCGTGGCGATCGCGCGTGCCCTCTGCATGAAGCCGAAGATCATGCTCTTCGACGAGCCGACGTCTGCGCTCGACCCGGAAATGGTCAAGGAAGTGCTCGACACTATGGTCGGTCTGGCCGAAGAAGGCATGACCATGCTCTGCGTCACCCATGAAATGGGCTTTGCCCGCCAGGTCGCCAACCGCGTCATCTTCATGGACCAGGGCCAGATCGTCGAACAGAACTCGCCGGCCGAGTTCTTCGACAATCCGCAGCACGAGCGGACCAGGCTCTTCCTCAGCCAGATCCTGCATTGATATCAGCCACGACAGTCTAAGACACAAAGGCCCGCTGCGTCCTGCGCAGCGGGCCTTCTGTTGCTGTCGCACATGGATTGTTCTCAACCGCACCAGGTCTGGTTCGGGGCGAGGCGTGGTTTTGCCAGTCCCTCCGAGACGAGGATTGAACCAAGCGAGCGGCCATCGCGGGTCACCACCCGCATCGCGGAAGAGCCGGCCGAAAGCGGCTGCCCCTTCAACACCTCGATGTCGAACTTTCCGCTGTTCAGGAGTTCACGGAGGCGCACTTTGGCGGCAAAGCCACGGTCGCGTTCATGCTGGCAGGCGGCCTTGTCGGTTGCGGGTGCCGCGATGTCAGCAAGGGTGATCCGTGTCTTGGCAAACCAGAACGTGTCGCCATCGACGACGCAGTTGTCGAGGCCGGAGGTTCCGCAGAAATAGAAGCGTCCCTTGAAGTCTTCCCCCGTAAGCGCAGAATTGGCCGCCGCCAGAGCAACAGGTTTCACGTCCGGGACCGCCGTCTTTGCAGCACCCACAGCCGCCGGGGGAACCGGCGCTTTGGCGACACCCACCGGAGTTTGCACTGCCGCGCTTTTGGTTGTCGCGTGAGGTTTACGTTCCGCCCGCCCTGCGGCTGGCCGGTCGTCGGCCAGCACAGGCGCCACCTGTCTCACCACGGCCTGCCGATTGTCATAAAGAGCGATGCCGCCGGCCACGAGGGCCAGAATAAAGATCCATTGCGTCATGCCCTGCCCCGCGGACGCTGAACGGTTGGACTTGCGGCGCTTCGATGGTGCGCGGCGGGAACTGGCTGTGCGACTGGACATGGTTAACCTCTCGTAAGCGCCATCATGACGTCGAAGGGTTTCCGAAAGGTTGGCACGAAGAAGAAATGGAGCGGGTCCCGTCGCTCACCACAGAATTTTTTGTCGGCAAATGAACAGCAAAAAGGCCGGGGATATCCCCCGGCCTCATGGTCACGTTTCAGGTACGTCCTGAACTGATTACTCTGCGACGCACTTCGGATCAGCAGTGGTATAGTTGTCAGCAGGCTTCTGGCCGGCCGGGCACGGCGCTTCACCGCCGGAGCTTGCACCGTTGCCGGAACCGCTTGCCGTACCAGCGCTGTCGTCATCGCCGGGCGAGCCGCCCGGTGCGGCTACATCACCGCTCGTTGGGCCGCTATCGGACGAGTCGGTGCCTGCGCCGCCGTTATTGCCGGTGCCGCCGTTCGTGTCTTGGGCCAGCGATACCCCCGTCATGCTCAAGGACAGGACTGCTACAGTCGCCAGGATCTTCATCATCGTTCTCACTCCCTGTGTTCGATGCGTTGACAGGGACTTAACCTCGGAACGCGCTTACGGTTCCTGTTCCATTACGGAAATCCTCGAACCTAGATGGGCACGCCTGCAGGAAGGACTTGGACCAGGTAGGGATTGTTTGCTGACAAAAATGGACAAACGAGAGCTGACCAGCTTCACATTCAGGCGGAATCAGATTCGTTGACTTGATTGCGAAAAACGTGCTGTCGGCCGCGCGCGCTCGGAATGAACCTCAAGTCCGGGCGGAATGTAGTCTGAAAACTGTACATCCAGGCGGAGAATAGCTTGGGCGTTTGGTGCTGGAACTCATGCAATCGAGTTGACCGGCAGCTTCGACGCACGCCTCCTAGCTAAGGGTTTTAGTCATCAAAGGGCTTTTTCGAGTTCCATCGACGAGATGCCAGCCAATTTTTTGATAGAATGAAACTGCATCGTGAGCAGCGTTTACGTTCAGTTGCCTCAATCCCCTGGCAGCGGCAAATTTCTCCACCTCATCCATCATTGCTCTCCCGATGCCTTGTCTCTGATACTCCGGTAAGATGGCCACAAGCCGGAGAGTACCCATCTCATCTTCCTCGGACGCGATGTCCAGGCGGCTTGTCCCTACGGGACGTCCTCCGACACTGAACAGCAATGGAAAGTGTCCACTCTTAAACTCGTCAGGAAGCGTTTCGTCATAGTCGACCCGACCACGCAGCTCGAATAGAACGTGGCGGCGTATGCTGTGATAAGCTTTCCAGGCAATTTCATCATGAACTAAAATCAGATTCATACCGGACGTGTTGCTATTCATTTTCGTGTCTTCCCTCCTGCCTTAGCCTGGTGGCTACATTCGCGCGCTTCTGTACAACCGAGCACTGATCGAAGGCCGCGTGTTATCACAGGAAGGAAGAAGACGCGTATGCGCAGATAGCCTCAACCAACGAATTCTATTCCGGATTAATTGAGGTTTGTCCGCTCGGTTGTGAAGCTCAAAAAGAGCATGGCGATCCCTGTAGGGCTCGAACCTACGACCTAGTGCTTAGAAGGCACTTGCTCTATCCAGCTGAGCTAAGGGACCGTGCAAAAAGCAGCGATTTGGACCTCAATGGGTCCAGGGCTGCAGACGGTTGAAACGGAAATTGTCCGTATAGGATACGGCCTGGCGCTTGGCTTCCTTGGGCAGAATCACGCGGTATTCGATGCCTTCGCGATTCGCATAGGCTTCCGCCTGTTCCAGGGTTTCGAAGGTCAGCTTGACCTGCTGGCGTGTATCGCCCGAAGTCGTGTAGCCCATCATCGGATCGATCTTGCGCGGCGCCGACTGGTCGAACTCCAGAACCCAGAGATGGGTCTTGGCCTTGCCTGACTGCATGGCAGTCTTTGCGGGGCGGTAGATCTTCGCAGACATGGTCTCTATCCATCTCCAGAACGTAGACGGCGAGCCAACCCACCGCCGGGAACGCAACCGCCAAGGGAAGGCGGGAATTTCAATGCTGGTCGGAGTGGAGAGATTCGAACTCCCGACCCTCTGGTCCCAAACCAGATGCGCTACCAGGCTGCGCTACACTCCGTTCCAGCAATGCTGCCGGAATACACGGTTCACCCCTCAGCCGCAACCTCAAAAACACGCTTTACCCGGACCGATTTCGTAAAGAAAATCGAAGTCATGGCGCCTTGGCGGCCGGCAGCGCGAGCGGCAGGACGAGACGGGCGCCCGAGGTTAGGCCGACTTCTGCAGCCCGACCGCCACGGATCTCCAGTGCGTAGCGGACCGGCTTGCCAGAGCCGACAATCGCCTCGGAAAAGGGCGTCGTCTTTTCTGCCACTCGCACGACAAGGCCGGTTTCATCAATGAAGACCATATCGAGCGAGAGCGGCGTATTGGCCATCCACATTGTAACCATCCGCGTCTCGCCAAAATCGAAGAGCATGCCCGCGTCGTCGGCAAGCGATTCGCGCTCCATCAACCCCCGGGCACGCTGTTCGGCGGTGAGCGCCCATTCAACGTGGAAGTCGACACGCTGCCCCGCCGTTGTCACAAGGGTAAGGCTGCCCTTCTCGAAGGAGATCTCGGCCTGCGCCGGCAGAACTAGAGTGAAAAAGACGAAAAGCGCCACGAAGGCGCTTGTCATGGTCTGGAAAAAACTGCGCATCGGTTCAGTGCGCCCTTGCCGCAGGACCCGGATTGTCCGGATGAATTTCGGCGGCCATCAGGCCCTTGTCGCCCGGTCCGAAGCGGACCAGGACCGTCTGCCCGGGGCGCAGTTCGGTCAAGCCGAAGCGCCGCAAGGTCTCCATATGGACAAAGATATCCTCCGTACCCTCGCCGCGAGTCAGGAAGCCGAATCCCTTGGTGCGGTTGAACCATTTGACGAGAGCCCGCTCGAGCCCGCTGGTCGGCGTCACCTGGACATGGGTGCGCATTGGCGGCATCTGCGAGGGATGAATGGCGGTAGACTGATCCATGGAAAGGATGCGGAAGGCCTGGTAGCCGCGATCACGCTTCTGGATCAGCGCGACAATGCGCGTGCCTTCGAGAATTGTCTGATATCCGTCGCGCCGCAAGCAGGTCACGTGCAGAAGAACGTCCTGCATGCCGTTATCCGGAACGATGAAGCCGAAGCCCTTCGCCACATCGAACCATTTGACGACGCCGGTGATTTCAATCAAATCGACGGCTTCGCTGGACAGTTCCTCGAAACCATCGAGCCCCTTCGATGAAATCCTGTCCGCCATTTCCCCAAGCCCCTCGAAAACGCGTCACATTGCTCAGTCAACTGATTCTTGAGAGTCAGATTAACATTTCGTCAACGGATCTGCGCAAGCCCTAGTTTTGTCTATACCCAACTGCTTTGCAGGAGCAGCCTTGCCCGAGACTGGTGCTTGTTCCATATCCATGGCCTCACAGGAGGGTAAATCTATGCGTTATCTACACACCATGGTCCGGGTGAAGGACCTCGATGCTTCGCTGCACTTTTATTGCGAGCTGTTCGGGCTTAAGGAAATCCGTCGCTACGAAAACGAGAAAGGCCGCTTCACTCTGGTCTTCCTGGTCGCGGATGGCGATCACGACCAGGCCAAGGGGACGATGTCTCCCTGCCTGGAGCTGACCTATAACTGGGACACGGAAGACTATACCGGCGGGCGGAATTTCGGCCATCTCGCCTACGAGGTCGACGATATCTATGCCATCTGCCAGAAGCTGATGGACAACGGCGTCACCATCAATCGTCCACCGCGTGACGGCCACATGGCGTTTGTGCGCTCGCCGGACGGGATCTCCATCGAGATCCTGCAGAAGGGCGCCGATCTCGCACCGGCCGAGCCTTGGGTCTCCATGCCGAACACCGGCGCCTGGTAAACCGCCTCGCGCAAGTTTGCGGCTCTAGAACGGGCTCCGAAACGAAAGCGTCGCCACCATGCGACGCTTTCCCTGTCCTCCCTTGTGAGACGGACAACGGAGCCGATCATGACAGACACCTTCATTCGCAGCAGCACGGGCCTTCGAACACTCGCGATCCTCAGCGGGCTGATGCTCGGCTCCTGCCAGACCAGTGCCGGGGACATTCTCGCGACCGGCGCTCTGGAATCGGCGCCCCAAACAGCGCCTTCGGCCAAACCGGGTTACGTCGACCCCCAGGTCACGACCGGCGCCCAGCGCATCGCTGCGGCAGACAGCGCGCTTCCGCTCGCCGAGGGCCCTGGCCGTCTAAAGCGCAAGCCGGTCCCGCTTGCCGCTGCCTATACCGATATTGCCGAACCGCCGCCGGAAGTCCTAGCCCTGCAGCAGCAGGCAGCTTCCGGGCAAAAGGCCCCTTCGCAGGATCTTGGCGCTCTGGAGCCGACCACCGTCCAGTCCGGCAAGAACAGTCTGTTTTCTGCCGGACGGTCTCAACCGGCCAGTGATGTTTCCATCGAGGCCGTGCCTCGGGCCAGTCAGCCACAGCCGCAAACGGTGGCGAGCGCGGCAGAGCCTGTGACGAGCCTCGTTCCCGGAAACATGCCAACACTCGGCGTCAATGCGATGAGCAAGAGCCTGTTCAGCCCGTCCGCCGAGCAGCAGCAAGCCTTGGCTGCTCCGGAACCAGTGGCCGCCTCGGCAGTCGTTCCGGTCGTCGAACCGGATAACGGACCACCCGTCCTGCACAAGCTTTCAGACCCACGCCCGAAGCGAAAGATGCTCGCGCTCAGGGAACCGACAGGGCAACTTGCGCCGGTTGATGCGGGTACGGCCGCCGTACCAAGCCGCGTTCAACTGACGCCGGCGCAACTGGCGGCCATGGGAGCCGTGCCCGAGTCGCCGGCGGACGGTGACACGGTTGCAGCCGCAGCGCCAGACGCCACGGATTTGGCGACGGCGAAGAAGAAGAAGTGGCTGCCATCGCTTTCCGAGCTGTTGAAAGGTGGCTCAAAAGCAAAGACACAGGTCCCCTGAGGCGCTGGATCAAAGTGCAAGAACATCGCCTAAGTCTTTGTTTTGCAAGCGGACGTTCGCGCAGAGGTGGCGGCCATGGCGGGCTGTCATTTTTCTGCAAAAAACCGCGCTGTCCGGCTTGCGGTCTTTCCACGGTCTGACTATAAGAGCGCCACGAAGCGCAGGCGCCCTTCGTCTATCGGTTAGGACACCAGATTTTCATTCTGGGAAGAGGGGTTCGACTCCCCTAGGGCGTGCCACTTCGATCTCCCACATCATCGCTAAACCGTTGTCGAACCGGCATAATTGCCAGCTTTGTTCGCTGTTTTCCGTCGCGACCGGCGTTTATAATTTTGTGTGGCCAGATTGCAAATTTCCGCTTGCGGACCAAAATCCCCCTGACTATAAGGGCGCCACCGAAGCGCACGCGCCCTTCGTCTATCGGTTAGGACACCAGATTTTCATTCTGGGAAGAGGGGTTCGACTCCCCTAGGGCGTGCCACTTCGACTTCTCAAAGGCAGCTATAACCATTGACGCCAACACCGGCTAAAGCCTTGGCTTGGCTGGAATTTCTTAGCTTCCACAACCTGTTTCATGCCTGTGGAAAAAATCGCCGAAGCGCGATGGAAAGCCCTTGCACTTCGTGAAAGTTCCAGCCATAAGGGCGCCATCGAAGCGCACGCGCCCTTCGTCTATCGGTTAGGACACCAGATTTTCATTCTGGGAAGAGGGGTTCGACTCCCCTAGGGCGTGCCACTTCGATCTTCCAAAACATCGAAATCTCTGCTGACCGTCACGGTGCCTTTGCGGCGTCGAGGATGCGAAACTGCACGCGCCTGTTGCCCTGCCAGTGGTCGGCGCTCAGCGTTCCGGCGACGTGGATCTGGTTGCCACGGCTGTTCATCAGGAAGTGGCCAAGATCGGTGTCTGCCGCGCGAAAGGCGATCCCTTCAAGGCGCGAACCATCCATGCCTTCGAGCGTCACCTTGATATGCGTGGTGCCAACGGGACGGACATCCTTCAGACGATGCAGTGGCACGGCAAAGACTGGTTGCGGGTGGCCGGAGCCGTAGGGTCCCGCCAATTCGAGTTGATCGACCAGCGCCAGGGTGGCGCCCGATGCGCCGATGGCGCCGTCGATCTTCAGCGTCTGGTTTGCCGCAAGCGCCGAAACCTGGGCCGTGGCCTGCTCATCGAAGAAGCTGCGCAGACGACCGAGATTGCCGCGCTCAACAGTCAGCCCGGCCGCCATGGCGTGGCCCCCACCTTTAGCCAGAATCCCGTTATCGACGGCAGCGCGGACCATGCGCCCCAGATCGAAGCCGTTGATCGAGCGCCCAGAGCCGGTGCCCTTGCCCATGGGGTCGAAGGCGATGGCGAAGGCCGGGCGTTTGAAGCGCTCCTTCAGGCGTGCAGCCAAAAGGCCGACGATTCCCGGATGCCAACCCTCCTTGGCCGTGACGATGACGCCCGCCGTCTCGCCCGTGCCGTATTCGGCCAGCGCTTCGGCCTCTGCTTCGGCCAGCATAATCGCTTCCATTGCCTGACGCTCTCGGTTGAGCTCGTCGAGCTTCGCGGCGATCTGGTCGGCCTCAGCGGGGTCATCAAGCGTAAGCAGTCGGCTGCCAAGCGCCGCATCCCCGATTCGGCCACCGGCATTGATCCGGGGGCCGACGAGAAAGCCGAAGTGATAGGGCGTGACGGGCCCGCCGATGCCGGCGACTTTCAGCAAAGCTGCCAAGCCCGCATTGTTCTGGTGGCGGGCGGCGATCAGGCCCTTGGTCACATAAGCGCGATTCAAACCCTTCAACGGCACCACGTCACAAACCGTCGCCAGCGCCACGAGATCGAGCCAGGCCAGAAGGTCAAGCGAGCGAGCAAAGGGATGGCCAGCCTCGCGCAGGCGTCTGAGCGTGGCGACCAGCACCATGAAAACGACCCCTGCGGCGCAGAGATGCCCCTGCCCCGACAGATCGTCCTCGCGATTCGGATTAACCAGGGCATGGCAAACCGGCATTTCATGGCCCATCTGGTGGTGGTCGATGACGACGACATCAACACCGCGCCGCTCGGCAGCCCCCAGTGCCTCGACGCTGGTCGAACCACAGTCCACCGTAATTAACAGATTGGCGCCCCGCTCGATCAACTGGTCGATGGCCGCCGCGTTCGGGCCATAACCTTCAAAGATGCGATCCGGAATGTAGATTTCCGCTTCGACGCCGAAATGGCGCAGAAAGCGGAACATAAGGGCTGAGGAAGCCGCACCATCGACATCGTAGTCGCCGAAGATTGCCACCCGATCCTTGGCATTCACGGCTTCTGCGATACGCTCTGCCGCTTTTTCGCAATCGGTCAACGTAGACGGATCGGGCATGAGGTTACGGATGGTGGGATCGAGAAAGGCCGGCGCATCATCCACGCCTACTCCGCGGCCTGCCAGCACGCGGGCCACGAGTTCCGAAATACCGTGCACCTGGCTGATGGCCAGGGCCCTGTTGAGGCCCGCCTGGTCCGCACGGGACATCCAGCGCTGGCCACTGGCCGACTGGTCGACGCTCAGGAAGGACCGGATGACAGGATCGACGGGTTCGTTGGACATGCCTGCTCTCTGATGGGCCTGGCGCGCGTTACGAGATGCACCGTTCATGCCGCATACTGTCGGGCTCCCGGCGAAGCCTATCGCTCACGACTCCGCCTTATCCCTAACCCGAGAATGCCCTTGAGGCTACAGGCGCACGGACCGAAAACCGCCCACCCTGTGGATCAGCGCACGGACAAGCGCTGGGCACCCCCCGCGAGGGCGAAGAACGCCAGGCCTCCTCCGGCCACGATTCTCATCAACCCTTCGGCCGCTCGATGCGGATCACCTGCGGTTCGCCAACCAGATAGCCCTCACCCTTGATGGCGCCGACCGCCTTGCGCACGGCACTTTCCATGGTGGCATGGGTCACGAGGATGATCGTCTGGGGGCGCCCAGGTGTTACCGGCTCCTTGGCGTGCTGTACGATCGATTCCAGTGAGATCGCGTTCTCGGCCATGCGGGTCGCGATGCTGGCGAAGACGCCGGTGCGGTCCTGCACGGTCAGCCGGATGAAGTAGCCACCTTCGTGGCTTTGCATCTCGGCCTGGCGATAAGGCTCAAGCAGGTGCGCGGGGCGGCCAAGAACCGGCACGTCCTGAGCGCCGGGACGGCTCTTGGCGATATCGGTGATGTCACCGAGCACCGCCGATGCCGTCGCGTTACCACCAGCGCCGGGGCCGACCATCAGCAACTCGCCGAGGATATCAGATTCAAGCGCCACAGCATTGGTGACGCCGTCGACCTGAGCAATCACGCTATCGAGCGGCACCATGGTCGGATGGACGCGCTGCTCGATGCCGCTCTCGGTCTTCTGGGCTACGCCGAGAAGCTTGATGCGGTAGCCGAGGTCGGCCGCCGCATGGATGTCCTCGATCGAGATATTGGTGATGCCTTCCAGATAGATCTTGTCGGCCGAGATCTCGCAGCCGAAGGCGAGAGTCGTCAGGATCGACAGCTTGTGGGCCGTGTCGTTGCCTTCGATGTCGAAGCTCGGGTCGGCTTCGGCATAACCCAGCCGCTGGGCTTCCTTGAGGCAATCGGCGAAGGACAGCCCTTCCCGCTCCATCCGGGTGAGGATGTAATTGCAGGTGCCGTTCATGATCCCGTAGATCCGGGTGAAATTGTTGCCAGTCAGCGATTCGCGCAACGTCTTGATGACCGGGATTCCGCCGGCGACGGCGGCTTCGTAGTTGAGCAGCCGGCTCTTCTCTTCGGCAATCCTCGCCAGTTCCACGCCGTGACGAGACAGCAGCGCCTTGTTGGCGGTGACGACGTGCAGGCCGCGCGAAAGAGCCTCCCGGACGGAGAGTTCAGCGGCGCCCTCGGCGCCCCCGATCAGTTCAACGAAGACGTCGACGTCCGCCTTCTCAGCCATATCGACCGGGTCGGCATACCAGGTGATGCCGTCAAGCAGGATGCCACGGTCCTTCGATGCGTCACGGGCCGACACTGCCGTGACACGGATCGGACGGCCGCAGGCGACCGTGAGCGCATTGGCCCGTTGCTGGAGGATCCGGACGAGCGAGGCACCGACGGTACCCAGTCCCGCTACGCCGATTTTGAGGGCATCAGCCATGGGGCATTCCTGACGTCATAAGGGAGATATAAAGGGCGGCGTCGAGCGCGCTGCCCGCAAGCTCAACGGTGGGCGTTGAGCGAAATCACATTGTGCATGGTCTCGTCGGCCGTCGACAGGAACTTCTTGATGTTGCGGGCGGCCTGACGAATGCGGTGCTCGTTCTCGACGAGGGCGAGACGAACATATTCGTCGCCCATTTCGCCAAAGCCGATGCCCGGCGCCACGGCGACGTCGGCCTTCTCGACCAGCAGCTTGGAGAATTCCAGGGAACCGAGATGGCGGAACTTCTCTGGGATCTTGGCCCAGGCGAACATTGTCGCTGCCGGCGGTGGCACTTCGAAGCCGGCCTTGCCGAAGCTTTCAACCATAACGTCGCGGCGGCGATGGTAAACGTTGCGGACTTCCGCAATGTCGGAACCGTCGCCATTCAGCGCGTGGGTCGCTGCGACCTGGATCGGCGTGAAGGCACCGTAGTCGAGGTAGGACTTCACGCGCGTCAGCGCCGAAATCAGCCGCTCATTGCCGACGGCAAAACCCATGCGCCAGCCGGGCATTGAGAAGGTCTTCGACATCGAGGTGAATTCGACGGTGCAGTCCATGGCGCCCGGCACTTCGAGAACGGACGGCGGCGGATTGCCGTCAAAATAGATCTCGGAATAGGCGAGGTCCGACAGCACAATGATGTCGTGTTTTTTGGCGAACGCGATCACGTCCTTGTAGAAATCGAGCGTTGCGACCATCGCCGTCGGGTTCGACGGATAGTTGAGGATTAGCGCCAGCGGCTTCGGGATCGAGTGCCGCACCGCCCGCTCAAGCGGCGGGAAGAAGGTTTCGTCCGGCTCGACGGTAATCGAGCGGATGACACCGCCGGTCATCAGGAAGCCGAAGGCGTGGATCGGATAGGTCGGGTTTGGGCACAGGATGACGTCGCCAGGCGCGGTAATCGCCTGCGCCATGTTAGCGAAGCCTTCCTTGGAGCCGAGGGTGGCGACCACCTGCGTGTCCGGATTAAGCTTCACGTTGAAGCGGCGGGCGTAATAGGCGGCTTGCGCGCGGCGGAGGCCCGGAATGCCCTTGGAAGAAGAATAACGATGGGTGCGTGGGTCCTGAACCACTTCGCAGAGCTTGTCGACGATCGCTTGCGGGGTCGGAAGATCCGGATTGCCCATGCCGAGGTCGATGATGTCGGCCCCACCCGCTCGCGCGCTCGCCTTCAAACGGTTGACCTGTTCGAAAACGTAGGGCGGCAAGCGCCGGACTTTGTGAAACTCTTCCATCTTCAACCCCTGAAACCGCGCGGGTCTGTTCCGCGGCAGGCGCGCTCGTTTTCCCAGTGAACACACGCTCCGCAACGAACCGCAAAACCGGAGACGGGTGATGGTATCCCAACCGAAGCGCTGACAGCAAATCTTGTCGCAATTCTGGTTCCAAACCGGGCTCGGACCAAAAAAACACGCTGCAACGCCCTGGCTGCTTTGCGGAAAATCCCGCTCAAACGCAAGTGCTATTTGGCAATCAGCGCCTGGGTATCGGCACCGTGCTCGGCCGCCAGCTTGCGCAGTTCCGCAAGCTTTGCCTGATACTCGGCTTCCGAGATCGTTCCGGCCTTACGCGCCTTGCTCAGCGCCGTCAGGCGAAACTGCAGCGCCTGCGCCTCCTCGTTCGTCATCTGGACATTGGCCGCGTTCAGCGATCCGGCGAAACTCGGATAACCGTCCGCATAGGTGGGATGCGGCGTGGCGGCCTTAGGCTGGTCGGCATCCTCAACGGTGACTTCGAGTGCAGTTGCTGTCGGAACGGTCGTCGACGCAGGCGCCGACTGGCAGCCGGCACCGGCGCCGAGTGCGACGAGACTAACCAGGGCGGCCTGGCCGCTGCGACCGAAAATAATGCGTAAGCTCTCCACCATGGCCTCGATATTCCGCTCTTCACGCGGTCAAATTGACAATCTGCAAGGGCGCAGCGATCGGTCACCTGCGAAAGACTATGCGCCAATCGCTGGAACTTGTAGTCGTTTTCATGCAGGATAGGCAAACACAAAAGACGCCAGGACAATCCCCGGGAGGACGCCATGGACAGAGTGCGGGACGAGACCGGTGGCGGCGCCGCATTCGATCCGAAGATGATCGAGCCTTACATCATCAAGGATCCCCAGGCCCTTGCCGTCAACGCGGCCAAAGCGCTGGAAAATCTCGGCAAGGCGGCAACGGTCTGGCTGGAGCCCCGGGCCGGCGAACTGCCCGATCCCGCTGCGGAGCCGATGGCGGAGCTGGTGAAGACCATGGGTAAGGTCGCGGAATACTGGATGTCGGACCCGAAGCGGACCTTGGAAGCGCAGACGCATCTGCTCAATGCGGTGTTCGGGGTCTGGAGCCGATCGATGGCGCGATTCGTCGAACCGGACCAGCCGATCGAGGATCCGCTGCCTAAGGACAAGCGGTTTTCCGACGAGGACTGGCAGCGCAATCCCTTCTTCGATTTTCTGCGCCAGACTTATCTGGTCCTATCGCAATGGGCCGAGAAAATGGTGAGTGAAGCGGGTGGCCTCGATGAACACACTCGCCACAAGGCGAATTTCTACATGCGGCAGATCACGGCAGCGCTGTCTCCCGCCAATTTCGTCGCCACCAACCCGCAGCTCTACCGCGAAACAGTTGCGACGAGCGGTGCCAATCTTGTCAAAGGCATGCAGATGTTTGCCGAAGACATTGCGGCCGGCGGCGGCGACCTGCGCATCCGCCAGACCGACACCAGCAAATTTGCCGTCGGTGAGAACATGGCGATTACACCCGGCAAGGTGATCGCCCAGAGCGACGTCTGCGAAGTCATCCAGTATGAGGCGACGACCGAAACGGTGCTGAAGCGCCCTCTCCTGATCTGCCCGCCCTGGATCAACAAATTCTATATCCTCGACCTCAACCCGCAGAAGAGCTTCATCAAGTGGTGTGTCGATCAGGGACAGACGGTCTTCGTCATCTCCTGGGTCAACCCGGACGAGCGGCACGCCAAGAAGGACTGGGAAGCCTATATCCGCGAGGGCGTCGATTTCGCGCTCGACACGGTCGAAAAGGCGACGGGCGAGAAACAGGTCAATGCCATCGGCTACTGCGTCGGCGGCACCCTGCTTGCGGCGGCCCTGGCGCTGCATGCGCAGGAGAAGCGCGAGCGGATCGCAAGCGCAACGCTGTTCACCACGCAGGTGGACTTCACCTATGCGGGTGACCTCAAGGTCTTCGTCGACGAAGAGCAGTTGCACAGCCTCGAAGAGCGGATGCAGGAGACGGGTTATCTCGACGGATCGAAAATGGCGGCGGCTTTCAACATGCTGCGCGCCTCCGAGTTGATCTGGCCTTACTTCGTCAACAACTACCTGAAGGGCCAGGATCCGACGCCGTTCGACCTGCTCTACTGGAATTCCGATTCGACGCGGATGGCAGCCGCCAACCACTCCTTCTACCTGCGCAACTGCTATCTCAACAACACACTCAGCCAGGGGAAAATGGAGCTTGGCGGAAAGCGGCTGTCGCTCAAGGACATCACCATCCCGATCTACAATCTCGCCACCCGCGAGGACCACATTGCCCCGGCAAAGTCGGTCTTCGTCGGCAGCTCGCTGTTCGGCGGTCCGGTCGAGTTCGTCCTGTCCGGCTCGGGTCATATTGCCGGTGTCGTCAATCCCCCCGACAAGACCAAGTACCAGTACTGGACGAACGGACCGGCGGTCGGAAACTATGAGGATTGGGTGGGAACGGCCAAGGAAACGCCGGGCTCGTGGTGGCCGCATTGGCAGAGGTGGATCGAAAGCCTGGATAATGCGCGTGTTCAGGCCCGTAAACCCGGCGGCGATGCGCTAAACGCCATAGCCGATGCACCCGGTCGCAACGTGCTTGTCCGCGTGTAAGCCGTCGGCAGATATCTCCGTGAAATTCGATCCGCCGCTGGTGCCAGCCACGCTCGTCCGCCGTTACAAACGATTCCTGTTCGATGCCGTGCTCGATGACGGTCGCGCCATCACCGGATTTTGCCCCAATACCGGCTCGATGCGGGGCCTGACCACCCCCGGATCGCGGATCTGGCTGTCAGAGCATGATGCGCCGAACCGCAAATACGCGCACGCGTTTGAACTGATCGAGGCCGATGGCACGATTGTCGGGGTCAACACCGCCGTGCCCAACCGGCTGGCTGAAGAAGCTATACTGGCCGGTCTAGTCCCTGCCCTTGCCGATTTCACGGTCCTCAAGCGCGAACAGCGTTACGGTCGCAATTCCCGCATCGACATCCTTCTGGAAGATCCGACAAAGGGCAGCGTCCATGTCGAGGTGAAGAACGTGCATTTCACCCGGACGTCAGGTCTTGCCGAATTTCCCGACAGCGTCACGACACGCGGCGCCAAGCACCTCGACGAGATGGGCGATTTGGTGGAGACCGGGTATCGGGCCGCCATGCTGTTCGTCGTTCAACGAAACGACTGCACGCGCCTGAAGATCTGCAGCGATCTCGACCCCGGTTATGGCCGCGCCTTCAGCCGCGCCATTGCCCGGGGCGTCGAAGCCTATGCCGTCTGCTGCAGGCTCAATCCCAGTGAAATTGCCCCCGAAAGGCTGATCCCGATAGACGAAGCGGGTCTTGGTGGATTATGAACGGCCAAGCCCCCAGATTAGACAGTTCGAAAGCGACTTCATGGTCACCTATATCGACGCGGCCACGGCGCCCCTTAAAAACACCGGCGCCATCCGGCTCTATGATGCCGAAGCCTTCGAGGGCATGCGCCGCGCCTGCCAGTTGACAGCGCGTTGTCTCGACGCACTGGTGCCGATGGTGAAGCCCGGCGTCACGACGGCCGCAATCGATCGCTTCGTCTTCGAATTCGGGGCCGACCATGGCGCCCTGCCCGCTACGTTGAATTATCGTGGCTATAAATATTCCGTCTGCACCTCGATCAATCACGTGGTTTGCCACGGCATGCCCGACGACAAGCCGCTACGCGACGGTGATATCGTCAATATCGACGTGACCTTCCTGCTCGGCGGGTGGCATGGCGATTCGAGCCGCATGTATCCGGTCGGCCAGATCAAGCGGGCGGCGGAACGGTTGATGGAAGTGACGTATGAGTGCCTCATGCGCGGCATCGGCGCCGTCCGCCCAGGCGCGCGCACCGGTGCCATCGGCGAAGCCATCCAGACCTATGCCGAAGCCGAGCGTTGCTCGGTGGTGCGCGACTTTTGCGGCCATGGCGTCGGTCGATTGTTCCACGATAGCCCGAACATCCTGCATTATGGCAAGGCCGACGAAGGCCCGGAGATGCGCGAAGGCATGATCTTCACCATCGAGCCGATGATCAATCTTGGGAAGCCGCATGTGAAGGTGCTCTCCGATGGCTGGACGGCGGTCACTCGCGACCGGTCGCTCACCGCTCAGTACGAACACACTGTTGGCGTCACCGCCACCGGCTGCGAGATCTTCACGCTGTCGCCTGCCGGTCTTGATCGCCCCGGTCTGGGCTGACCAGCCGAAGTCGCCGCCACACGTCGTCGCAACTTGAACTTGCGCGCGGCAGCAGTCGTGTCACTATATCCGCGCGACCGCGTGCCGCTCGACCATGACGGTCAGGATTGGGGTGGCATGACGAGCAAGCTTCCGTTCTCAGACATACCGTTGCGGGGCGACGGTGCGGCGATCCAACAACCAGGCGATCTTTTCGGGCCGGATGGCGTGCTTTCGGGCGACGCCGTCGATGAACGCAGCTTCTTTGCGGAACAGCCGGCTCGCGAAAGCAACCTGGCAAAGGCTGCCTCCACGCGAGCAGCGCTGCAACCGGAAGCGCATTACCTCGGCCATCGCGAGCGGCTGCGGAACCGTTTCCGTGACGGTGGCGAGACGGCCCTTGCCGATTACGAAATCCTCGAACTGCTGCTCTTCCGGCTGATCCCGCGGCGCGACACAAAACCGATCGCCAAGGCGCTCATCGCCCGCTTCGGCACGCTCGGCGGCGTTCTCGGCGCGCCTCCTTCCCTCTTGCAGGAGGTCAAAGGCATCGGCGAAAGCGTGGCGCTCGACCTGAAGCTGATTGCCAGTGTCGCGCAGCGCATGCTGAAAAGCGAATTGCGCGAAAAGCAGGTGCTCTCGTCCTGGTCGTCAGTGATCGACTACTGCCACGCCGCCATGGCCTATGAGACGACCGAGCAGTTTCGAATCCTCTTCCTCGACAAGCGCAATGTGCTGATCGCCGACGAGATCCAGGGACGTGGGACGATCGACCACACCCCCGTCTATCCACGTGAAGTGGTGAAACGTGCGCTGGAACTCTCGGCAACCGCGATCATCCTCGTGCACAACCACCCGAGCGGGGATCCGACACCATCAAGGGCAGACATCGAAATGACCCGTACGATCGTCGATACCGCTAAGCCACTCGGCATCACCGTTCACGATCACATCATCATCGGCAAGGACGGCCATGCCAGTTTCCGTGGGCTTCGGCTGATCTGATCCGGCACGCCTCTCAGGACCGCCTCGGGTTCCGAAGAAAAATGCAAATCCGGGCATTGTCGCTGCGGCGATAATGAAACGGTTAGATTGCCCTGATATGCTTTGTGAGCGACATTGCACCGCAGCATTACTTCTGGCGAATCGAAGGCACCCCCATGAACCAGTATGACCTCGTCGTGATTGGCAGCGGACCAGCCGGCCGCCGGGCCGCGATCCAGGCGGCAAAGCTGGAAAAAAAGGTTCTCGTGATCGAGAAGGGAACGCGCGTCGGCGGCGTGTCCGTGCATACCGGCACGATCCCCTCGAAGACCCTGCGCGAGACGGCGCTAAACCTGACAGGCTGGCGTGAGCGTGGTTTCTACGGCCGCAGCTATCGTGTGAAGCAGGAAATCAAGGCGGAGGATCTTCGGCGCCGGCTGCTGATCACGCTCGATCATGAAGTCGAGGTCCTCGAACATCAATTTTCGCGCAATCGCGTGACTCAGTTGCGCGGTACCGCGCGATTCCTCGATCCGCATACCATTGAAGTGACGAAAGATGACGGCGAAATCCTGCATGTGCAAGCGCAGTCGGTTCTGCTTGCCGTGGGAACTCGCCCCTTCCGGCCAAGCCATATCCCCTTCGACGGCGCCCATGTGCTCGACAGCGATGAAATCCTTGAGATCAAGGATCTTCCGAGATCGATGATCGTCATCGGCGCCGGCGTCATCGGCATCGAATATGCGACAATTTTCTCGGCGCTGGACACCGCCGTGACCGTGGTCGAGCCGCGTGACACCATGCTCGACTTTATCGACAAGGAAATTGTCGAAGACTTCACCTACCAGCTGCGTGACCGCAACATGAAGCTGATCTTCGGACAGACGGTGCAAACCGTAGAAAAGGTCGACGGCAAGTGTCGAGTCACATTGAAGAACGGTCGCGTACTGATGGCCGAAATGGTCCTCTATGCCGCCGGCCGGGTCGGCGCCATCGACACGCTGAATCTGCCGGCCATCGGGCTCGAAGCGGACAATCGCGGACGCCTCAAGGTCAATCCCGAAACCTTCCAGACGGCGGTGCCGCATATCTACGCGGCTGGTGACGTCGTTGGTTTTCCTTCGCTTGCCTCAACCTCGATGGAACAGGGCCGCATCGCCGCCCGCCATGCGGTCGGTGCACCAGCGCACGAACCGCCGCAATTCTTTCCCTATGGCATCTATGCCGTACCTGAAATCTCCACCTGCGGCCTCACCGAAGAGGAAGTCATCCAGCGTGGCATTTCCTATGAAACTGGGATCGCGCATTTCCGCGAGACCTCACGCGGCCATATCATGGGCCTCGACAGCGGCATGCTGAAGATGATCTTTTCGCACAAGACGCGCCGCCTGCTGGGCGTCCACATCGTCGGTGAAGGGGCGACCGAACTCGTGCATATCGGCCAGGCTGTGCTCAACCTCAAGGGCACGGTGGAATATTTCGTCGAGAACACCTTCAACTACCCGACCCTTGCGGAAGCCTACAAGATCGCCGGGCTCGACGCCTGGAACCGGATGGGTGAATTGAAGGTGGAGAAGATCGATCGCAAGGCGGCCGAATAAACCTGTGGCTGCAGATCTGTCTTAGCGCAGAAGTCTCCCTTGCAGACCTCCTGCAACGGCTGACGCGCGGCGCGACTCGTGCCAAGGTTGCGCCCTTCAATCCGCCGTCCTCGGCCACGTTGGCTGCTACCGCAGCAGAGACCTTTTCATGTTTTCATCCTTCGGCCAGATTGCCGGTCGCCCACAACTGCTCATCCTCTCTCTGATGATCTTCGCCCAAGGTTCGGCCTTCGGGGCAACGGTCCCTTATCTGTCGGTGACGGCAATCGGCAGTCTGGGGATGAGCGACCAGTCCTATTCGCTGCTGGTACTCGTGTCGTCGGTCTCCGCCGTCACCATCAGCGTCTCGCTCGGCATTCTCTCGGACATGCTGGGCAATCGGCGACACATGCTGATCGCGATGTCGGCACTGGGAGTCGTCGGTTACGGCGCGATCTATTTCTTCCCGTCCATCCCGGTCTTTCTCGGCGCCACCTCCCTCGTTGTGCCGTTCTTTTACGCCACGAGTTCGCTGCTGTTTGCCAGCGCGCGGCTGGAAACCGGCGACCTTGACCAGGGCGATGCCGCTGCCATCAACGCCACCTTGCGCGCCATCGTCTCTGCGGCCTGGGTGCTGACACCTGCGGGGCTCGGTCTGGCGCTAGGCGCATCGGGCAGCATGATCGGCGCCTGGGGGCTTGCGTCGCTGTTCTGCCTCTTCATTCTCATCTGTGCCCTTTTCGCGTTGAAGCCCAACGGCAGCCGGCCAGTGCGGGACACCAAAGCGCCCGGCTTTTTCGCTGCTCTCAAAGAACTCGCCGCGCCCGATATGCTCATTCGCATGTTCTCGATCGCGGCGATCACCTCGACGCTGCGCCTGAGTAGTACGATCTGGCCGCTGATCCTGACCCTGAAGCTCGGCGGCAAGACCGCCGATGTCGGCCTGATCGCGGGTATGACGGCGCTGACCGAGATCCCATTCATGTTGATGTGGGCGCATCTTCTCAAGCGCCTCAGCATTATCCGCATCATCGTCACAGCAGCGCTCGGCTATGGCGGCTACATGGTCGCACTCAGCTTCGCAGCAGCGCCCTGGCATATCTATGCGCTGGCGCTGCCGGCGGCGGCATTCGCCGCAGCTCTGCTCGCGATACCGCTCAATTATTTCCAGGATCTGTTTCCCGGACGGCCAGGCCTCGGCACCGCTTTCCTACCGATCAACTCGTTTCTCGGAAACGGGCTCAACGCGGCGGCCTTTGCGATCGGGTCGTATTTTCTCGGCTATTCGGGCACCGCCTGGCTTGGGCTGATCCTGGCGGTTCTTGGTGTGGTTGGCCTGCTGTCGGTGGAACGGCGCGTCGCCAGGATCGCCTGATCGTTCGTCCGAAATGTCGTCTCTGCCGATGAAACAGTCTGTCACCCAGCCGGCCCTATGGCACGGCGCAGGTCGATGCCATCTAGGGTGCAACTCTCGTTTACGCAGGCTTGATCATCATGAAAAAAATCGGCTTCCTCTCCTTCGGCCATTGGTCGCCCTCACCACAATCGGGCACACGCTCGGCGCAGGATACACTGCTGCAGTCGATCGATCTTGCCGTCGCTGCCGAAGAACTTGGCGCTGACGGTGCCTATTTCCGCGTCCACCACTTCGCTCGCCAGCTCGCATCGCCCTTTCCGTTGCTCGCCGCCATCGGCGCACGCACCACGAAGATCGAGATCGGGACAGGCGTCATTGATATGCGCTACGAAAACCCGCTGTACATGGCCGAAGATGCGGGAGCCGCCGACCTCATCTCCCGCGGTCGGCTACAGCTGGGCATCTCCCGCGGCTCTCCGGAGCAGGTGATCGAAGGCTGGCGCTATTTCGGTTATCAGCCGGAAGAAGGCCAGAGCGATGCCGACATGGGACGCCGCCATGCCGAAGTGTTCCTCGACGTGCTGAAGGGCGAGGGATTTGCCAAGCCCAATCCACGTCCGATGTTCCCCAACCCGCCGGGCCTGTTGCGTCTGGAGCCGCATTCGGAAGGTCTGCGCGAGCGAATCTGGTGGGGATCAGGCTCGAACGCGACGGCTGTCTGGGCAGCGCAGCAGGGCATGAACCTACAGAGCTCGACGCTCAAGGATGACGAGACGGGCGAGGCCTTCCATGTGCAGCAGGCCAAGCAGATCCGCGCCTATCGCGAAGCCTGGAAGGACGCGGGTCACAGCCGTACGCCGCGCGTTTCCGTCAGCCGCTCGATCTTTGCCATCGTCAATGACATGGACCGCGCCTATTTTGGCCAAAGCAAGGACCAAGATTCGATCGGCTTCATCGACGAGAACACGCGCGCGATCTTCGGCCGTTCCTATGCCGCCGAACCCGACAGGCTGATTGAAGAACTGAAGCGCGACGAGGCAATCGCCGAAGCTGACACGCTGCTCCTCACTGTGCCGAACCAGCTTGGCGTCGCCTACAATGCGCATGTGATCGAAGCGATCCTAACCCATGTCGCACCAGCCCTCGGCTGGCGCTGAGAATTACCACAGCGTCCGGGTCAGAACTTGAGGATCTCGCCGTCTTCGGGAATGAGCAGACGGTCGGCGCTTCGCGCGCCGGCCGCAGTCAGGCGCCTGATGTCGGCACGCGATACTGTCGCATGGTCGACGGCGTCCAGATGGGTCACGACAACCGTTGCACCGGTCGCCATTCGGGCTGTTTCAAGCACCATATCACCGTCCATGACCAGTGGCCCCTTGCCGTCCCACTGCGCACCGCAGCCATGCACCACGACCACGGCCGGACGCTCGCGTTCGAGTACCGCCTCGACCGGTGGACAGAGGATCGTGTCGCCGGCCCAGTAGAGCAGCGGTTCATCGAGGGCTGAGAGCAGGAAGCCGCTCACCTCGCCCATGTCACCAAGGACCTCGGGTGGACCGTGCTGACCGTCCGTCGTGCGGACATGAACTTGCCCGAAGTCAATTCCCTCGCCCACCTCCAGCACTTGCTCAAAGCCCATGGCCCTGATCGCATCCGCATCGCGACCATGGCAGAGAATCGGCATGCCCCTCGGGATCACCCTCTGTGCCACCTCGTCGAAATGGTCGGAATGCAGGTGGGAGACCAATACCGCGTCGACACCCTCGAGGATGTCTGCGACAGGCAGTGACAGGCCCACCAAGGGCGATTGCACGCGACCGGAATAGCTACGGCCCTTCCCCTTCCCAGCCAACCAAGGGTCGATCAGCAGGCGTGTATCGGCCATCTGGACAATGAGGGTCGCACTTCGAATGAGCTGGATCTGCATCCCCTATCATCCTTTCCCAAAAGGTAACGACGTTTGCATTCCCCGCCGCCAGAATGCGAAAAAGCCGCCCGCAAGGGACGGCTTTTCCTGAATTGCATCAAAGCACGAAGATTACTCGGCGTCGCCTTCGGCGGCCTTCTTCTTCGCAGCTGCCTTCTTCTTCGGAGCGGCTTCTTCGCCTTCGGCAGCGTCGTCAACCTTGGCAGCGGCCTTCTTCTTCGAAGCGGCCTTCTTCGGCTTGTCGCCTTCCTCGGCGTCTTCAGCGAGCAGCTCTTCCTTGGTCACGGTCTTGTCGGTGACGGTGACGTCAGCCAGCAGCTTGTCGATGACCTTTTCTTCGAAGATCGGAGCGCGCAGCGAAGCGGCGGCACCAGGCGTCTTGCGGAAGAATTCCAGGATTTCCTTTTCCTGGCCCGGGAACTGCTGCAGCTGTGCGAAGAGCGAACGCTGCATTTCCTCGTCGGTCACTTCGATGCCGGCCTTTTCGCCGATTTCGGAGAGAACGAGGCCGAGGCGAACGCGGCGCTCGGCGAGCGTGCGGTATTCTTCGCGAGCTGCTTCTTCCGTCGTGTCTTCGTCAGCGAAGGTCTTGCCGGACTGGGCGAGATCGGTGTTGATCTGGCGCCAGATGTTGTCGAACTCGGCGTCGATCAGCTTCGACGGGGCTTCGAACTTGTAGATCGCGTCGAGCTGGTCGAGGATCTGACGCTTGATCTTCTGGCGGGTTACGTTGCCGTATTGGCTTTCGATCTGGCCGCGAACGATTTCCTTCAGCTTCTCGACCGATTCGACGCCGAGCTTGGTCGCGAGGTCGTCGTTGATTTCGGTCGCAGCCGGAGCTGCCACTTCCTTCACGGTGATGTCGAAGGTGGCTTCCTTGCCGGCGAGGTTGGCAGCCGGATATTCAGCCGGGAAGGTCACGGTGATGACCTTTTCGTCGCCAGCCTTCAAGCCGACCAGCTGCTCCTCGAAGCCCGGGATGAAGCGGTTCGAGCCGATGACCAGCTCTGCGTCTTCGTCCTTGCCACCGTCGAAGGGAACGCCATCGACCTTGCCGAGGTAATCCATGGTGACGCGGTCGCCATCGGCGGCCTTGCCCTTCTTGGTCTCGAAGGTGCGGGCGCTTTCGGCGATCTTGAGGATCTGCTCGTTGATCTCGTCTTCCGAGATCTCGACCACTTCGCGGGTGACCTTGATGCCGTCAACCGACTTCAGTTCGATCGCGGGGATGATCTCGTAGGAGAGCGTGAATTCGAGGTCGGCCTGGGCGTTCAGGATCTTCTCGGCTTCGGCTTCGTCCTCGGTCATGGCGATTTCCGGCTGGGTCGCCGACTTTTCGCCGCGCTCCGACAGGATCGCGCTCGGGCGGTCGCGGATGATCTCGTTGACGAGTTCAGCCATGATCGACTTGCCGTACATCTTCTTGACGTGCGAGACCGGCACCTTGCCCGGGCGGAAGCCGTTGATCCGGACCTTGTCCTTCACATCAGCCAGACGCTCGTTCATCTGCTGTTCCATGTCCTTGGCCGGGATCACGACCTTGATTTCGCGCTTCAGCCCTTCAGCGAGCGTTTCGATAACCTGCATGTTCTTACCTTCATGTCGTGGCGGCCGTGCTCGGGCAGCCGGTGGTTTCACTGAGCACGACGCCGGAATTCATTTATCCGGACGTGGCTGCGTCGCAATCAAACATTCTGCCAAGCAAAACGGCGCCGGATGGTCAGAGCCACAATATTTGCGTCTCATATCCATCCCGCGCGGCTAAGCTGGTGCGGGTAGAGAGACTTGAACTCCCACGCCTTGCGGCACCAGAACCTAAATCTGGCGTGTCTACCAATTTCACCATACCCGCGTCCAAAAGCGCATGCTGCGTTCGCGCATGGCCCCTCCGGAGCGCGCGTCTCTATAACACCCGTTTTTGCCCACGCAAAGGAAAAATGACAGGGTCGCGGGGCGGCCAAAGCCGGTTCCACAGGCATTGCAGCGCGATCTATAATGCAGTCAGTAGAGCGGTTCCTCGTAAAGCGGATCGCCATCGAGCATCAGGGCGCGAATCTGTGCGACGCCCTCGTCGGAAACACGCACTGCAACAGATACGCGGCCTTCATTGCGCCCATCCTCGATCGGCCGCCCCTCTCCTTCCGGCACGTAATAGCGCTCGATGCCATAAGACAGAAAAAGACTGCTCCCCTCAGCCCATTGCCAATCGGAAAACTGGATTGGTTGGGAGTGCAGGATCACAGAACCTTCTTCAGTCTGCAACGGCTCGGTCGAGGCTTCGGCGACCGTCCAGAATCCGTCGACGCCCGGCTTTATGCGAACCTCCACACTGCCTGAGCTTCCGTCCGTGGGTTTCGGCCCTTTGAACAGGGATACCGGGACCGTCGCGATGTCATAGGACAGCACGACATAATCACCGCGCAGAAGATCGCGCGGGTCGACGGGGGCCGTCTTCAGCAGCACTTCCGTGCCAGACCGCAGGATAGACGCCCTCCCCTCGATCATGAAGCCCAGAATGGCGGTTTGCGCGACCGCAACGAGGAGCGCAACAGCGGCAAATGGCTTGGTGGCGATCATGGGGTCACCTCTGCTGAGCGGTTGGAAAAGCGCTTTTCGAGGCGGACGACGACGAAGGCAAGCAGCGCCATGACGAGACCCGAAAGCAGGAAGAAAGCAGATGTGCCGAGAATGCTGTCGATTGTCTCGTAGGACAGATACAGCACCTCGGCGGCGAAGGCCGCATAGCTCAGAAACCGCACCGCACCGTTGTCACGGCCTTCTAGCGCGATGGCGGCGATCGCGAGGGCGACGATGATGACGCCCAAAACGGCGATAGACATTGCATCAAGGAGTTGCGCCTGCACGAAAGAGAATGCCGTGAACGCCAGCAGCAGCGCGTAGAAGGTGGCGGAGGTCCCAAGTCTTTGATGGATCGCTGCCAGCGGTGAGCGCGGGACAGCAAGCAGGAAAAAGACCAGACCTGCCGCAAGCGCAATGGAAAGGGACCAGGTGATTTGCCTGTCGATGATGGCAATCCACCAAATCCACGAAAGCAGCAGAAGATAACCAAAATGCTTGGCGCGATAGCCGCCCGTCCAGTGGGCCAGCGCAAAGATTGCCAAAGCGCCGAAGGCTGGCCACCAAGCCCAGAGACCATGCCCGCCGACATCCCAGCCGAAACTGTCGAACCCGCCGCCGAAGGCGACAAGGGACAAGGCGCCGGCCACCACCGCGAGCGCACCGGAGCGGAAGAGTCCGGCCGAGACGGCGGTCACAACGAACCAAAGCAACATCGCCGAGAAGGTGTCGCCCGAGAGATGATAGAGTTGGCCGATCAGTGCGATTGCGCCGCCGAAGGCGGCTGCACCGAGCACCAGCGACGCTGCGACGATCCTGTCGGCGCTGCGCATGCGAGCGACGATCGCGATTGTGTGGAATATCCAGATCAGGCCGATAATGCCCGCCACCTTGACCAAGCGGGGGATGGCCTCCCAGTTGGCCGCGACCAGCATCAGGATGGATGCCGCGATCAAAACGGCCGCGAACATTGAGAGGACGGTGCCGATACTGAAGCGGTCTCCTCTTAGATCCACATCATCGAGCAGCCGTTTTGCTGTCGATGCGTCGAGCAACCCGCGCTTCGTCCAGTCCTCCAGATCGTTTTTCAGTCTACCGCGATACATTAGCCGTCACCCCCATGCCGTTCGCTGCCAATTTGCTATTGGTCTCAGGCAAACTCAAGCCTTGGGCCATCCGGACCGCGTCTCGTTCGATGCTCTCGGCGCCCATGCGCAAACCGCATGCCTTCCATGCCAATATTGCACTGCACAAGACTGTAAGTGGCGCTTATATTCACTCTCAACAGAGCGGCGGTTTACGGCGCTCAGAGCTTCGACCCGCACCTCCTCCTCCCAATGCGGGATCGATTGATCGGCGACACTCCTCCTCCCAGTCGCCGATCTCAACAATAACGCTCACCGGACCTCCTCCCCCGGTGAGCGTTATTTTTTGTCTTCGCGCGCCGCTGCGCTTCCATCCCCCCGAGACTGAAATGCCCCCCGGTCAGAGGCGAAGCCGTCGTTCATGCAAACGCTCAAAAAACCATCAATTAACAATGCGTTAAATCGTTTGATATGCGCTAGGCGCATGGGTGCTCTGTTGCATTATGTCTTCAATGATTTCGCAACGCAGCATATATTCAGCTCAACAAATTCGAAGGGGCCCACGGATGGGTCCAACCACCAAAGAGGTAGATCCCATGAACATCGCTCGCTCGCTCACCAACTGGCGCAAGTATCGTCAGACCATTACTGAACTCGGCCGCATGTCGGACCGTGAACTGCGCGACCTCGGCATCGGCCGTGAAGACATCCGTCGCGTTGCCCGTCACGCCGTCAACGGCTGATCGGCCCCGGCTTCGGCTGGATCAATAAAATACAGAAACCCCGGATCTGGCAGCAGATCCGGGGTTTTTGCTGTCTATCGTATCGCTGGCCTCACAGCCGGCTCCGCCTGATCAGTCCTCCTTGACCGAGGCGATCACATCGTGGATCAACTCGAGCACGGCGTCAGCTTCGATGTCGGTGCAAATCTTCTGGCTCGGCAGATCACCATCCCATTCGGAGGGACCGAATCCACGGCCATCCGGCTTCTGGATCGTCTGACCATCGGCAATGCCGCCGCAGACGACGCGGATCGGGCCAGACCGGGTCTTGAAAAGTTCCGGTGCCACGACATAGACGCAGGCGCAGCTGTCATGCACGACCATGCCGTCGTCGACCAAGCCCTCGTAGAAGTCGATGTAGAACTGCGAGAGGTCGAAGAGCAGCCGGGCGCGGCTAGAGCCTGCCGCATCGCGGATATCGGCGAGCTGCGAACGCGTCATCACCGTCTTCATGGTGACGTCGAGCCCGACCACGACCACCGGCCACTTTGCCGTCATGACGATATCGGCGGCTTCCGGGTCGCCATGGATATTGGCTTCCGCCGCCGGCGTGACATTGCCGTTGCAATCGAAGGCGCCACCCATGATGACGATCTCCTTCACGAGACCGACAATCTCCGGGTCTTCCTTCAGCGCATTGGCGAGATTCGTCATGCGCCCCACGGCGACGATGGTCACCTCGCCCGGATTGGCGCGGACCGTCTCGACGATGAAGCGATGGGCAGGCCGTGGATCGGGATGCACATCCGTGACCTCGGGCACGCCGATATTACCCAGCCCGTCATCGCCATGGATGAATTTCGGAGGCTCGTGGACGCGATGGGGAATGAAGGTCTCGCCAGCGCCGCGAGCGACAGGGGCGTCAATCTTCCATTCGCGCTTCAGAAACAGCGCATTGCGCGTGGTCACGTCGATCTCGGCATTGCCGAAGACCGTGGTGATGCCGAGCAGGTCGATCTCCGGATGATGGTGCAGGAAGAGGAGCGCCATGGCGTCGTCGACGCCCGGATCCGTATCGAAGATGACCTTATGCATGGGAGAAGTCCTTTTCTTGTTGTTGTTTATCGGCGTCCGCCGGGCGGGCGCGACGATAGCCCCGAAGCGCAACAGCGGGAAGACGGGCGATCAGGCGCTCGCCTTCTTCTTTTTCCCGACATTGCGCAGGACGTGGCTGAAATCGGAATTGTAGAGGTCGCTGTCGCGAAACTCGACATGGCCGAACACCTTGCCGACCATGATCAGCGCCGTCCGGGTGATCTTCGCCTTGCGCACTTCCTCCGCCATATCCTTCAGCGTCGTGCGGATGAAGAGTTCATCCGGCCAGGTGGAACGATAGGCGATCACGACAGGGCAATCCTCGCCATAATAGGGCGACAGGGTATCGCGGATATGGGTGAGATTGCGGATCGACAGGTGGATCGCAAGCGTCGCCCGCGACTTGCCGAGGATCTCCAGCGTCTCAAATTCCGGCATCGAAGATGCCTTCATCTCGGTGCGGGTGACGATGACCGTCTGGGCGATTTCCGGCAAAGTGAGCTCGGTCTTCAGGCGTGCTGCGGTCGCAGCGAAGGCCGGTACGCCGGGGACGACGTCATAGGGAATGCCTGCCGCATCGAGCCGTCGCATCTGTTCGGCGATTGCACCATAGATCGACGGGTCGCCGGAATGCACACGGGCGACATCCTCGCCGCGCGCATGGGCTGCCTCGATTTCGGCGATGATCTCGTCGAGATGCATGGGAGCCGTGTCCCTGACGAGGGCATCTTCAGGGGCCGCCTTGACGATCTCCTCCGGCACCAGCGAGCCCGCATAGAGGCACACCGGGCAGCGCTCGATGAGCCGCAGGCCGCGTACGGTGATCAGATCGGGGGCTCCGGGGCCGGCGCCAATGAAATAGACGGTCATGCTTCACTTCCCTTCATGCCACTGTCTGCCTTCCCCGAATAACCACGAGGCGTGTAAACCCAGGTCTTGCCGTCGCCAGTCGTCACCGTCCGGCTCTCGGACGAGCCGACCACTACGACGGTCAGCATGTCGACATCGTCGACGTTCAACTCGCCCAGCGGCACGGTGCGAACGTTTTCGCCCTCGCGGCCAAGATTGGTGGCGAGGATGACCGGCGTCGTCGCCGGGCGATATTTCAGCAAATCGTCCCGGGCGTAAGCCAGCTGCGTGCGGCGCTTCATCGATACCGGGTTGTAGAAGGCGATGACGAAATCGCCCTCGCCTGCCGCCTTCACCCGGCGCTGGATATGCTCCCAGGGAGTCAGAAGGTCCGACAGCGAGATGGTGCAGAAATCATGGCCGAGCGGCGCGCCGATGCGGGCGGCGGCAGCCTGGAGTGCGGAGATGCCGGGCGAGACCTGCACTTCGATCCGGCTTGCGGCATCGGTGATGCCGCCCTTATCGAAGAGTTCGAAAACCAGCGTCGCCATGGCATAGATGCCGGCGTCACCAGAACAAACCAGCGCCACCGTCCTGCCCTCGCCCGCCAGTTCCATGGCATGCACGACGCGCGCCTCTTCCTTGCCGAGGTCGAAATCGTGACGGGTCTTGCCGTCCGCCAGAGGCCCGAGCAGATCGAGATAGAGGGAGTAACCGACGAGATCGGTGGAGGCCGCGACCATGCGCGAGACCTCGGGCGACCGCCAGCCGTCCGAGCCCGGGCCGATGCCGACAACGAAAAGCGTGCCCCGGGCACGGCCAATCGTCTTCGGGTCCACGATGTCTGCAGCGCTCGCGATCGCGGCCGTGGCGCCCTTCGACTTGATCTTTTCGACGACGAGTTCGCCAGCAGCGCCGACAGCAGCAAGGGCCGCCCCTTCCGCCACGCCGTGGCAGCCGACTTCGGCGAAGACGACTTCGGAGGGGTTCTTCAGACGCGGTGCTTCGGCTTCGAGCGTCGCTGCGTCAAAGAAGCGGGCCGGCACGCCGAAATGGGCGGCCGCCGCATGGATCGCCGTCTCATCTGCCTTCAGGTCGATCGAGCAGACGGCCGCCAGGCTTTCCCTCGCAAAACCTCCCTTGGCGAGTGCTTCCTCGGCGAGCGCGATGGCCTCTTCCGGCTTTGCATGCCGCTCGCAGCCCATGCCGAGCACCAGCGTCTTCGGATGATAGACGAGTTCCAGCTCGCCGGCGGTCTTCTGTTGGTCGGTCACGGTGAGCGTCACGCGGGCCTCTTGTTGGAATGGAAGTCGGGATTGGATGAGCCAGGCGGCGATACCCCCTCTCCCCGCCTGCGGGGAGAGGGCCGGGGTGAGGGGCAGGTCTTGCGCACCGGGCTCAATCAGCCCCTCATCCGCCCTTCGGGCACCTTCTCCCCGCAGCCGGGGAGAAGGAAGGTCCAGCCGCACACCCGCCCCCGCGACGAGCTCTGCCATGACGGCCTTGGCATTCTGCGGATTGGCAAGCGCATAACCATAAGGCGGCTGATCGAGTGCCACGCCAAACTTGAGATCACCCGCTGTGGTAATCGCGGCATGGGCGCCAAGCGCCGAGGCAATCTGCCGTGCGAGATCATTGGCACCATGATGACCGCCGAGCAATGGCACAACGGAAGAACCGTCCTCGGCGACGGCGAGCACCGGGGGCTCGGCGTGTTTGTCTGACAGCAGCGGCGCGAGCAGCCGGATCAGAGCGCCGGAGGCCATCACGGCGACGATCGGCCGACCGGCGGAAAACAGCGTCTGGACATGGTCCTTGGCAGAGGAAAACCGGATATCAGCGTCCGTCACGCGGGAGGAGGCACCGTGCAGCTCGCCATCAAGTTCCGCCGCAATGCGGCGGCCAAGCGAAGCGGCTGCCTCACTGAGGATGACGACGACCGGTTTCACCGGGGATGCCACGATACCCGCCATCAGGCCCCGCTTCCCAGCGTCTTGGCGAGTGCCGGATGCCAGCGCTCCTCACCCTTGTAGATCAGGATCATCGAGAAATAGGGCGCGGTGTCCTCGGACACCTCGCCGAGCGGCGTCAGCTTCTGTTCGGCAAGGCTGACCCGCTCCGCGTATCCGGCCTGGGCCGTCAGCCCGAGGCTTTGGATCAGCGCGCGGATCCGCGCAAAATGCCGGCCAAGCTTGATAATGGCAACGGCGCCGGAGGCCTCGATGCGGGCTGAAAGCTCTTGATCCGAAAGAGGTCCCGGCAGCACCGTCAGCACGTCGTTGCGGGCCGCGAGCGGGCGACCGAGGCCAGCGGCGGCGGCCATCATCGAGGAGACACCCGGCACGACCTCGGTCGGATACCGGTCGGCAAGGCGCTCGAAGAGATACATGAAGGAGCCGTAGAAGAAGGGGTCACCCTCACAGAGCACGGCGACATCGGAGCCCGCATCGAGATGATGTGACAGCGTCTCCGCGGCCTGGGTATAGATGTCCTGGGCCGGAAAACGCTCGACGCGCATTGGCACGATGATCGGCACTTCCAGCTGGGCGGCCGTCAGATAGGGAGCGGCGATCTGGCGAGCAAAGCTTGGGCCGGTATCGGGCGCCGGATAGGCCACGACCGGGCAGCTGGTCAGAATGCGATGCGCCTTCAGCGTCAACAGTTCCGGATCGCCGGGGCCGAGACCAAGGCCATAGAGTTTACCGGTCATGTACGCTGCTCCTGGATTGCCAATTGCCCCTGATCCGCCCTTCGGGTACCTTCTCCCCGCAGGCGGGGAGAAGGCCGGTGCGGCCAGCGTTTTGCCTCCTTCTCCCCGTTCACGGGGAGAAGGTCCCGGCAGGGGGATGAGGGGCCAAGTCGCAATGTCATCCGCCCTCCCCCTTCACGACCGTCCACATCGTTACCGGCATCAGCGACTTCCAGCCGCAATAGCGACCAACCGGGGCCGCGCGCGCCACCTGAATGCGGGAGAGATCTCCGCCATGGAGGCTGCGAAGCTCGACAAGCTTGGCCTCGCCTTCGATCGTAACGGCGTTCGCGACCAGACGCCCGCCGGGGGCAAGCGCTGCCCAGCAGGCCTCGAACAGTCCCTCGCCGCTGATGCCGCCGCCGATGAAGATCACGTCCGGGGTCTTCAAACCCGCAAGAACGATTGGCGCTTCGCCGTCGACGATCTCGAGATCGGGCACGCCGAGGATTTCGGCATTCTCGCGGATCATCGCCAGCCGTTCGGGCTTGGCCTCGATCGCGGTCGCCCTGGTGCCCATGCCTGATCGCATCCATTCAATCGCAATCGAGCCGCAGCCGGCGCCGACATCCCAGAGACGGGCATTCGGAAAGGGCGCGAGCTGGGCCAGCGTTGCCGCGCGGATCTCACGTTTCGTGAGCTGCCCGTCGTGACGGAAGGCCTCGTCGGGCAGGCCCGGCACCGGTGCCAGCAAAGGCCCGTCCCAGGCGCAATCGATTGCCAGCGTGTTGAAATCCGAAATGACCGGGCAGGTCTCCGCCATTTCGAGCGCCGTCATGCGCAGCAAGCGCTCCCTCGTCCCGCCCATGTGTTCGAGCACATGCACAACGGAGGCACCAAAGCCGCGCTCGGCGAGCAGCACGGCGGCTGCCTGCACGGTCGACGCATCCGAGGTCAGGGCCAGGATACGGGCGCGCGGCATGACATGCCGATTTAGGAAGGCGAGCGGGCGGCCATGCAGCGAGATCTGCGTCACCGATTGCAGCGGCCAGCCCAGCCTAGAAGCGGCGAGCGAAAAGGCCGATGGGCTCGGCAGCACGAACATTTCTTCGGCCGCCACATAGCGCCGAAGCGTCGCGCCGATGCCGAAATGCATGGGGTCGCCGGTGGCGAGCACCGTAACCGGCGTACCGCGCAGCTTCAGGATTTCGGAGAGCGTCTCGCGGAAGCCCGCCCCCCAGGTCAGAATGCGTTTCAGATCCGGCAGGCTCGACCCGTCGATGACCGCATCCAGCCGCTCGCCGATGACGAGCGTTTCCGCCTGCCAGACGATGGCCTGGGCCTCCGGCGTCAGGCTTTCGAGCCCATTGTCGCCGATGCCGATGATGGTGAGCCAGGGCGTGTGGGTTGCATCAGACATTGGTGCCGAGCCCTCCCGCCAAAGCATTGACGGCAGCCGAGGCCATGGCCGAGCCGCCCCGGCGACCACCCACCGCGATATAGGGAATGCCTCTGGAATTCGCGATCAGTTCGTCCTTGCTTTCGGCGGCCCCCACGAAGCCAACGGGAAAACCGAGGATGATCGCCGGCTTCGGCGCGCCGGCGTCGATCCGTTCTAGCAGGCGGAAGAGCGCCGTCGGCGCATTGCCGATCGCGACCACGGCGCCAGCAAGATGTTCGTCCCAGAGATCGACCTGGGCGGCGGAGCGGGTATTGCCGATTTCGTCCGCCTTCGGCCGCACGCGCTCATCGTTCAGGAGGCAAAGGATCTGGTTCTCGGCCGGCAGCAGGCGGCGAATCACGCCGTGGCGGACCATCTCGACATCGACCAGAACCGGCGCGCCCTTCTCCAGCGCTGCGGCGCCGGCTTCGAAAGCGCCATCGGACCAGCTGACATCATCGGCGAGATCGACCATGCCGCAGGCATGGATGAGGCGGATGACCAGCGGCTGGAGGACCGGCGGGAAACGGTCGAGGGACGCTTCCTCGCGGATGGTGGCGAAGGACTGCCGATAGATTTCGGCGGGGTCGCGGATGTAGTCGAGAGGTGCGTTCATGGGGAATACCCCCCTCTGTCGCTGCGCGACATCTCCCCCACAAGGGGGGAGAGTGGGGTGTGCCGTGCGGCCGCGTCAGGGACAGCCGCAACAGCACTGGATTGAGCCCCGGGAGTTTTCCGTTTGCCAGGAACGGCAAGGGGGATCTCGGCGGCGACCGAAATCCGCTCTCCCCCCTTGTGGGGGAGAAGGCCGGCAGGCCAGAGGGGGGTGTCATCGCCCGCAACATCCAGTTCCCGATGCCCGATACCGAGCACCCAGCCCTCCTCGGCAAGCGCGGTCGCAACCTCCTCGTCTGACAGCATCGGCGGTCGATCCAGCAACGCCGCAAGACGGCCATCCGCATCGAAGCGAGCGAAAGCCTCGGCGACGGTGCGAACCTGAGCCTGGTCCTTCACCTCGTCCTGTGCGGCCAGCGTGAAGAGCGAGGGATAGATCTCGGCGAAGACGACGGGCTTTTCGAAAGTGGTGGCAAAACCGGTCTCGAATGGCCAAACGACAATGTGTTCTCCGTGGCCGCTGTCGTCGAGAAAGCGCGACAGTCTGGCGATGCCAAGCAGGGTCTGGCTACCGACAGACCCGTTATAGGTCAGCTGCCAAACCGATTTCGCCCCCTTGGCGAACTGCTCCGAGCGGCGGAAGGCGAGCGGGGCGTTTGTGGACGCGGGCGGCTTCTTGTCCGAGAGATCGGCATAGACATGCTGATGCGGCCGTCCCCAGAAGCGCGGCTCGCCGGGAAAATGCCTGGCGTTCCAGCGCGAGGCGAGGTCGAAGCGGTTGTTGCGGTTGTCGGGCGCATCCTCGATTTCGTCGGCGATCTTGCGCCAGAGAGCCCGCCAATCCTCGCTGCCCGTCAGCCGCTCGGCAGTACCCGCCGGATAGCCGAAGGCAAAGTCGAAGCCGCAAAGCAGGCGTTCGCCTTCAGCGACGGTTGCGCCGACCACGGCATCGAGCCGCTGCATGAAGGCATGACGGGTCGGAAAATTCTCGATCCACTCCATCGCATGACCATCGCCCTCGCGCCGGGCGAGACACGCCCAGAGCGAGTTCTTGCCGGTGACCGGTTGCCCGGCCCCCGACCAGTCAACGATCAGGATGCGATCGAAGAGCGGCATTACTTTTTCTTCTGCATCGACTTCGGCCCCAGCGGATGGTCCGCATGGGGGTATGGCGCGTGGTGATGATGGTGCCCATGGTCGTGACTATGGCCATGGGCATGGCTGTGGTCGTGCCCATGATCATGGTCATGGGCATGGTGGCCGCAGCCACAATTCGGTCCATGCTCGTGATGGGCCGCCTTGCCCGAGGACGGGGCGTCCATCACCGCCTGCAGTTCGGCATCCGGGGCCTGGTCCTTCAGAGCAGCATATTTGCCGCCAAGGGTGAAAGACGGCGCATAGTCGAAGGTCTCACCGACCGGTACGGGCGTAAGCGGTGCCGGATCGGCATGGCTGTGCACCGGCGTCCAGGGAAGACCATGCTCGCGGCAAAAATCGGGATCGCGGCAGGAGGCATCACAATCGCCCTTGCACGGACAGTTTTCCAGGCCGCCACCAATACCCTCGACATGGTGGTGATGGCTTTCCTGCGGCTGGCCAACATCGGCTTCGAATCCGAGCACCTGTTCGCGATACTTGCACATCTGGCAGTTCATCACCGCCGCGCCCTCAAGGATCTCCTTGACGCGGTCCTGGAAGGCGTCGAGCACCAGCGGGTGGTCGTTCAAATAGCTTGCCTTGACGAACTGGATCTCCGGATGCCGCGCCGCGACCTCGTCGGTATAACTATAGATGCGCTTCACCAGGACGCCAGTGAACAGGAAGTAGGGGAAGACGACGATGCGCTTGTAGCCAAGCTTGGCGGCATGGGTCAGGCCGGGCTCGACCAACGGGAAGGTGACGCCCGAATAGCAGGTCTCGCCCCAGCCGAAGCCCATGCCTTCCCAGAGCATGCGCATCACCTTGGTGGCATTGGAATTGGCGTCCGGATCGGACGAACCGCGACCGACGACCATCAGCAGCGTCTCGTGCTTGTCGACGAAGCCGAGCGTTTCATTCGCCTCGTCGACGGCCGTCTGGATGCGGTCGCCGGCAGCCCGGATCATCTTCAGATCGATGCCAAGCTCGCGACCGTAATTGATGACGAAATCCTTGTGCTGCGCCTGATAGGTATTGAGCACCGAGGGGATGTCGTTCTTGGCGTGACCGGCGGCAAAGAGCATGCCTGGAACCGCCAGGACGCGCGTGACGCCCTGTTCGCGCAGGCTGTCGAGGCCAGCAGAAATTACCGGATTGCAGAATTCGAGATAGCCATATTCGACCGGCATATCGGGATTGCGGGCGCGCAGCGCCTCCGCGATCACGGCGAATTCCTTTGCCGCGTTCTGATTGCGGCTGCCGTGGCCGCAGACCATGATTCCGAGTTTTTCCGCCATGAGATAAAGGCCTCCATGCTTCGTTTTTCTTCCTGTACGAAGCGCCGGACTTATCGCGCCTTGCGGCACGGTCCATGGCCTTTGGGACAGCTCCGGAATTGGCCCCCTGATTGGGTCGGCCGCACCGGACTATTTCCAGCCTGTCGAACAGGCGCCGTCGCACATTGTCATGAGCTTTATCGGAGGCTTATCGAACGGTCAAACCGGATTGCGGCGCTTTGTGTGATGGAAACGCCAGTCCACAGAATGTCCCGTGTGCGACCTCTCCGACACCTTTGTGAGGTTGCGTGACCGAAGCGATTGGTCCACAAGGTCCTCACCTTCCCTGCCCGCGTTCAAACCGCACTTCGAGTCTCTCCGTGGTCGATCTCGCTTTCCAAGCTCTTCTCCTGCTGTTCATTGCCGCCTTCATCGCCGGCTTCATCGATTCCATTGCAGGTGGCGGCGGGCTGATCACCATTCCCGCCATGCTGATTGCGGGCATTCCGCCGTTGGAGACGCTTGGTACCAACAAGCTGCAGTCGATGTTCGGCGCCGGATCGGCCACCATCGCCTATGCTCGCAAGGGCCACGTGGACCTGAAGAAGCAGTTGCCGATGGCAGCCATGGCGGTGATCGGCGGTGCGCTGGGCGCCGTTGTCGCAAGCTTCGTTCCGGCCGCCGTTCTGCGGGCCTTCATGCCCTTTCTGCTGGTCGCAATCGCGCTCTATTTCGCGCTGAAGCCGAACCTGTCAGATATCGACCGCCACCAGCGCATGACACCCTTCGTGTTCGGACTGACCTTCGTGCCGATGATCGGCTTTTACGACGGCGTCTTCGGCCCGGGCACCGGTTCATTCTTCATGCTCGCCTTCGTCTCGCTTGCTGGCTTCGGCATGCTGAAGGCGACGGCCCATACGAAGCTCCTGAACTTCGGCTCGAATGTCGGCGCCTTCCTCGTCTTCGTCGCCGGCGGCGTCGTGCTCTGGAAGATCGGCTTTCTGATGGGCATCGGCCAGTTCCTCGGCGCCCAGACGGGGTCGCGGCTTGCAATGAAAAACGGTGCGCGTCTGATCAAGCCGCTGCTCGTCATCACTTGCGTGGCGCTCGCGATCCGGCTGCTCGCCGACCCGACCAACCCGATCCGGGTTTGGATGGGGGTCTGATCGATCAATACTCCACCCCGATCTGCGCCTTGATGCCGGAGCGGAACGGGTGCTTGACCAGTTCCATTTCCGTCACGAGATCGGCAAGCTCGATCAGCTCGTCCTTGGCATTGCGGCCGGTCAGCACGACATGGGTCATCGGGGGCTTTTCGGTCGCGAGGAATTCCAGCACCTCGGCAAGATCGATATAGTCGTAGCGAATGGCGATGTTGACCTCGTCGAGCAGGACCATGGAGTTGGCCGGATCGCGGATCAGTTCCTTGGCCTTTTCCCAGGCGGCCTTGGCCATCGCAATGTCGCGGGCCTTGTCCTGCGTCTCCCAGGTAAAGCCTTCGCCCATGGTGTGGAATTCGCAGAGATCGCTGAAGTGTCTCAGGATCAGATCGCGCTCGCCGGTCGACATCGCCCCCTTGATGAACTGGACCACGGCGCATTTCTTGCCGTGCGCAATGTGGCGGAAAATCATGCCGAAGGCGGCGGACGACTTGCCCTTGCCCTTGCCGGTATGAACGATGATCAGGCCCTTTTCACCGGTTTTGGTCGCCATGATCTTGTCGCGCGCGGCCTTTTTCTTGGCCATTTTCTCGGCGTGGCGGGCGAGATCAGCCTCGGCACTGTTGGTCGTTTCCTCGGTCATGTCGTACTCCCGGATGTATTAAATTCTTTTGCAAACCAGATGCGCTGCGGGGCGCCATTTTCACGGGCGTGATCTCGACAGGCGATCAAGAGACACCGCCCTCGCTCTTAGGCAGATCATCGACGATGGCCAACCAGTCGACGCGTTCATCCCAATGCCAGTGTTCGCGGATTGGGACGGAAAGCCCGGCATCGAGGCTCGCGACATAGAGATCGATATCGTCGGGGCGCCGATCGGTCTCGAAGGACATCGGCGACCCGCACTTGTTGCAAAAGCCGCGTCGCACCCCCGGTGATGAGGCATAGAAACTCAGGCTCTCGCCGCCAAGTTCGGTACCTTCGCGCGGCACGGTCAAAAAGGTGGTGACCGGTGACGAAGTGGCACGGCGGCAACTTTCGCAATGACAATGGCCGGAGGAGCGGACGAGGCCAGCCGCGCGAAATCGGACGCCACCACATAGGCAATGCCCGCTCAGAACAATTGCTCTTCCATTGTGAACGTCAGGCATGTCGCTCTCCTTCAACCATCTCAACAAGGGTGAACTTGGCGGAATTGCTCTTCGGCGTCCACAAGCCCCGCTCGATTGCCTCAATCAGGCGCTCGGCGAGCTCTTTCTGGGCCGGGGCATTTCTCTCGGCCATGAAGTCGCGCACGCGCTCATCCAGAATAAAGGCCTGGTAGACGGCTTCGAAATGATGGTCGCGGACGGCACCCGTCGTGGCCGCGAAGGCAAACATGTAATCGACCGTCGCGGTGATCTCGAAGGCCCCCTTGTAGCCGTGGCGCATCACGCCCTCGATCCATTTGGGATTGACCACGCGGGCGCGCACGACGCGACCGATCTCTTCCTCGAGGCTGCGGATCACGGGCTTTTCCGGCCGCGAATGGTCGTTGTGATAGACCTTGGGCCTGATGCCAGCGACATGTTCGATCGCCGCCGTCATGCCGCCCTCGAACTGGTAATAGTCGTCGCTGTCAAGCAAGTCGTGTTCGCGATTGTCCTGGTTCTGCACCACCGCCTGAACGGTGCGCAGGCGTTCCTCGAACAGGCCGCGCTCCGCCTTGCCCTCCTCGCCCGCGCCATAGGCGTAGCCGCCCCAGACGAGATAGCTTTCAGCCAGATCGGCGCGGTCCGTCCACCCCTTTTCGTCGATCAGGGCCTGCAGGCCGGCCCCGTAGGCGCCGGGTTTGGAGCCGAAGACGCGGTAACCGGCGCGGCGAGCGGCCTGCTTGTCGTCCAATCCCTCGCCTTTCAGCATCTCGGTTTCGGCCCGCACCCGGCCCGCGATCGGATTGTCGCCTTGGTCCTCGTCAAGCGCGGCCACCGCTCGCACCGCCTTGTCGAAGAGTGCGATCTGCTCCGGAAAGGCATCGCGGAAGAAGCCGGAGATGCGCAGCGTCACATCGACGCGCGGGCGGCCGAGGACCGCCATCGGGATCACCTCGAAGCCAGTGACACGGCGTGAGGCCATGTCCCAGAGCGGCTTGACGCCGATCAGCGCGAGGGCCTGCGCGATGTCATCGCCGCCGGTGCGCATGTTCGACGTGCCCCAGGCGGTGATGCCGAAGGAAACAGGCCATTCGCCATGGTCCTGGACGTAGCGCTGGATCAAGAGTTCTGCGGATTTCTTGCCGAGTTCGTAAGCCGCCGGTGTCGGCACGGCGCGGCTGTCGACGGAGTAAAAGTTTCGGCCCGTCGGCAGCACGTCCGGCCTTCCGCGCGTCGGCGCACCGGAGGGGCCGGGGGGCACGAACTGGCCGGCGAGGCCTTTCAGGAGGCCTTCGATTTCGGCGGGGCCGGATCTGACGACGGCGGGTTTCAGGCGGGTTTCGATTTCGGCGAGGACGGCTTTGGTGCGCGTCCAATCCTCGGGGCATTGGATATCGCCGGAGACGAGTTTCGCAGCGAGCAGCTCGATACGCTCGACAGTGTCGCCAGCCGTGCGCCAGGTGGCTTCGGTGAGATCGCCAAGGATTGCGGGTTTGGGCCCGGTCCAGGGATCGGACATTACGCAATCGCGGGGATCGAAGATCCGCCCCTCATGCGCCCTTCGGGCACCTTCTCCCCGCCCGCGGGGAGAAGGGGGCACGCCGCCGGCGGTGTCGTCCTTCTCCCCGTTTAACGGGGAGAAGGTGGCCGGCAGGCCGGATGAGGGGCCATAGCCCAAAACATCCCCCGCAATCGCCCGCTGCAGGCTGGCATCCCCACGTTCGCCCTGACCGCGCGGCACACGCGCCAGCGCGACGACGAGATCGGTGAGCAGACGCCCCTCGGGTGCCTTCCCGAAGATATGCAGCCCGTCTCGGATCTGCATTTCCTTGAGATCACAGAGATAGGCGTCGAGCTTTTCCAACGCCGTCTCGTCAGTTTCGCCCTTGGCGATGCCGGCATCCTGATCGAGCCCGATATCGGCGATCAGTTCCAGGATCTGCCTCTTCAGCAAAACCAGACGGCGCGGATCGCCGCCCGAGGCCTCGTAATACTCGTCGACCAGCGCCTCCAGGTCCTTCAGCGGTCCATAGCTTTCGGCCCGGGTCAAAGGCGGCGTCAGGTGGTCGATGATGACAGCGGAGGTGCGGCGCTTGGCCTGGGTGCCCTCGCCGGGATCGTTGACGATGAAGGGATAGAGATGCGGAAGCGGTCCGAACACCGCCTCCGGGAAACAGGTCTCCGACAGCGCCAGCGCCTTGCCCGGCAGCCATTCGAGATTGCCGTGTTTGCCCATGTGGATGATGGCCTGCGCGCCGAATTCCCGCCTCAAAAAGGCGTAGAAGGCGAGATAGCCATGCGGCGGCACGAGGTCCGGGGAATGATAGGTTTCCTTAGGGTCGATATTGTAGCCACGCGCCGGCTGGATGCCGATCATGAGCTTGCCGAAGCGCATCAGCGGCAGCGCGAAGGCACCGTCGAGATGGAAGGGATCGGACTCTGGTGCGCCCCAGCGGGCCGTGACGCGCTCCTGAACCTCTTTGGGAAGATCCTGAAAGAACTTTATGTAATCGCTGACGGAAAGGCGTTCGCGAATGACGCGCCCGTCATTTGCCGCATTCGTCGGCCCGGCCATCAAGGCCTGCATCAGCGCGTCGCCATCGGCAGGCAGATCGGCGACGTTGTAGCCTGCGTCGCGCATGGCGCGCATCACCTCGATCGTGCCAGCCGGGGTGTCCAGTCCGACGCCATTGCCTAGGCGGCCATCGCGGTTCGGGTAGTTGGCCATAACAAGCGCCACATGGCGGTCAGCGGGTCCCGTTGCCCGGAGTTTCGCCCAGTTTGTGGCGAGCTTGGCCAGGAAGCGCATGCGGCCGGCATCCGGCTCATGGCTCACAAGATTGGCCTCGACCCGCTCGTCGAAACGCGCCTTCGACTTGAAGGAGACGGCGCGAGTCAGGACCCGGCCATCGACCTCCGGCAGGGCAACGCTCATCGCCAGGTCCCGGGCGCTGAGGCCCTGGCTCGAACTCTCCCACGTGGCGCGGGGCGAGGACGAGAAGATCGCCTGCAGAACGACGGCGCCGGTCTCGTCGAGCAGGGTCGACGACTTCTCCGCGCCCGGGGTGGAGACGGCGAAGCCCGTCGTGTTGATGACCACCGCCGGCGGGAATCGCGTGAAGATTGCGCGGAGCGTATCGACCGAGACCTGGTCCTTGAGGCTGGACACGAAGACCGGCAGAGGAATGAGACCCTCGGCCTGCAAGGCTTCAACCATGGCCTCGACGGGCGCTGTCTCGCCGCTCTGGACGAGGGCGCGGTAGAAGCAGAGGGGGACGACAGCCGCAAGCCCCTCCCCCTTGTGGGGAGGGGTTGGGGAGGGGCTTACCCCCTCTGGCCTGCCGGCCATCTCCCCCACAAGGGGGGAGAGATGATGTGGCTCCGGTTGCCCCTCATCCGCCCTCCGGGCACCTTCTCCCCGTGAACGGGGAGAAGGGGGCACGCCACCAGCCGCGAAGCCGGTCTCCCTTGTGGGGGACATGGCCAACAGGCCAGAGGGGGGTGCCGGGAACGCAAGCCTTTCCCATTCCTCGACCCCGATCACGCCCCTGCCCGGCCACCAGATGCCGGCCTTCAGCAGGGGCCGCGCCGGTTCCGGGCGGTCCTCCCCGCGCAGCATAGCCTCGGCATAGGCGACAAAGGCCTCGGCATTCCCGGCCCCACCTTCGGTCAGATAGGTCCAGAGGGACTGGCGGTCGTCATCCGCGCAGGCCAGAAAAGGCAAAAGCCCCTCATCCGGCTTGTCATCGCCAGGCAGCACGACGATGACAGCACCATTGCGGCGGGCGCAGGCATGCAGCGCCTCCAGCGCATAATGGAAGTAGCTTGCCCCGCCCAGCGCCCTCACCACGATCAGCCGCGCATGGCGCGCCGTGCGCTCGATATAGGTATCGACCGACATCGGATGTTTCAGGCTCATCAGGCTGGCGAGCCGCCAGCGAAGCGCATGGTCGCCCCTCGCCTGCACGGCAGCGGCAATCGCCGCAAGCTCGGTGTCGGCCGCCGAGAGGAACAGCACGTCCCCGGGCGTCTGGCCAAGATCGATCGCCTCGTCGCCGTCGCTGATCGATCCCTTCTGGGCGAGAAGCAGGTGCATGGATCAGCCAGCCGCCGCCTGAACGTCTTCGACGACAGTGCCGAAATCCCATTCATGCAGGCCGATCACCACAAGCCGGGTCTCGCGCTTCTCGGCGCTCGTCCAGGGACGGTCGAAATAGGTGTCGATGCGGGTGCCGACGGCCTGGATGACAAGGCGCATCGGCTTGCCGGGCACGTCGATGAAGCCCTTGAGGCGCAGGATGTCGTGCTTTTCGATGACCGGCTTCAGTCGGTCGATGAACTCCGCCGGGTCCTTGATCGCGCCGAGCTTCAAAACGAAGCTCTCGAACTCGTCGTGGTCGTGATGGTGGTCGTGGTCTTCGCCGGAGGCATGCAGCGCCTCATGCTCCAGCTCGTGGTGCGACTTGCGGTTCTCGATGTCGTCCTCGGTGCTGGCACCAATGCCGAGCAGGACGAGCGACGGCACTTCGCCGTTTTTCGCCTCGATCATCGAGGGCTTGCGACTGGTGCGGCCGGTCACTTCGGCGCGCACGGCGGCGATGCCTTTTGCATCGAGCAGGTCGGTCTTGTTCAAGACGATCAGGTCGGCGCAGGTCAGCTGATCTTCGAACAGCTCTTCGATCGGGCTCTCATGGTCGAGATTGTCGTCTTCGGCGCGCTGGGCAGCGACCGCGTCATGGTCGTCGGCAAAACGGCCAGCAGCGACGGCAGCACTATCGACCACGGTGACGACGCCATCAACAGTGACGCGGGTGCGGATATCAGGCCAATTGAAGGCCGCGACCAGCGGCTGCGGCAATGCCAGTCCCGAGGTTTCGATGACGATATGGTCAGGCTTCACGTCGCGGTCGAGCAACTTCTGCATGGTCGGCACGAAATCGTCGGCGACCGTGCAGCAGATGCAGCCATTGGTCAGCTCGATGATGTCGTCCTCGGTGCAGTTCTCCGCGCCGCATCCCTTAAGCACGTCGCCATCAACGCCGAGATCACCGAATTCGTTGATGATCAGCGCGATCTTCTTGCCGCCGGCATTGGTCAGCATGTTGCGGATGATGGTGGTCTTGCCCGCCCCGAGAAAGCCGGTGATGACGGTGGCGGGGATTTTTTGCTGCAACATGGTTCAACCCTTCATTTTCAGCGGCAATCCGGCCGCAACGAAATAGACTTCAGCCGCTTGAGCGGCGATGGCTTGGTGGAGACGGCCGGCATGGTCGCGAAAGGCGCGGGCGATCTTGTTTTCGGGCACGATGCCGAGGCCGACTTCATTGGAGACGAAGATGACGGTGGCCTGGAAGTCTGCTAGCGCGGCCGCCAAGGCTGCACCGTCTGCATCGACGTGACGGCCCTCCTCCATCATCAGATTGGTGAGCCAGAGCGTCAGGCAATCGACAAGGATGACGCGATCGGGCTGGTCGAGCATCTTCAAGGCGCCCACGAGATCGAGCGGCTCCTCATGGGTCGTCCAGCCGTCATCGGCGCGGTCAGTCCTGTGGGTGGCGATTCGGGCGCGCATCTCGTCGTCCCAGGCATGGCCAGTCGCCAGGTAAAACCTGTCGAGACTGGTGTCGCGCGCCAATCCTTCGGCGAAGCGGGACTTGCCCGAGCGTGCGCCGCCGAGAACGAGAATGGATCGGGGACGAGATGCGGTCATTGCGCACCATCGCCCGTGCCCAGGCGCACAGGTGGTCTGTCACACGAGGACGCCGCATGATCCAGGTATGCAGAAGACCTTTGCACCAACGGCACAAGCCTTCTGCGAGACCGCAGGGGTCCGCATTCGTCAAACGTCGCCAAGACAACCTCCGTGTTGGCAACGGGGATTGCTCCCCAGGTGGGCACGATGCCCGTCACGGACGGCAGGTCTCCTGGCTCGCAGGTCGTGGCACAGTGTGCCAGCGGGCCTTCCTCGCCTTCCCGGAGTTGTTTCGCAACACGAAGAGGAGGACGATTCGTAGAAAAAGAGGCGTCCAACCCCGGCTGTTCGTGTCGCCACTCCAGTGGCTTTTCCCACCCGCTTCGACATCAGGCCGACCGCACCACGCGATCCGTCGCCATCGATCTCCACAGGCAGGATGGAAGACCCTCGCTGCAATACAGTCGCGGGGTCGGCTGCGTTCGGCTTGCCCGGCATGGGTCCAGGCCTTCGCATTCCCTTTTGCTCTCCGGGCGGCCTGTCTGCCGTCCGAAAACCATCCACGAGAAGGATTAGGCCCGAGGCTGGAGCAAGTCAATCACGCTGACGGCACCGGTCGGTCGAACAGCGCCGACCGACCGCATGGCCCCGCCACTTACAGCTTTGGCGTAAGACAATCCGTAGCAACGGTCGGATCGCAGCCGCCACCAAGGCGAACGGTGCCGCTGGCCCCCTGCTCGACGGTCGTACCGGGTTTCGGCGCCGACACAGGAAGGGTGGGCTGATCCGGATAAGCGGGCTTTTCCACTGTGGTGACCGGCAGCACCGGTGGCGCGGCCATCTCAACGGGTGTCGGCTTTGGGGCTGCGGGTGGGGTCGGCACGGCTGGGGCGGCGGCGAGTGCCGGTTTGACGGGAGCGGATCCTCCACTCATCAGGGGCGTGGCGAGAGGGGTCGGCGCGGAAACAATCTCCGGATCCGTTTTCAGCCGTGTGGACAGCGTCTTCGGTGCGGGCACACTGCGGACCAGGGGATGGGCGAGTGAGAAGTCGAACCGGATGCGGGCGGCGATTTCCTCGGCCAGTGCGCCACGGGCAAAGCGGGGATCGTCGGTCGGGGCGTTGACGACATATTTGCCCTCGGCAACGGGCTCACCCGTATCGACGGAGGTGGCTGTCACAGTGAAATGGGCGCGCTCCATCCGGCGCCTCGCGCCATCGCCGTGGTCGAGACGGTCGATCTTGACCATCAGCACGACCCGTTCCGCCCCTTGGGGTGGTCTCGTCGCGGCGATGGCGGCAGAAACTCGCGCATCCACACCGGCGATCAAGTCGAGCGGCAGACGCGCATCGGCGATGACCGTGACGTTGCGAACGTAATAGACCAGAGGTCTTGGAAACATGCGGGCCTGGATGCTCGCACAGGACGCCAGGCACAGGACGAGCCCAAACGCGATTGCGGTGCGCAGACTACGAGCTGACATGACGACTCCGGCGGTGATTCTGTCCGCCAGAGCATCAGTCATTCATGGTTAGTGCCGAGTTAACTTGCCGAGTCGAGGGCGGCGAACAGAGCGGCGGCTGCGGCGAATTCGGCGTAACGGGCCTCGCGGCGCGCTTCGGCCTCTTCGTCGCTGCCCCAGTGTTCGCTGGTCCAGTCTTCGTCGACATGGGCGAGCGACCACACCGTGTCGAGATCGAAGGCGCCCTCGGCGAAGGCGAGCGCGAGTACGGCCGAACCGGTCAGCGTGGTGACGACGTTAAGACAGGAGATCCGAAATGCGTCACGATAGGCTTCGAGTGCCTTTGCATATGCTGCAATTGCGGCCACTGGCTGTTCCTGATGCATCACGCCTTCGACGAGGATGAAGCGCGCCTGATGCGCCGTCGCCACCCAAGTCAGCACCGGATCCCAGTTTCTCGCCTGACGCTCGATCAGTTCCTTTGGCGCATCGGCCCGGTAGCATAGAAGGTCGGTGCCCGCAAAACGCACGATCTCGTCAAACACCTCGTCGAGGCTGTTGGCCACAGCGTCGATTGCCGTGTTGGCAAGCTTGGTGATCGGCATGGTTGCCGGATTGATGTGTTCGCCCTGCGCTGCCCATTCGGCCACCACCAATTCTGCGGCCTCGCGCGTCGGCAGGGTCAAGGTGTTCTTGGCCGGCGTCTTCACGGCCTTTCCGTCGAGCAGGATTGAGAAACCCTCCTGCGCTTCCGCAATCGCGGCCTCCTGATAGAAGCGCTTCGGCAGCGGGCGCTTCATCTGGATCTGGGCGCGGCGCACCGGGTCCTCGTGGCTGTGCTCGGGGATGAAAGTGCCGAAGATGTCCTTGTCGAGCTCGTCGCGCATGAGGTGCTCCTAGTGAATGTAGGCGAGAAGGTCGGCTGGCCGCTCAACCACGGCATCGGCCCCTGCCTTCCAGAGATCGTCGATGGCCGCATAACCCCAGGCGACACCGATGGCGGTGGCACCTGCCGCTTTCGCCATCTGCATGTCATAGACGGCGTCGCCAATGACGATGGTTTCCTGCGGCACGATGCCAGCTTCGTCGCAGCATTCGCTGACCATCGCCGGATGCGGTTTGGAAGGGCAGTCGTCCGCCGTGCGGCAGAAGAGGAAATGGGGTTTTAGTCCATGGCCTTCAAGGATCATCTCCAGACCCCGGCGTGATTTGCCGGTGACGGCGCCCAGCCAGACATCTTCGCGGGCGATCAGGGCGTCGAGGACCCCTCGGATGCCGTCAAACATGGTTTCGCCGAAACCGGAGGTGCGACGCACCTCTGCGAAGATCGCCTTGTAGTGTGCGGCCATGGCAACCGCCTCGTCATCGGCATGAGGCTTGCCGTCCATGCGGGCAATCGCGATGTCGAGGGTCAGGCCGATAATCGACTTGGTCGTGGCAAAGGCCGGTTCGGGCTTCTTGAAGTCGCGGAAAGTATGGCGCATGACCTCGTGGATCAGCCCCGCGCTGTCGACCAGCGTGCCGTCGCAATCGAACAGTACAAGCTTCATTCGGTGTCCCTGTCACCATCGCGCTGGTCGAAGCCCAGTAGGTTCCAGCTCTGCACCATGTGCGGCGACAGAGGAGCGGTCACCTTCAGCCGGCCGCCACTGGGATGCGGCAGGTCTATATAGCGCGCATGCAGGTGCAGGCGCTTCTGGATGCCGCCGGGAAAATCCCAGTTGTGGTCGTCGATGAAGTATTTGGGGTCGCCGATGATCGGATGACCGATATGGAGCGCGTGCACGCGCAGCTGGTGGGTACGGCCCGTATAGGGCTCCATCTCCAGCCAGGCGAGGTTCTGGGCCGCCGTATCGATCACACGGTAGTAGGTCACGGCGTGATCAGCGCCCTCTTCGCCATGCTTGCAGACACGCATGCGGTCGCCTTCGTCGGTCTGGTCCTTGGTGAGCCAGGTCGATATCTTGTCCTCGTGCTTGCGCGGAACGCCCTTTACCAGGGACCAGTAGATCTTCTTGGTATCGCGCTCTCGGAAGGCGGCCGTCAGCTTCTGGGCGGCGCCGCGCGTGCGGGCGACGACGAGCACGCCGGAGGTGTCGCGGTCGAGGCGATGCACGAGACGCGGTTTCTCGCCCTTCTTGCTGGTCCAGGCTTCGAGCATCTGATCGATATGGCGATTGAGACCCGAGCCGCCCTGCACGGCGAGCCCTGCCGGCTTGTTGAGAACGAAGACCTTCTCGTCCTCGTGCAGCAGCATGCGCGACAGAAGTTCATGGTCGTCGCCATGCTTCAGGTCGTGGCTCGACATCGGTCCTGTCTTTTTGGCATCGACTTCCATCGGGGGAATCCGCACAACCTGACCGGGCTGGACGCGGGCATCAGTCTTGACGCGGCCACCATCGACACGGACCTGGCCGGAGCGCAACAGTTTCTGCAGGGCGCCGAAGCCGAGACCGGGATAATGGATCTTGAACCAGCGGTCGAGGCGCATGCCGGCCTCGTCTGCCTCCACGGTGATATGTTCGATGCCAGCCATCTGGGTTCTTTCATTCTGCAAGCGGGCAGAGCCCTTTGTCCGGAGCCTTTAGTTGATTTCGGGCCGGAAGGGAAAGCAGAAATGAAACTGGTGCCTGAGAACAGGCTCCAGCCCGGGCGCAGCCGGGCAAAGGAGGGCCTCAGGCCTTTGCTGCTATACGAAAGTCCTCAACGAAAGCGGCGAGTGCCTCCCAGTCGGTGAATTCGTGGTTACGGCTGACGTCGGTTGGCGCGTTCTCCTGACCGGCCAGTCGTTTCATCATCCAGCGCTTGAAGAAATCATAATCGCTGTAGCGCAACGCGCCGGCTGCGTGGTGCACCAGACCGGGTACCCAGCCGGTCTCGGACAGCAGGCCGTCAGGGAAGTGCCGTGCCTCTTCACGCTCCTCCTCCAGTTCACTGCGGATCAGCAGCGTGACAGAGACGAAGGCAGACGGCACGCTGTTCAGCCACGATGCCTCCTGACGAACGAAAGCGACGAAGGAGGCGGGATATCGTGCCGCATGGATCGGCGCGCAGAGGATCGCAGCTTCGGGATGGCCGATGGCATATTCGCCGCCAAGGCCGATATCGTACAGCATGGCCCTGTCTCCGGCCGCCTCTATGTCCGCCGCAATCTTTTCGGCGATGCTGCGCGACTGGCCTTCTACGGTCGCATATCCGACAAGAATGATCATGGCTCGCTCCTTCAAGTGGGGATCGGCCAGATATTACCAGACCCTCTCGGCGACGCCTTGATCTGCCGCAAAAGCACCCGGTCGACACCTCCACTAACGAGGATTTTTTCCGCGAAAGATTTATTCAAATTTTCTTATTCGACTTAAAGGTGCATAGATATCCGTGGTTTATTCTAATGTCATTATGTAACTGCGGAACACGCCCATGACACAGGTTGTCACAGTCTCTGCCAATACCGCCGCTTATGCGATGGAGCCGATCAAGCCGCCGCAGCGGGTGTCGCGCGCCTCCTATGTCGAGGACCACACCCGGGTGCTGGCCGAAAAGGCTGCGCGAGGCGACGACCTGCGCCTGCGCGCACTGGTGAGCGTCGTGCAGCCCCCAGCTCTCGCGCTCTATTTTCTGACGTCAAGCCAACAGCGTTTAGAGCAAGCGACGCTGAAGGATACGATCGAGGCTTACAAAAACTCGGTCGCCTGACCCCCACAGCCTCATGAATGCGAAGAACCGCGACCTTTGCCGGCCGCGGTTTTTGTTGTTTCAGACTGTATTCTTTGAATCACTTGGCCTTGGCCGGACCGACCGGCAACACCACGTCGACATTACCGGCCTTCTCGAAGGTCAGGGTGACCTTTACCGTCTGACCTTCCTGGAAGGGGCGCGCGACCTTGAAGAACATCATGTGCAGGCCGCCGGGCGTGAGCTCAACGGTCTGACCGGCCGGAACGGGAACGCCGTCCGGCAGCTGGCGCATCTTCATGACGTCGCCCTGCATGATCATCTCATGCAATTGCACTTCGCCAGCGCGGTCCGACGTCGCGGAAACGAGCCTGTCGTCTGCGCTGCCCTTGTTTGTGATGGTGACGAAGCCTCCACCGACCGGCTGCCCCGGCAGCATAGCCTTGATAAAGCCCGCAGTCAGTTCGAGATCGCCCACGGTCACGGCTTCGAAGCCGCCCGGATCCATGGCTGCCATATGATCACCATGCCCGGCATGGGCGTCGTGTCCGGCATGGCCAGCATGCCCGGCGGCCGCCTGATCCCCATGCCCCCCATGCCCGGCATGGGCATCGGCTGCTGCTTGCACCAGTTGCAGCACAGGTGCAGGCTCTTTCAGGTCATGGGGGTTCTGTCCAGCAGCCGGAATCTCTTCCCACGAGACCTTGCCGTCGGTACCGCAGAGCTGCTCGGTCGGGAATGCAAGGCCCGTCGCCGGATCACCGGCGGCTACCTTTCCGTAGACGGTGAAGGTATCGTAAAACTCATCCGGCAGGTTGCCATTCTTGAAGCGGATTTCAACCGGGCCAGACTTCACGTCCTTGCCGTGATTGTCATAGCTCTTCTGGTAGTCCCCCTGGATGACCTCGATATCCCAGCCAGACTTGACCATGGGCTTAGCGGCTATGAAGCCTTCGGGCAGCTTGATGCGGACTTCGTTGGTCGCCTTGCCGTCGCAGCCATGCGGGACCTGCAGGGTGGCGGCAACATAAGAGCCGATCGCCACCGGTCCGTTGGCAAAGGTGGCATGAGCAAGGGCGGAGCTGGTCGAGCCAAGGGCGACGAGGCTGGTGGCAACAATCAATCGGGTGTTCATGGTCATTCTCCGTACCGCGGCGTTCACGACCTGCGGCGTTGTCGATTCGTTTAAACTGCTTCGAACAATCAGGCGGAGAGTGGTGGCCCGCGCTGGCGCGGACGATCGAGCGCGTAAGCGGAACGCATAGGCGGTTCCGGCGGCGTGATGTTGCCGAGGCTTGCAAAGTTGCTGAGGAGCCAGGCATGACCGGCCGGGGGCGGCAGAAGAACAGCTCCGGCAAGTCGGCAGGCCTCACAGTCGCCGGAGACGTTTGCGTGTTTCTGGCCCTGATCGGCAATGCAGAGATCGGCAAATGTGCCGTCGGGCAGGCTGTAGGCGACCGAGAGCACATCCGTCGCAATCGCTGCCGGGCTGCGATGGGCAAAGCCGACCGACACGAAGACGATGGCGCAGAATATGCGCAGGATCGTCATCCGTGTCGTGAGCGTCTGCTTCATCGTCTTCCTCGTTCGATCCGTGCTTTATCGCGATGCATGGTCCAAGCCAAGCGGCGAGATGACGCGGGAAACGATCTTCTCCTTCGGATTTGCGCCAACGCAAACAGCTTGGCCATGCGACAAATATTTGCTCGCAAGCGACGCGGCCTCTTGCCAAGCCCCCATGTCGGCGGATAATGCCGACATGACCTTGTTGGGAGAAACCGGTTCAATCCGGAGCCGAAGGAGCAACCGCCCCGGAAACTCTCAGGCAAAAGGACCACAAGGCGTCGACTGCACTCTGGAGAGAGGCCCGTTTCCAAAGCGGACCAAGCCGAAGGGATAACAATCTCAGGCACAAGGACAGAGGGGGCTCATGAACCGGCACAACCGTGCCCAGACTTGAGCAAGCGCGCGAGCGCGAAACCCGGAGGCGACGTCTTGGACGAACAGACCCAACTGAAACGCACCCCCCTTTACGATTTCCACGTGTCGCTCGGTGCCAAAATGGTGCCCTTTGCCGGTTACGACATGCCGGTTCAGTATCCGGCCGGCGTGTTGAAGGAACACCTTCACACCCGCGCCGCCGCCGGTCTCTTCGACGTCTCCCACATGGGGCAGGTCGAACTCGTCGCCGCCTCCGGCACTTACGAGGACGCGGCGAAAGCGTTGGAAACACTCGTTCCCGTCGATATCCTTGGTCTCAAGGATGGTCGCCAGCGCTATGGCTTCCTTACCGACGACCACGGCGGCATTCTCGATGACCTGATGATCTCCCGCCTCGGCGAACGCCTGCTTGTCGTGGTCAATGCCGGCTGCAAGGATGCCGACATCGCCCATATGCTGGCAAAGCTCCCGGCCGGCGTTCAGGTTCTCGTGCATGACGACCGCGCGCTGCTCGCCCTGCAGGGGCCGAAGGCGGAAGCCGTTCTGGCGACCCTCAACCCCGATGTCACCGCCATGAAGTTCATGGATGTTCGCGAGCTTGCCCTGGGCGACATCCCTGCCCTCGTCTCGCGCACCGGCTATTCCGGCGAAGACGGTTTCGAAATCTCGGTGCCCGCCTCTCGTGCGACGGAACTCGCCAAGGCGCTGCTCGATCAGCCGGAGTGTCAGCCCATTGGTCTCGGCGCCCGTGATTCGCTGCGTCTTGAAGCCGGCCTCTGCCTCTATGGCAACGACATCGACACGACGACGTCGCCGGTCGAAGCCTCGATCGAATGGGGCATCCAGAAGGTCCGCCGCTTAGGCGGCGCCCGCGAAGGCGGCTTTCCGGGTGCTCAGCGCATCCTTGGTGAACTGGAGAATGGTGTTTCCCGCCGCCGCGTCGGCCTGAAGCCGGAGGGCAAGGCCCCGGTGCGCCCGCCGGCCAAGCTGTTTTCCGATGCCGAGGGCAAGACCGAGATCGGTCACGTTTCCTCCGGCGGCTTCGGGCCGAGCGTCGAGAGCCCTGTTGCCATGGGTTACGTGCCGACCGCCATGGCCGAACCTGGCACCCAGGTTTTTGCGGAAGTGCGCGGCAAGTTCTTGGTCCTGACCGTCACCGCCCTTCCCTTCATTACTCCCACTTACAAACGCTAAAAAATCTCCGGAGAGAACCATGCTGAAATTCACCCCCGAACACGAATGGCTGAAGATCGAAGGCGATATCGCCACCGTCGGCATTACCACCCATGCCGCCGGCCAGCTCGGCGATCTCGTCTTCGTCGAACTGCCGGATGAAGGCACCAGCTTCAAGAAGGACGCAGGTGCCGCGACGGTTGAAAGCGTCAAGGCAGCGTCTGACGTCTACTGCCCGCTCGATGGCGAAGTGGTCGAGATCAACCAGGCGATCGTGGACGACCCGTCGCTGGTCAATTCCGATCCGGAAGGTGCCGCCTGGTTCTTCAAGCTGAAGCTCGCCAATCCCGCTGACGCCGACGCCCTGCTCGACGAGGCCGCCTACAAGGAGCTGATCGCCTGATGACGACAGAATTCCAGTTCACCGACTACGATCCTTACGACTTCGCCAACCGACGCCATATCGGCCCCTCGCCGGCCGAAATGACGGATATGCTGAAGGTGATCGGCTACCACTCGCTTGACGAGTTGATCGACGCCACCGTCCCGGGCTCGATCCGCCAGCAGGTGCCGCTCACCTGGGGTGCGGCGATGACCGAGCGCGAGGCGCTCGACAAGCTGCGCGAGACGGCGAACAAGAACAAGGTCCTGACCTCGCTGATTGGCCAGGGCTATTACGGCACCATCACGCCGCCGGTCATCCAGCGCAACATCCTGGAAAACCCGGCCTGGTATACGGCCTATACGCCCTACCAGCCGGAAATCTCTCAAGGCCGTCTCGAGGCGCTTCTGAACTACCAGACCATGGTGACGGATCTCACCGGTCTCGACGTTGCCAACGCCTCGCTTCTCGATGAGGCCACTGCCGCCGCAGAAGCCATGGCGCTCTGCCAGCGCAGCGCCAAGACCAAGGCGACCGGCTTCTTCGTCGACAAGGACTGCCATCCGCAAACCATCGCCGTCATCCAGACCCGTGCCGAGCCGCTCGGCTGGACCGTCACCGTCGGCGACCCATTCACCGATCTCGACCCGACGGAAGTCTTCGGCGCAATCTTCCAGTATCCGGGCACGCATGGCCATGTGCGCGACTTCTCGGGCCTGATCGCCCGCTTGCACCAGACCGGCGCGCTCGCCGCCGTCGCTGCCGATATTCTCGCCCTGCTGCTTTTGAAGTCGCCCGGGGAAATGGGCGCCGATATCGCCATCGGCTCGACCCAACGCTTCGGCGTGCCCATGGGGTATGGCGGCCCGCATGCGGCCTATATGGCGGTCAAGGATGCAATAAAGCGCTCCATGCCCGGCCGCCTTGTCGGCGTCTCCGTCGATGCCCGCGGCAACCGCGCCTATCGCCTGTCGCTGCAGACCCGCGAACAGCATATCCGCCGCGAAAAGGCGACGTCGAACATCTGCACCGCGCAGGTGCTGCTCGCCGTCATGGCCTCGATGTATGCCGTCTTCCACGGACCGCAAGGTTTGAAGGCGATCGCTCAGCAGGTCCATCGCAAGACGGTGCTGCTGGCAAAGGGACTGGAAAAACTCGGCTACACGATTGAGCCGGAAACCTTCTTCGACACGATCACCGTCGAAGTGGGCCATATGCAGGGCCTCGTCATGCGCGCGGCTGTTGCGGAAGGTGTGAACCTGCGCAAGGTCGGCGAGACCAAGGTTGGCATTGCGCTCGACGAGCGCACCCTACCGGCGACACTTGAGGCCGTCTGGCGTGCCTTTGGTGGCAAGTTCAAGGTCTCGGAGTTCGAGGCCGATTACCGCCTGCCCAAGGATCTCCTGCGGACCAGCGATTACCTGACGCATCCGATCTTCCACATGAACCGTGCGGAAAGCGAGATGACCCGCTATATCCGCAGGCTCTCGGACCGCGACCTGGCGCTCGACCGCGCCATGATCCCGCTCGGCTCGTGCACGATGAAGCTGAACGCGACGGCGGAAATGCTGCCCATCACCTGGCCGGAATTCTCCGACATCCATCCCTTCGTTCCCGCCGACCAGGCGCTGGGCTACAAGGAGATGATCGACGACCTCTCGGAAAAGCTCTGCGCAGTCACCGGCTATGACGCGATCTCGATGCAGCCGAATTCGGGTGCCCAGGGGGAATATGCCGGACTTCTGACGATCCGCGCCTATCACCTTGCCCGGGGTGACGCGCATCGCACGGTTTGCCTGATCCCGACCTCGGCGCATGGCACCAACCCGGCGTCTGCCCAGATGGTCGGCATGACGGTCGTGCCGGTGAAGTCGAAGGACAACGGCGACGTCGATCTCGACGACTTCCGCGCCAAGGCCGAAGAACATGCGGCAAACCTCTCCTGCTGCATGATCACCTATCCCTCGACGCATGGTGTCTTCGAGGAGACGGTGCGCGAGATCTGCGAGATCACCCACCAGCATGGTGGCCAGGTCTATCTCGACGGGGCCAACATGAACGCCATGGTCGGCGTCGCCCGTCCCGGCGACATCGGCTCCGACGTCTCCCACCTCAACCTGCACAAGACCTTTTGCATCCCGCATGGCGGCGGTGGTCCGGGCATGGGTCCGATCGGCGTGAAAGCGCATCTCGCCCCTTACCTGCCGGGCCATGTCGTGACCGACGGTCGTCCGGGTGCGGTCTCGGCTGGTCCCTATGGTTCGCCGTCGATCCTGCCGATCAGCTGGTCCTACTGCCTGATGATGGGTGGCGAAGGTCTGATCCAGGCCACCAAGGTCGCGATCCTCAACGCCAATTACATCGCAGCACGGCTGAAGGGCGCCTATGACGTGCTCTATACGTCGGCCTCGGGTCGCGTGGCGCATGAATGCATCATCGACACCCGTCCGCTCCAGACTTCGGCCGGTGTGACCGTCGATGACGTCGCCAAGCGCCTGATCGACTGCGGCTTCCACGCGCCGACCATGAGCTGGCCGGTTGCGGGCACGCTGATGATCGAGCCGACCGAGTCGGAGACAAAGGCCGAGATCGACCGTTTCTGCGATGCGATGCTGGCGATCCGCGAGGAAGCCCGCGACATCGAGGAAGGCCGGATGGACAAGGTCAACAATCCACTGAAGAACGCACCGCATACGGTGGAAGACCTGGTCGGTGAATGGACCCGTCCCTATAGCCGCGAACAGGCCTGCTATCCGCCCGGCGCCTTCCGGGTCGACAAATACTGGTCCTCGGTAAACCGCGTCGACAATGTCTACGGCGACCGCAATCTGGTGTGCACCTGCCCTCCAATGGAATCTTACGCGGAAGCTGCCGAGTAACGCCTTGGTATCGACACAGGAACGCCGCCGTTTAGGCGGCGTTCTCATTTGTTGTGAGCGAGTGAAAACCTCTGTGATGGAACGTAATGCGGTCCTGCCCGTTCTTCCCGGTGTCCAACACAGGAGAACAGATATGCGCAATACTCTCATCTTCGCTGGTGCAGCGGCCCTGATGACGCTCGCAGCGTCGGCCCATGCGCAGGAAACTGTGATCATCCAGCAGGCCCCGGTCGCCACGCAGTCGACCATCGTCGTGCCGGCACCGGTCGAGACCTATGTCATGCAGCGCCAGGTGCAGTCCGTGCCTTATGAAGGCGACGTGCTGATCGGTCGCGTCATCGAGGATCCGGTCGAACTCTATCCGGTCGACGGTTACGAGAACTATTCCTACACGGTCGTCAATGACCGTCGCGTGATCGTCGACCCGCAGACGCGCCAGATCATCCAGATCATCGAGTAAAGATGACACTTGAGGACAACGAGGAAGCCCGGCACGGCGTGTCGGGCTTTTGCTTGGCCATCGCAAACCGGGCGCAGTTCTTGGCCATGCCCCAAAGTGGGACATCGCCCCCACGCCTGCAAAATCCTCGACAACCATGGATCTTCAGCATTCGCTTACATGCTGTCCATATGGTGGATATGGATCTTCACTAGTTCGAGACATTGCAATGAGCCTTTCCGCCGTCATGGGAATTTCGCTGTCGGGCATGCAAGCTCAGCAGACGCGGGCGACGGCGACGGCGAATAATGTCGCCAATGCGATGACACCCGGCTATGACCGGCTGGAAACGACCTTCTCCTCGGAAGCGACCGGTGGCGTCCGGGCATCCGTCTCCCCCACCGGTGACAAAACATTTGATGAGATGTCGAATGTCGATCTCGCCCAGGAGGCTGTGGCCTTGGCTGAAAGCGAAATCGGCTTCAAGGCCAATGCCAGCGTATGGGAAACCGGCGCGGACATGTGGGACGTGCTGATGAGCATCAAGCGCGACTGACGCTTCGGCGTTTGCCAATTGGCGGTCCCGTTCGCCGTGGGCAAGCCCGACAGCCTCAAGCCCAACAATTTATCGCTGCGACTAACACCAAGTCACTCACCGAATGAAAGGCCGGCACGGCCGGCCTCCCTGCATTCGTGTCAGCCTTCGTCGTCGCCACCGTCATCAGAGCCGCCACCGTCATCAGAGCCGCCATCGTCGGCTCCACCATCGTCCGCTCCGCCGTCGTCCGCGCCGTCGTCGCCTGCATCGTCGGCGCCGTCATCCGCGCCGTCGTCGGCCTGGTCGACCTCGTCATTGTTGTCGTCGGCCATTTCGTCGCCTTCCGCGTCTTCAGCCGTACCCTCGTCAAGATCGGATTCAGCGGTATCCTCGACCTCTTCATAGGTCACTTCCTCGGTCTCCTCATAGGAAACTTCAGAGTATTCCTCGGTCACCGACAGCTCTTCCGTGGTGATCTCGGTGTAGCTCTCGTAGACGCTCATCTCAATGACATAGCCATAGACATAGGTGAGATCGACAAAGTGTTTACCCTTGGTGCCGGCCGCCGTGGCGGTCACGCCTGGCGCGAGCTTCACGATAGTCAGGCCGATGATTTCGGCGCTATAGCCGTCGACGGCGAGGATCGCCTCGTTGCCGGCCTCGTCCGATACATGGAGGAAATAGACCTGCGCCTTGCGGCGGCTGTCGAGCACCTTCAGGCCCTTCTTCTCCAGCGCCGTCACAATGAAATGTGCCGAGCGCATTTTGTGTGAATGACCGGCAGCGTGGCCGTAGGTCGGGATTGCGAGATAGGCAAAGGTCAACTGTGCGGCAATCATCGATGCCGAGAGTATCTTGCGCATGCGTGTGGTGGTCCCCAGGGGTCTTTCGACAGGCCAGCCGATCCCCTTCATCCGCTGGCCACGAGACCATGACCAAGGCACTCGGGCAAAGTCAAAGCTGGAGCAGCCTGATGGCTGATACCACCAATAAAGGTTCAGAATCTCAAGCCGTTAGAACTTCTTACCACACGCACCGGCTGACGCTTGAACGCAGCCACAAGCACAGATGTCAGGCGGAGGCCGTCTCGCGCTGGCGGGCCAGTTCGGCCAGATCTGCGGCTTTCAGTTCCACCGATTCGCCGCAGCCACAGGCCGAGGTCTGGTTCGGATTGTGGAAGGTAAAGCCGGAGCGTAGGGTCGTGGTCTCGAAGCCCATTTCCGTCCCGAGGAGATAAAGCACAGCGGCCGGGTCGATCCACACCGTCGCGCCTTCCCGCTCGATGCGGTCGTCCTTCGGGTTCGGCTCGCGCACCAGATCGATGGTGTATTCCATCCCGGCACAGCCACCCTTCTTGATGCCCACCCTGATACCCTTGGCATCGGGGCCAGAATTCTCGACGATCGCCTTGACGCGTGCGGCAGCCGCATCGCTCAGCGTCATTACCTGAAAGCCCATCGGCACAGTCTCCATCAACGACCGGGTTCAAGGTCCGGCGTTTTACCCGACCAATGTAAGGGACGCGCCTTAAGGGTTCAATAGCTTACGCGCTGCCATACGGTTCTCCGAGAGCACGATCGCGGGTATCGAAACTGGCTATGGTCAATCCGTGGGCAAAACTCGCAGAGTCAAAAAACCTGGCTTTTATCAGTCTCTTGCCACGACGCCTGACATTGCGCCCTACTTGATGACGATCAAAAATGACGCAGTGCACAGCGGCATCCGATCGAAACGCAGGCAAAAGGCGGTGATTTCGCGCAAAATTTTGACCATCCGGTAAAATATTCTGCAACCACCTAACCAAGCCCTTGTTTCCATACGATTTTCCAATCTGGCACGCCGGTTGCTTATCTCTCTGCGAACCAAATGCGGCGCCCGGCGCGCCTCCAGAAGCGGAGAACAGATATGGAAATCGGCGTCTTTATCCCGATCGGCAACAATGGCTGGCTGTTGTCGGAGAATGCCCCGCAATACAAGCCGACTTTTGAACTCAACAAGGCGATCACGCTCAAAGCCGAATCCTACGGCTTCGACTTTGCACTTTCGATGATCAAGCTGCGCGGCTTCGGCGGCAAGACGGAGTTCTGGGACTATAATCTCGAGAGCTTCACGCTGATGGCCGGCCTTGCCGCCGTCACGTCGAAGATCAAGCTCTTCGGTACGGCTGCGACCCTGATCATGCCACCGGCTATCATTGCGCGCATGGCCACCACAATCGATTCGATCTCCGGCGGGCGCTTCGGCGTCAATCTCGTCACCGGCTGGCAGCGGCCCGAATACAGCCAGATGGGTCTCTGGCCCGGCGACGACTATTTCTCCGACCGCTACGAATATCTCAGCGAATACACGACCGTCCTCAAAGACCTGCTGATGACAGGCCAGTCCGACCTCAAGGGCAAGCACTTCCAGATGGATGATTGCCGGATGAAGCCGATCCCGGAAGGGGACGTAAAGCTGATCTGCGCAGGCTCCTCCAATGCCGGCATGGATTTTTCCGCGAAGTTTGCCGACTACAGTTTCTGCTTCGGCGTCGGCGTCAATACGCCCAAGGCCTTCGCCCCGACCAATGAACGGCTGCTCGCCGCGACCGCAAAGACCGGTCGCGAGGTGCGCTCCTTCGTCCTGACCATGGTGATCGCCGAAGAGACGACCGAAGAAGCCTTCGCCAAATGGGAACACTACAAGGCGGGCGCCGACGAGGAAGCCATCCAATGGCTCGGCCTGCAGAGTGCTGCCGACACCAAGTCCGGCTCCGACACCAATGTGCGGCACATGGCGAACCCGGTGTCTGCCGTCAACATCAACATGGGCACGCTGATCGGTTCCTATGCGGAAGTCGCCGCCATGCTCGACGAAATGAGCGAAGTGCCCGGCACCGGCGGCGTGATGCTGACCTTCGACGATTTCCTCGAAGGCATCGAGAAGTTCGGCAAATATGTGCAGCCGCTGATGAAGAGCCGCGCTCATGTGAACCAGATGCTGGAGGCCGCCGAATGAGCGAGGCCGTTGTTGCAGGCTACCAGCCACGCCCGGAACTGACGAAGAGCGTCACGCTGCCGGCCCGGCCCGAGCCGATCACGCTGAAGCCGTCGGAGACGGCCGTCGTCGTCGTCGACATGCAGAATGCCTATTCGACGGAAGGCGGTTACGTCGATCTCGCCGGCTTCGACATTTCGGGCGCCAAAGGCACGATTGCAAACATCAAAAAGACGCTCGATGCAGCACGCGAAGCAGGCGTTCTGGTCCTCTATTTCCAGAACGGCTGGGATCCTGACTATGTCGAGGCCGGCGGCCCCGGCTCGCCCAACTGGCACAAGTCGAATGCGCTCAAAACCATGCGCAAGCGGCCGGAACTGCAGGGCAAGCTGCTTGCCAAGGGCACCTGGGACTATGCCATCGTCGACGAATTGCAGCCGAAGCCCGGTGACATCCTGGTGCCGAAGAGCCGCTACTCCGGCTTCTTCAATACAAACATGGACTCGGTGCTGCGCGCCCGCGGCATCCGCAACCTCGTCTTCGTCGGCATTGCCACCAATGTCTGCGTCGAAAGCTCGCTGCGCGATGCCTTCCATCTCGAATATTTCGGCGTGATGCTCGAGGACGCAACCCATCACCTCGGCCCCGACTTCATCCAGCAGGCGACCGTCTACAATGTCGAAAAGTTCTTCGGCTGGGTGGCGACCGTCAACGACTTCTGCGGTGCGATCGGTCAGGCAGCACCTGCCGACGCGGCCGAATGATCATCACCATTCCAACATTGCCACATCGAACCAGGAGAGTGTGAGAATGCCCAAGACCATCGTCGTTCCGGAAGGCACCCAGAAGCCGATCGCCCCCTATTCGCCCGGCACCCTTGCCGATGGCATCCTCTATGTCTCGGGAACCCTTCCCTTCGACAAGAACAATGACGTCGTGCATGTCGGCGACGCGGCCGCCCAGACGCGCCATGTGCTGGAAACCATCAAGTCCGTCATCGAGACCGCCGGCGGCACGATGGACGACGTGACCATGAACCACATCTTCGTCACTGACTGGGCCAACTATCAGGCCGTCAACAAGGTCTATGCGGAATACTTCCCCGGCGACAAGCCGGCGCGGTATTGCGTGCAATGCGGGTTGGTGAAGCCGGATGCGCTGGTCGAAATCGCGACGGTCGCGCATATCGGGAAGACGTGAGGGAAAGCCTAGCCCCTCATCCCCTGCCGGGACCTTCTCCCCGCAAGCGGGGAGAAGAGACCTTCACGCAATCGCCTGCACCTGGGCTTCCCCTGCACAAAGGGCGGCCATCCCCTCTCCCCGCCTGCGGGGAGAGGGTCAGGGTGAGGGGCAAAGCCAGAGCAAACACGCATGCATTACGACATCCACGGCCTGACCTCCTCCGATGCGCCGACCATCCTGCTCTCGTCGGGCCTCGGCGGCTCTGGCGGCTATTGGGCACCGCAGATCCCTGCCTTCTCGGAGCGTTTCCGCGTCATCACCTATGACCATCGCGGCTGCGGAAAGACGGGTGGCTCAGTCCCCGAAGTCGGCGGCATCGGAGCCATGGCGGACGACGTTCTCGACATCGTCGAGACGCTGAAGCTCAAGAGTTTTCATTTCATGGGCCATGCTCTGGGTGGCCTGATCGGGCTTGATCTGGCGCTGCGCCGGCCGGAGTTGATCGAAAGCCAGGTGCTGATCAATGCGTGGAGCAAGGCGGATCCGCATTCCGGACGTTGCTTCGACGTACGCATCGCGCTCCTCGAAAACGCCGGTGTCGAGGCCTTCGTTAAGGCACAGCCGCTCTTCCTCTATCCGGCCATCTACATGGCTGAGAACCCCGCGAAGATGGCGGCGGAAGAGGCCCATGCGCTCGCCCATTTCCAGGGTCGCGACAATATCCTGCGCCGGATTGCAGCACTGCGGGCCTTCGATCTCGACGACCGCCTCGGCGAGATCCAGACGCCGACGCTTGTCATCGCCACGCGTGACGACCTGCTCGTGCCGTATTCGCGATCACTGCGCCTCGCAGACGGCCTGCCGAACGCAAATCTTGTGCTCACCGTCGCCGGCGGACATGCCGTCAACGTCACCTATCCGCAAACATTCAATAGCGCGGTCCTCGACTTCCTGTCGGGCGTCGAACGCGCGTGAAAGGACCTGCCATGCTGGCCACGAAGACCATCGCCCCCTTTGCCCCCGCACCGGACAGCGTCTCGCCTGAGAAAAGTGCCGCCTATCGCAATGGCATGGCCCGCCTCGCCGCCGCCGTCACCATCGTCACCACCGACGGCCCCGGCGGTCGCGCCGGCTTTGCGGCAACTGCGGTTACCAGCGTTTCGGACAATCCGCCGACGCTGCTCGTCTGCCTCAACAAAGGGTCTTCCGCCTATCCTGCCGTCAGCGCCAACGGCTTCATCACGGTCAACGCGCTCTCGGCCGAACACGAGCCCGTCAGCCGGCTCTTCGGCGGCAAGACACCCGTGGACGAGCGCTTCGCTGCCGCCACCTGGGAGCCGACGGCATCAGGCACGCCGCGCCTCGTCGATGCGCTCGTTTCCTTTGAATGCCGGATCACGGAAGTGCATGACGGCAGTACGCATGACGTGCTGTTCTGCGAGGTTCTCGACGTCACCACCCGCGAGGACGGCCAGGCGCTCGTCTATTTCGACCGGGGCTATCGGACAGTCTAAACATCTGTCCTTAAACGCAAAACGGCCTGCGCAAGGCGGGCCGTTTCGTTGATTGCCTAATTTTCTCAGTACCAGCCGACGGCGACCTGCGCCTCTTCGGACATGCGGTCCGGCGTCCACGGCGGATCGAAGCTCATTTCGACTTCGACGCCCGACACGCCTTCGACCGAACCCACGGCATTTTCGACCCAACCCGGCATTTCGCCGGCGACCGGGCAACCCGGTGCGGTCAGGGTCATGACGATCTTCACCGTGCGGTCGTCCTCAATGTCGATCTTGTAGATCAGCCCGAGTTCGAAGATGTCGGCCGGGATTTCCGGGTCATAGACGGTCTTCAGCGCCGCGATGATATCGTCGGAGAGGCGTGCCACCTCTTCCGGCGGAATCGCCGTGTTGATGATGCCTTCGCGGACGTCGGGCTTGGTTTCGGTATCGCTCATGATATTCATTCCTCAGGCGAAGAAGCTGCGGGCGTAGTCCAGCGCGTCCGCCAGCGCATCGACTTCTTCCCGTGTGTTATAGAGGCCGAACGACGCCCGGCAAGTGGAGGTCACGCCGAAACGGGCGAGCAGCGGCTGGGCGCAGTGGGTTCCGGCGCGAACGGCCACGCCGCGACGGTCGATCATGGTCGAAACGTCATGGGCATGGATGCCGGCAAGCTCAAAGGAGAAGATCGCCCCTTTGCCCGGCGCATTGCCAATAACACGCAGCGAATTGATCGCCGACAGGCGCTCATGCGCATAGGCACGCAGGCTCTCCTCATGGGCTGCGATGTTCTCGCGGCCAAGGCTTTCCATGTAGTCGAGCGCGTAACCGAGGCCGATCGCCTGGACGATCGGCGGCGTGCCCGCCTCGAAGCGATGCGGCGGCTCGTTATAGGTGACGCGATCCTCGGAGACCTCGATGATCATTTCGCCGCCGCCCATGAAGGGGTCCATGTCCCTAAGACGATCCATCTTGCCCCAGAGCACGCCGATGCCCGAGGGGCCATAAAGCTTGTGGCCGGTCACGGCATACCAGTCGCAGCCGAGATCCTGCACATCGACCGGCAGGTGGACCGCACCTTGGCTGCCGTCGACCATGACGGCGATGCCGCGCTCACTGGCAATGCGGCAGACTTCCTTAATGGGGACGACCGTGCCGAGCGCGTTCGACATGTGGGTGATGGCGATCAGCCTTGTGCGCTCGGTCAGGCAAGCCTTAAAAGCCTCCAGATCGAAGGCGCCGTCATCGGTCACCGGTGCCCAGACGAGCTTGGCGCCCTTGCGTTCCCGGAGGAAATGCCAGGGCACGATGTTGGAGTGATGCTCCATGATCGAGAGCACGATCTCGTCGCCCTCGCCGATATGCTTCATGCCCCAGCCATAGGCGACCGTGTTGATCGCCTCGGTCGAGGACTTGGTGAAGATCACCTCGTCAATCGAGGGGGCATTCAGGAAGCGGCGCACCTTTTCGCGCGCCCCTTCATAGGCATCCGTCGCGGCATTGGACAGGAAATGCAGGCCACGATGCACATTGGCATATTCGTTGGAATAGGCCTGGGAGATCGCGTCGATCACCTGGCGCGGCTTTTGGGCCGAGGCGGCATTGTCGAGATAGACCAGCTTCTTGCCATAGACCTCGCGCGCCAGGATCGGGAAATCCCGCCTGATGGCGTCCACGTCGTAACCTGTCCGTGCCGCGATCGTGTCAGCCATGATGCTCCAGCCAGTCGGTGATGATCTCTTCCAGCGCCTCGACAAGGGCCTCGTCTTCCAGTTCCTCGACGATCTCGGCCACGAAGCCGTTGACCAGAAGCGCCCGTGCCTTCTTTTCCGGGATGCCACGCGACATCAGGTAGTAGAGATGGCTCTTGTGGATGTCGGCGACCGTCGCACCATGGGCGCATTGCACGTCGTCGGCAAAGATCTCCAGCTCCGGCTTGACCGAGAATTCGGCATCGTCAGACATCAACAGCGTGTTGCAGGCCATGCGGGCATCGGTCTTCTGGGCATCCGGAGCAACCCGGATCATGCCCTGGAAGACACCCTTGGCACGATCGAAGACAACGTTGCGGATGATTTCCGTCGACGTCGTATTCGGCACATCATGTCCGAGCGTCATGGTGACGTCGGTATGGGTGTCACCGCCGAGTAGGTTGACGCCGCGCAGCGTGAAGTCGGAGCCTTCGCCCGCCGTCTTCACATGCACTTCCTGACGCACCAGCTTGCCACCGGCGTTGACCACGAAGAGGCGGAACTTGGCATCTGTGCCGAGCTCGGCGCGGATCTGGCCGAGGTGCGTGTCGGCATCGCCTTCGCCCTGCATAATCACCCAAGTGATCTCGGCGCCCTCGCCAAGCGTCAGGTCGGCGACGACCGAGGCGAGTGCGGCCGAACCGCTCTGGCCGATATGGCGCTCGATGACGGTGGCCTTGGAACCCTTGCCGAAGCTGGCCGGGAAGCGCAGATGCAACTGGCCGGCGGCATGCACCGACTGCAGCTCGATCGGGGCTTCGATGTCCGCGTCTGCCGCCACGTCCAGCGTGAAGCCGTCGCGTACGAAAGCGCCGTTCAGGCGGCCGATCGTGTCGTCGCCGTTGAAAGCGGTCAGGCCTTCAGCAGCGTCACCGTTCGTCAGCGCATCGCGGTAGAGCGAAACGGCAAGGCCTTCCGGCAGCGCAGCGGGGGCCTGGGCCACGCCCTGCAAGATATTGAGCACGGTTGCGCCCGACACCAGCGGATTGACCGCCTTGGCGACAGCCTGGGGCTCTTCGGCCGGCAATGCGCGCAACAGCGCCTTGAGATCGGTATAGTGAAATGTCTCGACGCGACGCGTCGGCAGACCCTGGCGTTTCAGCGCGTCGAACAGGCCGTCACGCTTCTGCAGCACGGCGCCATCGCCGGGCAAGCTACCGATCTGGTGTGTATAGGCGTCGATGAGCTGGGTCTCGGCTGCGGTGAGCCGGTTGGCCGCTTGCAATGTCATCGTTGCAACTCCTTCATTCTCGGCCCGAACTCAGGCAGCCTGCCCCGTGATATCGGCATAGCCGTTGGCTTCCAGATCGAGCGCCAGCGACTTGTCGCCGGACTTGATGATCTGGCCCTTGTAGAGAACGTGGACGGTGTCCGGCACGATGTAGTCGAGCAGGCGCTGGTAGTGGGTGATGACGACGGTGGCACGGTCCGGACGCTTCAGCGCGTTGACGCCGTCAGCGACGATTTTCAGCGCGTCGATATCGAGGCCGGAATCGGTTTCGTCGAGGATGCAGAGCTTCGGCTCGAGCAGCGCCATCTGCAGGATTTCGGCGCGCTTCTTTTCACCGCCGGAGAAGCCGACGTTCAGCGGACGCTTCAGCATATCGGGATTGATCTTCAGCTCGGCAGCGGCTTCCTTGACGCGGCGCATGAAGTCCGGCGTCGTCAGCTCGTCCTCGCCACGCGCCTTGCGCTGCGAGTTCATCGCGACCTTGAGGAACTGCATCGTGGCGACGCCCGGGATTTCGACCGGATACTGGAAGGCGAGGAAGATGCCCTTGGCGGCGCGCTCGGCCGGGTCGAGTTCCAGAATGCTCTCGCCATTGTAGAGGATGTCGCCTTCGGTCACTTCATAGTCTTCGCGGCCCGAGAGGATGTAGGACAGCGTCGACTTACCCGAACCGTTCGGGCCCATGATGGCAGCGACTTCGCCGGCCTTCACGGTGAGGTTCAGGCCGCGGATGATTTCGGTGCCGTCTTCGGCGATGCGGGCATGGAGATTGCGAATTTCAAGCATGGACAAATCCTTTCGGACGAATGGGGGTCACGCGCCAAGCGCAGAGAAATGAGTGAGCGGGCGATCGACCTCAGCCGACCGAACCCTCCAGCGAGATGTTGATCAGCTTCTGCGCCTCAACAGCAAACTCCATCGGCAGCTGCTGGATGACGTCGCGGACGAAGCCGTTGACGATGAGCGCGATAGCTTCTTCCTCCGGAATGCCGCGCTGCATGGCGTAGAACTTCTGGTCCTCGGAGATCTTCGAGGTCGTCGCCTCGTGCTCCACCTTGGCCGTCGAGTTCTTCACCTCGATGTAAGGCACGGTATGCGCGCCGCAGGTGTCACCGATCAGGAGCGAATCGCAATTGGTGAAGTTGCGGGCGTTTTCCGCCTTGCGGTGCATCGAGACCTGGCCGCGATAGGTGTTCTGCGACACGCCGGCCGAGATGCCCTTGGAGATGATGCGGCTCTTGGTGTTCTTGCCGAGATGGATCATCTTGGTGCCGCTATCGACCTGCTGATGGCCGTTGGAGACGGCGATCGAGTAGAACTCGCCCTGGCTGTCGTCTCCGCGCAGAATGCAGGACGGGTATTTCCAGGTGATGGCCGAGCCGGTTTCGACCTGGGTCCAGGAGATCTTGGAGCGCGCACCACGGCAATCACCACGCTTGGTGACGAAGTTGTAGATGCCGCCCTTGCCGTCCTTGTCGCCGGGATACCAGTTCTGGACGGTCGAATACTTGATCTCGGCATCATCGAGCGCCACGAGTTCGACGACAGCAGCATGCAGCTGGTTTTCGTCGCGCTGGGGTGCCGTGCAGCCTTCGAGATAGGAGACGTAGGCGCCTTCTTCGGCGACGATCAGCGTGCGCTCGAACTGGCCGGTGTTCTTCTCGTTGATGCGGAAATAGGTCGACAGCTCCATCGGGCAGCGGACGCCCTTCGGAATGTAGACGAAAGAACCGTCCGTGAAGACCGCGCAGTTCAGCGTCGCATAATAGTTGTCGGTGACCGGAACGACCGAGCCGAGATATTTCTTCACCAGATCGGGATATTCGCGGATCGCTTCCGAGATCGACATGAAGATCACGCCGGCCTTCATCAGTTCCGCCTTGAAGGTCGTGACGACCGAGACGGAATCGAAGACGGCATCGACGGCGATCTTGGACGACTGGACGCCGGCCAGCATCTCCTGCTCTTTCAGCGGAATGCCGAGCTTTTCATAGACCTTCAGCAGTTCCGGATCGACTTCGTCGAGCGACTTCGGGCCAGCAGCCGTCTTCGGTGCCGCATAGTAGTAGATGTCGTTGAAGTCGATCTTCGGATAGTCGACGCGGGCCCAGGTGGGCTCGACCATCGTCAGCCAGCGCCTGTAAGCGTCTAGGCGCCATTCGAGCATCCATTCCGGCTCTTGCTTCTTTGCCGAAATGAAGCGAACGATGTCTTCCGAAAGGCCCTTCGGGGCCTTGTCGACTTCGATCGTGGTTTCAAAACCGTACTTGTACTGGTCGACGTCGATCTGGCGGACCTGATCGATCGTTTCCTGCACAGCAGCCATGGTCGTTCTCCAATCTTGCCGGGCCAAATTCCGGCAGCTTGTTAACGTTGGGCGGTGTCCCGCCATATCTAAGGTCCCCGGACCATCTTTTCACCCCTCTTTGCAAGGGAAAAAAGATCATCGGGCTTGTTTTTTCGCCGCTTTATGCGGCCTGCCCCGCCGGTTTCCGGCGGGCGGCAATCTTTGTGAAGGCCGCGACGAAGCGATCGATGTCGCCATCTGTCGTTGCCGGGCCGATCGAGAGACGCAGCGCCCCCGTCGCCGCATCCTCGCCCATGGCAGTCAGCACATGGCTTGCACCCACCTTGCCCGACGAGCAGGCGGCACCGGCCGACAAAGCCACACCTTCGAGATCGAAGGCAATCTGCCCGGTTTCCGCCTTGAGCCCCGGCAGATGGAAGAAGCTCGTATTGCCGACGCGCGCTTCACTCCGTCCGTAGATCAAGGTGTCTGGTGCCGCCGACAGCATGGCCTGCTCCGCCCGGTCCCGAAGCGCGGAGATCTGCGCGTTTCGCTCGACCAAGCCTGCTGCCATTTCGCGGGCCGCAGCGCCGAAGCCGGCAATCGCGGCAAGATTTTCCGTGCCGGCGCGATGGCCCTTTTCCTGGCCACCACCGCGCACCAGAGGTTCCGGCATCAAAGTCTCACCGCGCGACACCAGTGCACCGACCCCCTTCGGACCACCCAGCTTGTGGGCCGAGAGAATGAGGAAATCGGCACCCAGCTCGGCGATCGACAAATCAACTCGCCCCGCCGCCTGGACGGCATCCACGACGAGCAACCCACCACACTTCTTTACGATGGCGGCGATCTCCCGGATTGGCTGGATGATGCCGGTCTCGTTGTTGACCAGCATCACCGCGACCAGCGGCAGGCCGTCTGCGGAATCATGCGCCGAAAGCTGCGCTGAAAGCGCATCGAGATCGAGCACACCCGAACGGGTGACTGGAAGTTCCGTCAATTTATCCGAAGCGAAGCGACCCCCGATCCTTACGGCCGGGTGCTCGATGGCCGACACATAAAGACGCCCGAGCGACACACGTGACTTGCCCATGCGATAGACTGGCGATAGCACCATGTTGGCGGCTTCGGTCGCGCTCGCGGTAAAGGTCACATGCGCCGGCTCGGCTCCGACAAGGGCTGCCACGTCACGACGCGCCTTTTCAACAACGGCCCGGGCCGCACGGCCCTCGGCATGGACGGAGGAAGGGTTGCCAGGCATGGTCAGCGCCTCGATTATGGCATCGCGCGCCGCAGCCATCAGGGGCGCGGTGGCGTTCCAGTCGAGATAGATGCGCTCAGCGGCCATCCTGGCTTTCGGCTCCCTCACATGCGGCGGCGCATTTTCCTTGAAATTTCCGCCGGGCTTGCCTTATGACACCTTCACCCCGGATGCAGCGTCATCCAGTTTCGAACGGTTCTAAACTTCGTTCTAGAAAAGCTGACTGACTTCGTCAAGTCAGCTTTCTAATTTGGTGTTGACGAACCGCAAAAATGTCAGGGACCGGAACCTAATGCCCGAAGTGATTTTCAACGGCCCGGCGGGTCGCCTCGAAGGCCGTTATCAGCCCTCCAAGGAAAAGAGCGCACCCATCGCGATCATCCTTCATCCGCATCCGCAGTTCGGCGGCACGATGAACAACCAGATCGTCTACCAGCTGTTCTACATGTTCCAGAAGCGCGGCTTCACCACGCTTCGTTTCAACTTCCGCGGCATCGGCCGCAGCCAGGGCGAATTCGACCATGGTGCAGGCGAACTGTCGGATGCCGCATCCGCGCTCGACTGGGTGCAGAGCCTGCATCCGGATTCGAAGAGCTGCTGGGTTGCAGGTTACTCCTTCGGCGCCTGGATCGGCATGCAGCTTCTGATGCGCCGTCCCGAGATCGAAGGCTTCATGTCAATTGCGCCGCAGCCGAACATCTACGACTTCTCCTTCCTCGCCCCCTGCCCCTCGTCCGGCCTGATCATCCATGGCGACGGCGACAAGGTGGCACCGGAAAAGGACGTCCAGGGCCTGGTCGACAAGCTGAAGACCCAGAAGGGCATTCTGATCACCCACAAGACGGTGCCGGGCGCCAACCACTTCTTCAACGGCCAGGTGGAAACACTGATGGGCGAATGCGAAGACTATCTGGACCGTCGCCTCGAAGGCGAACTGGTCCCCGAACCCGCCGCCAAGCGGATCCGGTAAAATGATCCGGATCGTGGCCGATACAAACGTTCTCGTCAGCGCTTGTATCGGCCAGGGTCCTGCCTCGAAGGTGATCGAGGCGTGTTTTGACGGGCGCTTCGTCCCCTTCATGTCCGGTCCGTTGCTGATGGGATACGTGACGTCTTATCCAGAACCGCGCCTTTCCTTCACGCCCGGCTGAATGCGCAAGAGCGCGTCGCACTTCTGAAAATCTTCCTTTCACGTTGTCATTGGCGCACCGCCCATTTCAAATGGCGTCCCAATCTGGCCGATGAAGGTGACAATCACCTGCTCGAATTGGCAATCTCGGCCAATGCGCATATACTCGTCACATCGAACATTCGCGATTTCGAGCGGGCAGAGCTGAAGTTTCCTCACATCAAGATCGAAACTCCAGAGACAGCCGCGAGGAGGCTTTCAGGATGAATGCACTGACCGTAGAGTTGAGTTCTGAGGTCCACGAAAAAGTGGACGTGATCGCGGCTGAAAAGGGTGTCAGCCCCGAACGCCTGTTATCCGACATGGCGGCCGAAATGGTCATGCAACACGATGCGCATCGTCTATTCCTGGAGATGGCCGAACGGGGCAAAGGTCGGGAAGCAGAGGCCCTCGCTCTCCTCCGGCGCGACTGACGCATAGCCTCTTTTTCAACGCGTGATTTTCAATGACCTCAACTTCTTCATTCGACGCCGTCGGTCTCGCAGGCGGTGGAAACCGGTGCTACTGGCAGAGCGGGTTTCTGAAAGCCTATAGCGAGCACCAGCCCCTCAGCCCGCGCTTCTACGTCTCCGTCTCCGCCGGAGCCTATCACGGCGCGATGTTTCTGGCTGGCGTCGGGGATCGGGTCCGCGCCTCTGCCTTCGCCTTTGCCGAAAAGGGCCAACGCGGGGTCGACTGGCGGGCGCTTAAGCGGCGGGAATCGCCGCTGGTCGTCGGATCGCTCTTTCGGCAGTTGCTCGCCAGCGAATTCGGCGATGAGGAACTGAAAGCGCTGAAAGCAGCGCCACCGATGCTGATCCAGCTCTCCGGCCTGCCCGACTGGATGCCCGGCGCGCTTGGCGCACTCGGCTCGATCGGCGCCTATCAGATGGAGAAGCTTCTGACGGATGGCACCCATTCCAAGGCGGGGCTGCGGATGAAGTTGCGCCCTACCTGGATCTCGACGCACAATCTCGACTATCCCGGCGAACTGGTCGATGCGCTGATGGCAACCTCGTCCGTGCCGCCCTTCATGCCGGTGGGCCGTGTGAGGGGGCGCGCCTATCTCGATGGCGGGCTCGTCGACAATCCTCCGCTGATGAAGCTCACGGAAGTCGAGACCAAGGGCTGGAAGACACTGCTCTTGACCACCCGATATGGCCGCAAGCCGCTCTCCGCCGAAAATCGCGTCGTGGTCGGCCCCAGCGAAGACATCCCGGTCAGCAAATTCGCCGTCGGCGATGCAGCCGGCATCCGGCATGCTTACGAAGTCGGATTGCGCGATGGCCTCGCCTTTGCCCGGCAGGGTTTGGCTGCCGCCAACTCCGTCAGCTGAATCTCAATCGTTCAGTTCAGCCCCCGCCTGCGCCAGCACTCCGCCGCTGACCGGCTCCCGGACACCCGTCGTGCCCGGAAATGTCAGCGGCAGGCCCCGTGCCGATCGAACAGCCAGATAGGCCCAGGCTTCTGCCTCCATGGCATCGCCATCAAAGCCCGCCTGCTCGGCGGTCACCACCCTTGCTCCCTCTTCGCCGGCGAGGCGCAGCAGATCCGCCATGATCGTCCGGTTCAGGCGCCCCCCGCCGCAGATCACATAGGTCTTCGGCGTTGACGGCAGGTGCCCGGCCGACTTGAGGATCGCGGCGGCAGACACGAAAGCGAGCGTGCGGGCGCCGTCCGACAGTTCGGCCTCATGGCCTTCCGGCGGACGGAAGTCGTTGCGGTCGAGCGAGCGGCGGGTCTCTTCGGTGAAGAAGGGATTGTCGAGGTAACGCTCGGCGAGCGCCATGATAACCGAGCCCTCCGACGCGATGCGGCCGCCGTCGTCATAGGGAATGCCGGCATGGGCCTCGACCCATTGGTCGATCAGTGTGTTGCCCGGACCGCTGTCGAAGCCGATGATCGTGCCGTCGCGCTCCAGGAAGGTGAGGTTCGAGATTCCGCCGATGTTGACGAAGCAGACCGGCCAGTCCGCTGCCGGAATCTGATGAGCGAGTGCTTGGTGATAGACCGGGACCAGCGGGGCGCCCTGCCCACCATGGACCATGTCGTTGGCGCGCAAATCATAGACGACATCGATGCCGGATTCGGTCGCCAGCAGCGGCCCGTCGCCGAGTTGGACGGTCAGCGCCTGATCCGGCCGGTGGAGCACCGTCTGACCATGAAAGCCAATCAGGTCGATCTGCTCAGGCTTGAGCTGCTGCTGACGCAGGAAAAGCGCGACCGCCTCAGCATGACGTAAGGTCAGGTCCCTCTCCAAACTTGAGAGATCACCCGGCCGCTCGTCGCGGTGCCGGATGGACTTGGCATCGTCCAGCGCCTGCTTCAGTCGGTCGCGAAACGCCGGCTCATAGGGCACGGAAAGAAAGCCACCCCGCTCAACGACCGTCTCGCCATCGGTGCGGACCAATGCCACATCGATGCCATCCATCGAGGTGCCGCTCATCAACCCGATCGCCGTCCTGATTTCCGCCATTTGCCACCCGATTCGACTGCCGTTTACGCCAGACATTCATGACCGAGACGGGTGCACAATTCAAAAAACAATGCTAAAGCCCGCGCGGATTTCCGAGAATACCACCGAAAGACCAGAGAAACCGAAAGCAACAGCGTCATGACGAAGTTCAAGTCCGATTTCCTCCGCACCATGCACGAGCGCGGCTTCATTCATCAGATCTCCGATGAAACCGGCCTCGACGACCTGCTCGCCAAGGAAAGCGTGACGGCCTATATCGGCTTTGATCCGACGGCGCCTTCGCTGCATGCCGGCGGTCTCATCCAAATCATGATGCTGCACTGGTTCCAGGCGACCGGCCACCAGCCGATCTCGCTGATGGGCGGCGGCACGGGCATGGTCGGCGATCCCTCCTTCAAGGAAGAAGCCCGCAAGCTGATGACCGTCGACACCATCGAGGAGAACATTGCCTCGATCAAGCGCTGCTTTTCGAACTATCTGAACTACGAGGCCGGCCCCAAGGGCGGCGCGCTGATGATCAACAATGCTGAATGGCTGCGTGGTCTGAACTATCTCGAATTCCTGCGCGATGTCGGCCGGCATTTCTCGGTCAACCGCATGCTGTCCTTCGACAGCGTGAAGACGCGGCTCGATCGCGAACAGTCGCTGTCCTTCCTCGAATTCAACTACATGATCCTCCAGGCCTACGACTTCGTCGAGCTCAACCAGCGTTACGGTTGCCGGCTGCAGATGGGCGGCTCCGACCAGTGGGGCAACATCATCAACGGCATCGATCTCGGCCACCGCATGGGCACACCGCAGCTCTACGCGCTGACTTCGCCGCTGTTGACGACCTCGTCCGGTGCCAAAATGGGCAAATCGGTCAATGGTGCCGTCTGGCTGAACGCCGACATGCTCTCGGCCTATGACTTCTGGCAGTACTGGCGCAACACCGAAGATGCTGACGTCGAGCGCTTCCTGAAGCTATACACGACACTGCCGTTGGACGAGATCCGCAAACTGGCATCGCTCGGCGGCTCGGAGATCAACGAGGCGAAGAAGATCCTCGCCACCGAGATCACCGCCATCCTGCATGGTCGTCAGGCGGCAGAAGATGCCGCCGAAACAGCACGCAAGACCTTCGAGGAAGGTGCCGTGTCGGAAAACCTGCCGACCGTCGAAGTCGCCGCCGGCGAACTCGAGGCCGGCGTCGGCCTGCTCGCCTTGATCGTCAAGGCAGGCCTTGCCGCCTCCAACGGCGAAGCCCGTCGTCATGTGCAGGGCGGTGCGGTGAAGATTAACGATGCCGGCGTCTCCGATGAACGCATGTCTGTCGGCAACGCACAGCTCTCCGGCGATGGGGTCATCAAGCTGTCGCTGGGCAAAAAGAAGCACATTCTCATCAAGCCCGTCTGAAGGCCGAAAATCCTTATCATCAACGCCTGAAAAGCCCGCATATGCGGGCTTTTCTGCATTTGCGAACAGGCATTAACCTATGGCGCGTTTTTGACCAGCCTTCCGCTCTTGCCACTTATAGCGCCAACCCCCTGCACAAATGCATGGCAGTCGCATATTATTTGCACTGCACAATCTTGTTTTACGGGCGTATAAGAAGGCCAATCGCTGATGCGGGAAACACCGCAGGATCAGCCAAGAGATAGAACCCGAGGAAACGACCATGAACCCGATCCGCATTGCCAAGAACTGGATGAGCTACCGCCGTACGATGGCTGAACTGGGCAACCTTTCCAGCCAGACCCTGAACGACATCGGCATCACCCGCTACGAAATCCGCAACATCGCTTCGCGCTCGTTCCGTTGATCGGATCTGCACGGAAGTCGGATCGAAACGGCACCGCATGGTGCCGTTTTTGATTCCGGGACTCGCCTGCGGCAATCGGCATCCTGGTCTCTGAACACCGAGGTGATGGACCTTTGCCGCCGGCCCGTGATAGGAAGCCGGCCATGACAAACAGCTCCTTCTCCCCCATTCACATCATCGGCGGCGGCCTTGCCGGTTCGGAAGCCGCCTGGCAGATCGCAGAGGCCGGTGTTCCGGTCATCCTGCATGAAATGCGCGGCGTGCGCGGCACCGATGCGCACAAGACCGATGGCTTGGCCGAACTGGTCTGCTCCAACTCTTTCCGCTCTGATGATGCGACCTCCAATGCCGTCGGCGTCATCCATGCCGAGATGCGCATGGCGAACTCGCTGATCATGGCCTGCGCCGACCGTCACCAGGTTCCAGCCGGCGGAGCGCTGGCTGTCGATCGCGACGGCTTCTCCGACGCTGTCACCGCCGAAATTCAGGCTCACCCTCTGATTACGGTCGTGCGAGAAGAAGTGACCGGCCTGCCACCTGAGGAATGGGACCTCGCCATCATCGCCTCCGGCCCTCTCACCTCCCCGTCGCTCGCAGAGTCCATCCGGGAAAAGACCGGCGAAGACGCGCTCGCCTTTTTCGACGCCATCGCGCCGATCGTGCATCGCGACAGCATCAATATGGACATCTGTTGGTACCAGTCGCGCTACGACAAGGTCGGCCCTGGCGGCACGGGCAAGGACTATATCAACTGCCCGCTCGATGAGGCCCAGTACAATGCCTTTGTTGACGCCCTGATCGAGGGCGACGCCGTCGGCTTCAAGGAATGGGAAGGCACGCCCTATTTCGACGGCTGCCTGCCGATCGAGGTCATGGCGGAGCGCGGCCGCGAGACGCTTCGCCACGGGCCGATGAAGCCGATGGGTCTCACCAATGCCCATAACCCCACCGTCAAGGCCTATGCCGTCGTGCAGCTGCGCCAGGACAATGCGCTTGGCACGCTCTACAACATGGTCGGCTTCCAGACGAAGCTGAAATACGGCGCCCAGGCCGAGATTTTTCGCATGATCCCGGGCTTGGAAAACGCCGAATTCGCCCGCCTCGGCGGTCTGCACCGCAACACCTACATCCATTCGCCGACCCTGCTCGATCCGACGCTGCAGCTGAAGGCCCGACCAGGTCTCCGGTTTGCCGGTCAGATCACCGGCTGCGAGGGTTACGTGGAAAGTGCTTCGATCGGGCTGCTGGCCGGCCGTTTTGCCGCTGCGCAGCGCAAGGGTGAAGAGATCAGCCTGCCACCGGCAACGACCGCCCTCGGCTCGCTGCTCAATCACATCACCGGCGGTCACATCGTCTCTGACGATGAGCCGGGCAAGCGCTCGTTCCAGCCGATGAACATCAATTTCGGGCTTTTCCCGGAGCTGGAGCCGGGCTCGATCGTCAAGCCCGAAGGCGTCAAGCGTTTTCGCGGCAAGGACAAGACGATCATGAAGCGGCAGCTTGTGGCCGCACGGGCGCTCGAAGACTGCAAGGCCTGGCTTGGCAGGAACTGATCGCGTTTGGTGCTGCCGGGTTTATGTGCTCGGCAGCGCTTCGGCTTCGCGATCGGCGGGGCCGACATAATTGCCGAGCAGCCAGAGCGCAACCTCGGCGGCCTCTGCGGCATTGGCAAAACGGAACTCACCGTTGTGAAACGGCGCGTCGAGGAACTCGACCGCAAAGCTTTTGCCATTGCCGAGATCACGCACACGAACGGTGCCAGGCTCGATCAGGTGGCAGGCATAGTGGCTGCGCATGTTGCGCATGAAGCCGGCCTTGTTGTCGTGCAGGCGCACAAAGACAGCCTTGCCGTCGACCGTTGCATGCAGGCTGCGGATGGCCTCCTGCGGGAAGGCCCGGCCGAACTCCATGATCGCCAGCCCCATGTCCTGCAGGCCTTCGGCCTCCTGCTGGCGGGCCATGCGGGATGAAAAATAAGCAAGGACGCCGACAAGCGCCAAGACGATACCCCAAGTCAGCATGATCGGCTCGCGGCTCCACAGTCGCAGTTCATATCCCTCTCCGCATAATGACCGAGCCTTGCGCGAGCGTGACCACGTGGCAAGGCGGCTCGGCTCGCTCTTACAGGCGGCCGGTGACCAGAAGCCGCATCATCGCCAGCTGACGGCGCCATTGGGGGGCGCGAATCGTGCCGGCAAGTGCAGCTGCGCCACCGCTGGCGGCCCGTTGAAGGACGCCGGAAGCGAGCGAGACAGGCAGGAAAGCAGGCAGCAGGCTCTTGGGGATCGCGCCGCCCGTGCGCGCCTGTTTGAGATGATCAAGACCGTAACCGGCGAAAGCCTCGATTGCGGTCTTCAGTCGCGCAGGCTGATCGTCTGTCAGGAAGGTGTCCCGGTCGAGCCCCGCCGCGGACAAAATCTGGAGCGGTACATAGACTTGTCCACGGCTCCGGTGGATCGGCATCAGCAGGAGGCTACCGGCGACGGCGAGCGCGACGCCCGCATGGCCGACGATCTCGAAGGCGCCTTCTGCCGCCTTCGGGTCCAGCGCCAACGCGGCAAGCTGGATCAGTGCGGCGGAGGTCTCGCCGGCATAGCCTTCGAACATGACAGTGGATTCGATTGGATCGTCGTAAAGGTCGAAGATACGGGCATCGGCCATGGCGATGAGCGGCGCGATCGGCAGGTCGCGCTCGCTGACGGCTCGTAACAGTTCCGCCGCTACAGGGTTCGCTGCCGTCTCGCCATGAGCCGAACCTTCCAGCAGATCACGCCAGTATTGCAGACGGACCTCCCCGGGCAGCGGCTCGCGCACCAAATCGCGAACACGAGCCAGTTCAGCATTGTAAGCATAGAGCGCAACGACGGCGGCGCGGTGTTCGGCAGGTGTCAAGAGGCTCGCCAGATAGCGGTCACGGTCGTATTCGCGCAACGCTGCGAGGCACAGCGCCTCATTGTCCGGCTTCAGCTCGCTCACGGGGCACCTTTCAGGAGCTTTTCTCAGACGGCAATTAATGCCGCGGCGACCGGCCTCTGCTCGGCCAGCATGATGTTATACGTGCGCAGTGCCGCACCGGTTCCCATGGGATCGCTGGCGATCCCTCTCTCTTTCAAGGCCGCCCTGACAGTCGGATCGATCAGTCGAAGCTGGCGGCCCGTGCCGATGATCAGGAACTCGATGCCCGTCTCGGCAAGCACCCGTTCGAAGGAGGCAAGCGTCAGCGGCTGGTCTTCCGTCTGCTCCCAGCCATAAACGCCTGATGGCAGGAAGAGCAGCGAACCACGATGGGACATGTCGGCAAACCGGAAGCCGCCATTGCCATAGGAATCAATCACCGGCTGGCCGGGGAAATGGGCATCGCGGATGACGATGCCCTTGTCACCGAAGCCGAAGACCATCAGTTCAGGCCCCCGCCTTGGCGGCCGCCTTGTCGGCTTCCTTCTCGTCGTCCTTCTGGAAGCTCTCGGGACGCAGCTTGAAGGCGATCAGAACCGGACCGGCGATGTAGATCGAGGAGAAAGTGCCGATCACCACACCCGCAAGCATGGCGAAGGTGAAGGAGCGGATGACCTCACCGCCGAATACATACAGAGCCAGCAGCGCCAGGAAGGTAGAACCCGCCGTCAGAACGGTCCGCGAAAGCGTCTGGTTGATCGATTCGTCGATCAGGACGTCGAGCGGCATCTTCTTATAGCGCCTGAGGTTCTCACGCATTCGGTCATACACGACGACGGTATCGTTCAGCGAGTAACCGATGATCGTGAGAATCGCCGCGATACTGGTCAGATTGAATTCGAAGCCGGTCAGCACGAACAGGCCGAGGGTGAAGATCACGTCGTGCAACGTGGCGATGATGGCCCCGAGCGCAAACTGCCATTCGAAGCGGAACCAGATGTAGATCAGGATACCGAGCAGCGCCACGGCCACGCCGAGTGTCGCAGTGTAGGTGAGGTCATTGGACACCGAAGGACCGACGACTTCGACGCGGCGGAAGTCGTATTGCGCTTCCAGTTCACCGCGCACCTTGGCCAGCGCTGACTGCTCAGCGTTCTCGCCGCCGTCCTGCGCCTGTAGACGGATCAGTGCACTCGATGCATCGCCGAAGCCCTGGGCCTGAACTTCGCCGAGGTTGAGCTGGCTCAGACGCTCGCGGATGTCCGAGAGATCGGCTTCACCCTGACGCACCTTGACCTCGATGATCGAGCCGCCCTTGAAGTCGATGCCGAGATTCATGCCCACGGTGAAGAAGCCGATGACCGAGGCTATAGAGATCACCATGGCGGCTGCGAAGTTGATCTTGCGCATTGCCATGAAGCGGATGTTGCGGTTGTCGAAGAAGCCGGTGCGGATGCTCTTCGGAATGATCTTCGGACGCTTCCAGCGATACCACCGCGCCATGAGCCAGAAGGTCATGGTGAAGGCGGTGAAGACGGTCGTGACGATACCGATGGAGAGCGTAACGGCAAAACCGCGCACCGGACCGGAACCGAGGAAGAACAGAACGACGGCAGCGATGAGCGTCGTCAGGTTGGCGTCGACGATGGTGGCGAAGGCCTTTTTGAAGCCGATGTCGATGGACTGGATGAGCGACCGTCCGTTGCGCGCTTCCTCTCGGATACGCTCGTAGATCAGAACGTTGGAGTCGACGGCCATACCCATTGTCAGCACGATACCGGCAATGCCCGGTAGGGTCAGCGTCGAGCCGATCAGCGTCAGCGCCGCCATGATCATGACGATGTTGGCGGCGAGCGCGATGTTCGCCATCAAGCCGAAGGTGCCGTAGAAGATCATCATATAGGCGACGACGGCGAGTGCGCCGAGAATGCTGGCGGTGACGCCGGCATTGATCGAATCCTGGCCGAGGCCGGGGCCGACGGTGCGTTCTTCAACAACGGTCAGGGTCGCAGGAAGGGCGCCGGCGCGCAGGAGCACGGCAAGATCGTTTGCGCCCTCGACGGAGAAGTTGCCGGAAATCTGGCCGGAGCCGCCGAGGATCGGCTCGCGGATCACGGGTGCGGAAATCACCTGATCGTCGAGGATGATGGCGAAGGGACGGCCGACATTCTGCTGAGTCGCCTGGGCGAAGCGCTGGGCGCCACGGCTGTCGAAGCGGAAGCTGACGACCGGCTCATTCGAGCGCTGGTCAAACGATGCCTGGGCATCGACAAGGTTTTCGCCAGAAATCAGCGCGCGCTTCTCGACGAGGTAGGGCACGGCCGGATCGTCGGTCGAATAGAGCACTTCCGACTGGGCCGGCGGACGCGTGTTGATCGCCTCGGTCACCGGCATCGAGGTATCGACCATGCGGAAGGAGAGCTTTGCGGTCTGGTTGAGCAGAGCCTTCAGACGTTGGGGATCGGTCAGGCCCGGCACCTGGACGATGATCCGGTCTTCGCCCTGGCGCTGGATCAGGGGCTCGGTCGTCCCGAGTTCGTCGACGCGGCGGCGAACGACTTCCATGGACTGGGTGAGCGCCGACGAGACGCGATAATCGATGCCGGGGTCCGTGAGCGCCAGGCGCAGCACGCCGTCTTCGCCGCGTTCCATGGTCACTTCGGTGACCGAACCGCCCGTCAGGCCACCGACGCTGACCGGAGTGGTGAGCGAGCGAAGGGCTTCTTCTGCGGCCGCCAGCTTGTCCGCATCGGTAATCTTGACCTGGATCTGCTGGCCGACACCGGACAGACCCGTATAGCGGATGTTGGCGTCACGCAGCTGCGTGCGCACGTCGCCGACAATGGTTTCAAGCCGCTCCTTGACGATGTCGGCCCGTTCCAGCTTCAGCATGATGTGCGAGCCGCCCTGCAGGTCGAGGCCCAGCGTGACCTTGTTGGTCGGCAGCCAGGACGGGAAGGACTTCAGCGTCTCATCCGAAAAGACATTCGGTATAGCAACCAGAACGCTGACCAGGACGGTCAACCAAATGAACGCAGTCTTCCAGCGGGATGTATGAAGCATGGAACTCTCGAAAAGGTAGCGGAAAACGTAAAGGGCCGGCGCTATGCCGGCCCTGAAATCGGAGAGATCAGGCGGCTGTCTCGGTCTTCACCGGTTCGCCCTTGACGCGGACTTCCGCAACATACTGGCGAAGAACGCGGACCTTCACGCCATCGGCGATCTCGACTTCGAGTTCCTTGTCGTCGATCACCTTGGTCACCTTGGCAACGATGCCGCCGCCCATAATGACCTGGTCGCCGCGGCGAATGGTCGACAGCGTTTCCTCACGCTTCTTCATCTGCGCGCGCTGAGGACGGATCAGGAAGAAGTACCAGACCACCATCAGCGGCGCGAAAAGCAGAAGCATCTCGAAACCGGAACCCATAGCGCCCGTAGCAACGGTCGCGTCCTGGGCAAAGGCTGGCGTGATAAACATGTAGAACTCCTATGAAGCCAAGTGCTGGCGCCGGTCGGGCACCCCCCGTTCAGGTCGCCGGAATATAGTGACCGGGCCTATGAATGCAACAGAAACAGCGTGGGGGCGTACCATTTTCCCAGCCGTTACACTTTCTGTGCGCAAATGCGCGTGATACCGCGTGATCAGACAGGCCGAACACCGCATCAGCGGGCGCTTGGAGGACATGATGACTGATCAGACGATGGCGGCACTGCTTGCCGAAGTGACACGACTTGCCAATGCCGTGGAGCGCCTTGCGGGGCCCGCCCCGGTAGCAAACGATTGGGACGCCGCCGACTGCTTTGTCTGGAACGCCGCGCGGCAACATCTCCAGCCGGTCAAGCGCCCGAACCGCGTGGCACTCGGCCTGATCCGCGGCGTCGATCATGTGCGCGATATCCTGCACGACAACACGCTGCGCTTCGCAGAGGGCTTTCCGGCGAACAACGTTCTGCTCTGGGGCGCCCGCGGCATGGGCAAGTCTTCGCTGGTCAAGGCAGTCCATGCCGACATTCGCGCGACGACTGACGCTCTCCTCAAGCTCGTCGAAGTTCACCGCGAGGACATCGCCTCCCTGCCCGGACTGCTCGAGATCCTGAAAGCCGCGCCCTACCGCATCCTCGTCTTCTGTGACGACCTCTCCTTCGACCATGACGACACCGCCTACAAATCGCTCAAAGCAGCGCTTGACGGCGGCATCGAGGGGCGACCGGACAATGTGCTGTTCTACGCCACATCGAACCGCCGCCATTTGCTGCCGCGTCACATGATGGAAAACGAGCAGTCGACGGCGATCAATCCGTCGGAGGCGGTCGAAGAAAAGGTCTCCCTGTCGGATCGCTTCGGCCTCTGGCTCGGCTTCCACAAATGCAGTCAGGACGACTACCTGACAATGATCGACGGCTATGCCGCCCATTTCAAATTGCCTCTGCCGCAAGCGCAATTGCATCACGAAGCGCTTGAATGGGCCACCACACGCGGGGGGCGTTCCGGCCGCGTCGCCTGGCAATACATTCAGGACCTTGCCGGCCGATTGCGAATTTCGACCGACAACGCCTGATCAGAAGAAGCCTGAACAGAACGAGAAAAGGCCCGGTTGATGCCGGGCCTTTTGCCATTATCTGGTACGCAAAACCTATTCCAGATAAGTGATCGGATTGACCGGAGCCGCATCCTTGCGGACTTCGAAATGCAGCATCGGGCGCGAAACATTGCCGCTCATGCCCGAGGTGGCAATGGTCTGGCCGCGCTGAACCTTCTGGCCGCGCTGGACCGAAATGCTGTCGGCATGACCGTAGACCGTGACCTTGCCGTCGTCGTGGCGGATGAGAACCGTGTTGCCGAGTTCCTTCAACCCATTGCCGGCATAGATGACAACGCCATTTTCGGCAGCCTTGATCGGGGTCCCGGTCGGGACAGAGATGGCAATGCCGTCGGAACGCTTGCCGTCGATATTCGAACCGAAATTGGCAATGACGGCACCGCGGGCCGGCCAGCGATACTTGCCGATGCCGGTTGCCTGCGGCGCGGAGGATTCCGGATCCACCGACGCGACCTCCGAGACCGACTTGGTCGCGGTCGGCGCCTTGTATTCGCCGGGCTGACTTGCGGCCGGAACAGATGCCGTCTTCATCGGATCGGCGGCGACAGGCGTTACAGCGGCCTGGCCAGACTTCTGCGGCAGGGTCAGAACCTGACCGATACGGATTGCACCGGTCGTCAGGCCGTTGACCTTCTTCAGTTCGGCAGTGCTCACCCCGTTCTGCTGGGCGATGCGAGCGATGGAATCACCCGGCTTGACGACATAGGTGCCAGTGCCCGCGCCAGCCGGCGTCTTGCCGGTCGCGGCGAGCGTCGAGCCCTGCTGCTTGTCGCGAGAGCCCGGTACCGTCGGCAGGACGGCGACGTTTTGCTGCTGGCCGTCCGGCAGGCCCGGCTTGCCACCATCGGGGATACCGCTTGCATCGGCAGCCGCACGTGCCGCATTGCCACCGGCAAGGCTCGGAATCACCACCAGCTGGCCGGTTGCCGCATCCGACGAATGCGTCAGACCGTTCGCCTTGAGGATCTCGCGCTCCGGCACACCATAGCGATTGGCCAGCGTGGCGATCGTTTCACCGGGACGCAGGGTGACGCGGGCGGCATTGGCGGTCGACCACTGGCCCTTCTTCGGTGTCGACCCCGTGACGCTGGGTTCGGCCAGGTTCTGCGGCGGAGCGCCGAGCGCCACTGTGCCGTTGCCGTTCTTGGCGGGCATCGAGGGGAAGGGCTGCGCCAGAGCCTGAGCGCGTTCAGAATTGTTGCTGACGGCCGGAGCGCCCATGCCCGACGGAGCGGAGAGCTCGGCCCGCTGAACGGCTGCGGGGGTGCTTGCGGCACGCGCTGCGGCCGGCTGATAGGTGTTCTGCTGGTAGGTGTTCTGCTGGTAGGTGGGGGCCGGCTGGGCCATCGCCTGGCTCTGGCCGTAGCTGCCGCCAATGTTTTCGGCGGGGACCGGCGGCTGCTCACGCAGAGGAGACTGGCCGCGCGGGATTGAAGCGGTTGTCAGATTGTCCGTGGAGAAGACCGAAGTGAAGCGCGAGGCATCCGAACTGCAACCGGCAACGGTGCCTGCCAGGAGAATGGCGCCGCAGATGCGGACGACCGGCAGTCCAGCTTTTGGCGATACACTATTACGCATGACTCGACCCACAAATGACACACATTGATATGGGTTCATTAAAGCGCGTTAGTATTACTGGTCAGTTAACTCCCTGGAATCCACGTGAACTAATTCGACAAAGTGCAGATATGCAGATACCCGACAAAACCCGGCTCACCGGCAATTTCGCCGGCGGATTAGGGCCGAACCGACTGTGACGAAACTCACAACTGCTGGGCGATCTTTGGCTGCAGCGGCAGGAAAGGAACCTCGAAAAGATCCTCGCGCTCGAAGCGGCTGCCGGTCTTGGTCAGGCGCACCATGATGCAGCGCGTCTCGTCGATCATCAGCGGCACGAGTAGCATGCCGCCGGAGACCAGTTGTTCCGCGTAGAAACGCGGCATGGACGGATAGGCGGCCGTCGCGAAGATGCGATCGAAGGTGCCCTCGCCCGGCAAGCCATTCGTGCCGTCGGCCTGGCGCAGGATGACGTTCCGCAGAGCCAGCGTTTCCAACCGTCGCTGCGCGCCCGCGATCAGGGTCTTGTACCGCTCCAGCGAGATGACACGTTCGGCAAGCCTTGCAAGCACTGCGGTGATGAAGCCACTGCCGGTGCCGACCTCGAGCACACGATGGCCGGGCTTCACCTGCAATTGGCCAAGCAGCTTCACCGCCAGATCGGCGCCTTCCATGAACTGCCCGCATTCGATCGGGATCGAGCGGCTGGAATAGGCGCTCGCGGCATACTCTGGAGGCACGAAAGTAGAGCGTGGCGTCTGCTCGACCGCCGTCAGAAGATCGAGATTGGTAACCCCCTCGGCCCGCAGGCGCAGAACGAGAGCTGCAAAACCTTCCCGTTCGAGAAGCGCAGATCTCATCCGAGATCTCCCTGCCCCAACGCTTCCGCCACAAGATCCTGCACCGCATAATCGGTCATATCGAGCTTGAGCGGCGTCACGGACACTTTCTTCGCCCGCAGCGCGTGAATGTCGGTGCCAGCACGGTAATTGCCCTTGCGGTCGCCGAAACGCAGCCAGTAGTAGGGCAGACCGCGACCATCGTGACGTTCTTCGACCGAGAGGCCGAATTCGAGTTTGCCCTGGGCGGTCACCTCGACACCCTCGGCCTCGTCCGGTTCGCAATGGGGAAAGTTGAGGTTGAGGAAGGTGCCGGGTGGCAGATCCAAGGTCATCAGCTTGCGCAAGAGGTCCGGCGCCAGCGCCTCGGCCACGTGCCACGGGATCGGCGCGCCGGCTTCATAGCTATAGGCCTGACTCAGCGCGAAGGAGCGCACGCCATGCACAGTCCCTTCGATCGCTCCGGCCACGGTCCCGGAGTAGGTCACGTCGTCGGCGAGATTGGCACCGGCATTGACACCCGACAGCACCAGATCCGGCTTGCGGTCGAGCACCTTGCGGATCGCCATGATGACGCAATCGGTCGGCGTGCCGCGCAGGGCAAAACGCTTCTCGCCGAGTTCGCGCAGCCGCAGAGGCTCCGACAGCGTCAGAGAATGGGCAAGGCCACTCTGATCGGTCTCGGGGGCCACGATCCAGACATCGTCGGACAGGCTGCGCGCGATCTTTTCCAGAGCCACTATCCCTGGAGCATGGATACCGTCGTCATTCGTCAGCAGGATGCGCATGCCCACTCCGGTGGCGGCCCGATCAGGCCGCCTTTTCGATCTTCTTCAGACCGCCCATGTAGGGCAGCAACACGTCCGGAATAGTGATGGAGCCGTCTTCATTGAGATAGTTCTCCATCACCGCGATCAGGCAGCGTCCGACAGCCGTACCCGAGCCGTTCAGCGTGTGCACGAAGGTCGTGCCCTTGCCGTCCTTGTTGCGATAGCGCGCATTCATGCGGCGGGCCTGGAAATCGCCGCAGACCGAGCAGGACGAGATTTCGCGATAGGTGTTCTGCCCCGGCAGCCAGACCTCAAGGTCATAGGTCTTGCGCGAGCCAAAGCCCATGTCGCCGGTGCAGAGCGTCATGGTACGGAAATGCAGGCCGAGACGCTTCAACACTTCTTCGGCGCAGGCCGTCATGCGCTCGTGTTCGGCGATCGAGCTTTCGGCATCGGTGATCGAAACGAGTTCGCATTTCCAGAACTGGTGCTGGCGCAGCATGCCGCGCGTGTCGCGGCCGGCGGAACCTGCTTCCGAGCGGAAGGATGGGGTGAGTGCGGTAAAGCGCAGCGGCAGCTTTTCCTGGTCGAGTATTTCCCCAGCGACGAGATTGGTCAAAGTCACCTCGGCCGTCGGGATGAGGTAGCGGCTGTCCGTGGTCTTGAACAGATCTTCCTCGAACTTCGGCAGGTTACCGGTGCCATAGAGCGCTTCGGCGCGCACCAGAAGCGGCGACGACACTTCCGTGTAGCCATGCTCCGAGGTGTGGAGGTCGATCATAAACTGCCCGATCGCGCGCTCAAGCCGGGCCAGCGGACCGGTGAGCACGGTAAAACGGGCGCCCGACAGCTTGGCAGCACGCTCGAAATCCATGTAACCGAGGCCTTCGCCGACCTCATAGTGCTCCAGCGGCTTGTGGTTCCAGGTCGGCTTGTTCCCAACCACACGAGCAACGACATTGTCATGCTCGTCCTTGCCGACCGGCACGTCGTCATGTGGGATGTTCGGGATGCGCGACAGGGCATCGTTCAGCTCAGCGGTGAGCTGACGCTCTTCCTCTTCGGCTGCCGGCAGGGTGTCCTTCAGCGAGGCGACCTCCGCCTTCAGCTTTTCGGCCAACTCGGTATTCTTCTGCGCCATGGCGGCGCCGATGTCCTTGGAGGCCGAGTTGCGGCGCGACTGCATGTCCTGCATCGACTGAGCCACGGCACGACGCTTCTGGTCGAGGGCGATCAGGGAAGCCGCCAGCGGTTCTGCGCCACGCTTGGCGAGCGCTGCGTCCAGGGCCTCGGGATTGTCACGGATCCACTTGATATCGAGCATCGTCGTTCCAGGTCTTGTGTTTCGACCGGGATCGGATCTGGCCGGCGGCCACGTCCGGCCCCATGTCGGCATGGGTTGAAGCGGCGCTCGCGGCGGCCGTTCTGGCCGCCTAGTCCGTCGTTGTCGGCATTGCCTCAGCCATCTCGGCCTTGGCCCGGTTGCGCTCGACGAGTCGCGCCGCGTAGATAGCCACCTCGTAGAGAAGGATCGTCGGCAGTGCAAGACCGATCTGGGACAGCGGATCGGGCGGCGTCAGCACGGCTGCGACCACAAAGGCGACGACGATGAAATACTTCCGCTTGTCGGCCAGCCACTTGCTTTCGATGATGCCGACACGCACCAGAAGCGTGGTGATCACGGGAAGCTGGAAGACGAGGCCGAATGAGAAGACCAGCGTCATGATCAGGCTCAGATACTCGGACACCTTGGGCAGCAGCGAAATCGCCACTTCGCCCTCGCCCGGGCTCTGCTGCATGGCGAGGAAGAACCACATGACCATGGGCGTGAAAAAGAAGTAGACCAGCGACGCGCCGATCAGGAAGAGCACCGGCGAGGCGATCAGAAACGGCAGGAATGCCGCACGCTCGTTCTTGTAAAGACCGGGCGCCACGAACTTGTAGATCTGCGACGCGATCACCGGAAAGGCAATGACCATGGCGCCGAAGGCTGCGACCTTCACCTGGGTGAAGAAGAATTCCTGCGGTGCCGTGTAGATCAACTCCGCCTTCGTCACATCAAGCCCGGCCCACATCACTGCCATCTTGTAGGGCACGACCAGCAGGTTGAAGAGCGGCTTGGCAAAATAGAAGCAGACGAGGAAGGCGACGAAGAAGGCGCCTAGCGCCCAGATCAGCCGGGTCCGCAGCTCAATCAGATGTTCGATCAGCGGCTGCGGCTTGTCATCGATATCGCCGCTCATGCGCGATCCTCACTCTTTTTCGGGCGCGACTTGCGGGACCCAGGTGCCGTAGCCTGAGGATCGGCAACAGGGTCGGCTGCGGAAGTCGTCTTGGCAGAAGCGGTTTTCGTGGCCGCCGTCTTCGTGGACGGAGCCTTTGCGGTTGCCGGCTTGGGCTGGCGGGTCTTGGCCGCCACGGGCACTGGAAGAACCTCGGGGGCCGCAACCACAGCCTTGGATGCGCTGACCCTCGGCTTTGTCAACTTCACCGGAGCGGAGACCGGAGCGGAGACCGGAGCGGCTTCGGCCACGGCCGCTTTCTTCGCGGGCGCCTTGCGGGGCTTGCTCGCGGATGCGGGGACGGGGGTAACGGAGGCGGGCTCGCTTTGCGCTGCCGCTGTCGCTGGAGGGGCAACGGGCGCGAGATCCGGCGGAACCGTGGCTGCCCCTGTCGGCAGATCCGGAAGAATCGAGTTTTCCGTCGGTGTTACGCCGGCGGCAGCTGCCGCCATAGATGAGGAGGCGGGCGTCGCATTGTCCATCCGCGTCGCCTTTTGCAGGTCGGACTTGATGTCCTGTCCCATCTGGCGAAGCGGGTTCAGAGTTTCACGGATGGAATTGGCCGGGTTCATCGAACGCAGGTCGTTGACCGAGTTCTTCAGGTCGTCGAGCTCGGCCTCGCGCAGCGCCTCGTCGAATTGAGCTCGAAACTCGCCAGCCGTCTGGCGCAGGCGCTTCGTCATCTTTCCGAAGGCGCGGATCATCGGGGGAAGGTCCTTGGGACCGACCACCACAATCAGGATCACGGCGATCACCAACAGCTCGGTCCAGCCAATATCCAGCATTCCAACGGGCTCCTGATGCCGCGCCGTATCGTCGCCCTCGACGCCTGCGGCCTATCCCATACCAATGCGGGCGGCCCGGAGGGCCACCCTTTCATCGTTCCAAGAGTATCGATTACTTGGTTTCGTCGAGCTTATGGTCGACGGTCTTGGCCGAAGTCGAGGTCGAGGCGACATCATTGTCGTCTTCGTCGCTCATGCCCTTCTTGAAGCTCTTGATGCCCTTGGCGACGTCGCCCATCAACTCGGGGATCTTGCCACGACCAAAGAGAAGCAGGACGATCGCCAAGACGATGATCCAGTGCCAAATGCTAAACGAACCCATGCCTGCCACTCCTTAGATTGTCGTTTCCCCGATGTAGGGGGTTTCCGTTGTCTTTTCAAACACCAAAATATCCTTGGGCTCAACCGCAATCGTTACATCACGGGCACCCGGCGACAAGATGTCCGCCTTGATGCGGGCACGGACCGGTGTCTCCGTGCCGGGGACGGCAAGATCAAGCAGTTCGACGACGCCCAGGAAGCGCCGCGCGACGATGCGGGCGGGGATAGGACCACCGGTCTCGCGAACGGACAGGCCCGACAGACGCACGGCCACGGAGACCTCGCAGCCCTCGCGCATACCAGCCGCATCCGCCCGGCCGAGCGGGGTTTCGACCGCCCCTCCAGACACCCGACCGGCGAACTCATTGATCTCCGAGAAGAAGGCAGCGGCAAAAATATCGCGCGGTCGGCGATAGAGATCGTCGGAACTGCCGACCTGGACGAGGCGGCCGTCCTTCAGAAGCGCGATGCGGTCCGCCATGCGCATAGCCTCTTCCGCGTCATGGGTGACGACGACGGCGGTCGCGCGGGTCTCACGCAGAATTGCGAGCGTGTCAGCCCTGACTGTGTCCTTCAGCCGCGAATCAAGTCCCGAAAACGGCTCGTCCATCAGGAGCACGCTCGGCCGGGGAGCCAGTGCGCGGGCAAGCGCCACGCGCTGCTGCTCACCGCCGGACAGCGCGTGCGGATACTTGTCGGCATAATGCGACAGCCCTACCCGCTCTAGAGCAGCACCAGCCTCGGCAATTGCTTCCTTGGCCGGCAGCGCAGTCAGACCAAAACGGACATTGTCGAGCACGCTCATATGCGGAAAAAGGGCAAAGTCCTGAAACATCAGACCAATGCCGCGCTTTTCGGGCGGCAGAAACCCTCCGGGGCCCGCCACTTCCCGGTCGTTGATCACGACGCGCCCACTGGTTTGCGCCTCGATGCCGGCGGCAATGCGCAGCAACGTCGTCTTTCCCGAGCCGGAGGGCCCAAGCAGGCAAAGCACCTCCCCCGGTTCTGCCGTCAGCGACAGGCCGCGAATGGTTTCCTTGCCGTGATAGCGGTGGCGGATATCTTCGAAGGTGAGACGGGCGGCGAATGTCACGCCCGCCGTCCGCTGACCGTTTCCGTGCCTGGTCTTCGCTAGGTTCATTCCATCGTCCGCGCGGCCGGTCCGCCCTCGCCGCGCCGGTCATGCCGGACTTCGAGGGTCCGGAAGGGGCCGGTTACCATTTAAAAGCTGACCCTATTCCTCTGCTTCACCGCCCGGAGTCAAGAGGCCGAGTTCCTCCAGATCGAGCTGGGTGATCGGGTCCTCCTCGTCTGTCAGGTCGTCGGAGCCGAGTGGCATGGGAATATTGAAGTTGGCGGGGATGCGACCGGAGAGCAGCCCTGCCCCCTTCAACTCTTCCAGGCCCGGAAGATCGCGCAGTTCCTCAAGGCCGAAATGGTCGAGGAAATCGCGGGTCGTGCCGAGTGTTACGGGGCGACCGGGTGAGCGGCGACGACCGCGAAAACGCACCCACCCGGCTTCCATCAACACGTCGAGCGTACCCTTGGATGTCTGAACGCCTCTGATGTCCTCTATCTCGGCGCGTGTGACCGGCTGGTGATAGGCTATGATCGCCAGCACTTCGAGGGCGGCGCGCGACAGCTTCCTGACTTCGGTTTCGTCCTTGCGAATGGCGAAGGAAAGATCGGCCGCCGTGCGAAAGGCCCAATGATCGTCGACCTGAACCAGGTTCACGCCACGACCGGCATAATCATCCTTCAGCTTGTGCAGAATGGCGCGGGCATCAATGCCGCGCGGCAGGCGCTCCTCGATGAAACCGGTTGAGACCGGCTGGGCAGACGCGAAAACCAGTGCTTCGGCAATTCTGAGCGCCTCTCCCTCCCGCTGGGCAAGGGCCGCCTCGTCGACGACCGGCTCGTCGTCTTCGTCGATCCCATCATCCATGGGTGCTGCATCGACCTCGCTCATGGCCTTCACTCGACCGCATGGAGCGCTTCGGCCTTCGGGCCGCCGCGCATATAGATCGGCTGGAAGGCACCCTCCTGACGGATTTCCAGCCGGCCTTCACGCACGAGTTCGAGCGAGGCGGCGAAGGCGCTCGCAATTGCGGTGACGCGGTCTTCGGGCGACGCCAGGAAGCGAATGAGGAACTGATCGAGTGCCGTCCAGTCGGCGATCTCCCCGATCATTCTGGTCAGGATGCCGCGCGCATCGGCGAGTGACCAGACCCGACGACGTTCGATGGTCACCTGAGTGACCGCCTGCCGCTGACGCAACGAGGCATAGGCCGAGAGAAGATCGTAGAGGCTGGCTTCATAGGCGCTTTCGGCGCGGGCCGGCACGTGCTCCGGCGCACCGCGAGCGAAGACATCGCGACCGAGCCGATTACGGTTGACCAGGCGGGAGGCCGCGTCGCGCATGGCTTCCAGGCGCTTCAGCCGGAAGGCGAGCGTTGCGGCCATCTCTTCACCAGAGGGACCGTCGTCCTTGGCCTGCTGCGGGATCAGCAGGCGCGACTTCAGATAGGCGAGCCAGGCCGCCATCACCAGATAGTCGGCTGCGAGTTCGATCCGTATGCGCCGTGCGCTTTCGATGAACTGCAGATACTGTTCTGCCAGCGCCAGCACAGAAATCCGTGCAAGGTCGACCTTCTGGTTGCGGGCCAGGAACAGCAGAAGATCGAGCGGACCTTCAAAGCCGGCCACATCGATCAGCAATGCCGGGTCGCTTGCGGCCCTTTCCTCGGCATTGTCCTGCCAGAGGCTGTCCATCGGCGTCGGCGCCGGCGTCTCGGCATTAGAGGGCCGGTTGATAACGGTTGGATGGACGGGGCCGCGCACCATCAGGCGACCGCCATCAAGCTTTGGAACTCGTCGCGCAGCGTTTGCTCGTCGGCATTGTCGGGCGCCGCGAAGGCCGCTTCGACGGCGTCTGCCCGGGCACGTGCCTCGCCCGAGAGTTCCGAGACAGCGGCCGCCACTGCCTGCATCTCGTCCATATGGCCGTGGCAATGCAGGACAACGTCGAGCGCCGCTGCTATGCGGACGGCTCGCTCGCCGATCGAGCCCTGCAATGCGTTCATAGAGATATCGTCCGACATCAGAAGCCCTTCGAAGCCGATGGCCTTGCGGATGATCTCCTCGGTCACGATGCGTGACGTCGAGGCCGGGTGATCCGGGTCAATATCAGTATACACGACATGGCAACTCATGCCCATGAGTTCGTTGGCGAGCGCCTTGAACGGCACAAAATCATGCGCTTCGAGTTCGGCACGTGGCACGGTAACAACCGGCAGATCATGATGACTGTCGGCCATGCCGCGACCATGGCCGGGCATGTGCTTCATGACCGGCAGTACACCGCCCGCCTTCAGACCATCCGCAGCCGCCCGCCCCATCCTGGCAACCACATGCGGGTCGTTCGAATAAGCGCGATTGCCGATCACATTGCTGGCGCCGGCGATCGGCACGTCGAGCACCGGAAGGCAGTCGACATTGATACCCAGCCGGTAAAGATCGAAGGCATGCAGGCGCGACATCAGCCAGGCGGCGCGCAGCCCCTTTTCCGCATCCGCGTCATAGAGAGCGCCGAGATCGGCGCCCGAGGGGTAACGCGGCGCGATCGGCTCGCGAATGCGCTGGACGCGACCGCCTTCCTGGTCGATCAGCACCGGCACCTGGGCACTTCCCCCGACCGTGTCGCGCATCTCCGCGACCAAGTCCTTCACCTGTTCGGCCTCGCCGATATTGCGGCCGAAGAGGATGAAGCCCCAGGGCTGCTCGTCGCGATAAAAGGCCTTCTCGTCTGCCGACAGGCGCTGGCCGAGGCAACCAAGGATCATGGCTTTGGAGGAAGAACGGGTCTGGGTCATGGGCGAATCATACCGGGGGTAAGAGAAAAGCCGAAGGTGTCGGCGGGAGACGGATGGGGGTCATGCACAAGAAAAAAGGCGGAACACCGCGTTCCGCCTTCATTTTCTTCAAGAATGGTCTCCAGATTACTTGGAGACCAAGCAGGTGCCGCCAGCCGAGCGATACTGCTCGCAGAGCGCAACGGCGGCATCCTTGGTGCCGGCGACGATCCGGACACGGTAATACGTGCCCTTGCCGGGAATGTCTGCCTGACGGATCTCGTAGGGTTTTCCGCCCAGCAGACCACCGAACTTCGACGACAGGCTGCGATAGCTGCGCTGCGCTTCGGCTTCCGACGGCAGCGAGGCAATCTGGATGCCGTAGCTGCCGGTCGGTGCTGCAGCGGGTGCTGCGGCCGGGCTTGCTGCCGCTGTCTGTGTCGGGGCGGCTGCCTCAGGCGAAGCAGGTTTGGCCGGACGCAGATTGCCCTGATCGGTCACGGTGCCGACGACATTGACCGGCTGTTCGGCGGGACGGGTCTTCGGGATCGGCGCAAAGACCGCTGCCGGTGCCGAATTGTCTTCGACCGCCGATGCGGCTGCGATCTCTGCCACCGATTGCGGAGCGGGCTCTGACACGACGGGTGCCGGTGCCGTTGTGGCCGTCGCCGTTGACGCCGGAGGTGTCACCGGTGCCGAAGTTGCGGGGGTAGCCGCAGCGGTCTCGACCGGCGCGTCAGGACTGACAACACGGGTTTCGACCGTCTTTACAGCATCACCGGTTGCCGACGGTACGCTGGGTGCAGCAAGCACAGCCGGGCTTGCAGCCGGTGCCGTCGCGGCATTCGTCGTGGCCGGTGTGGGCTCAGCAGGTCCGTCCTGCGCCACGAGGGTGCCATCGGGACGGACGATCATGGTGCGCACCTTGCGCGGCGTGATCGTTGCCGGGTCTTCCTCCGCTGCCGCGGTTTCCTGCGGCTGGTTGTCGGGTAGGAGACGCGGATCTTCGGTTTCGCCGACCGGCGTTGCCGCCACGTCGTTTTCACCTTCGAGCGGCATGGTCTCTGGAATGAGCGTCCGCTGCACTACGTCGACCGGCTCCTCCTCCGAGGAAATCAGGCTCGGCTGCTTCGGATCATCCACGCCGTTGCCAGCAACGCGGTCATAGACGGCCTTATCCTGGTTGGGGACCGACTTGCCACCCCGATCTTCGGGCACAATTTTCACCGGCGTCTTGTCCGCCGCGATGATCTGCGGTTCGCCACCGGTCAACCCGCCAACCGCGCCATTGCCGAGCCAAGCATAGAGGCCGCCGGCACCTGCGAGAAGCAGGAGGACGGCCGTACCGGTCATCAGATAGGGCTTGATGCGTCGGAAGCGGAAACCCTGTGCCTCGCCGGCAATCTTGATGTGGCCACGGCTTTCCGGATCGGCGGTACGGGCCGAGGTCAGTGAGCTGCGCAGATCCTCTTCGAGCGCCTTCTCGAACGCGTCAAAATCATCAAGCGGGACGGCGGCGGGCGCGCGAGCGACCACTGGTTCGGCAGCGACGCGGCTGGCGCCGACGGTCCGGACTGGCGGCTGCGGCGGTTGCGCCGGCTCCTCGAAGAGCGTTGCGAGTTCCGCATCGATGTCGATGTCGTAATCGGATTGAACGGGTGCTGCCGGGCGGCTTTCGGTGACAGGCACGTCGGGCACGTCGAGTGCACTGACGCTTTCGAGATGGTCTTCCTGCTCCGAAATCTCAGACGGGTCGAAGCCAAAACCGTCGTCGACGGAATAGGCCGGCGGCACGTAGGCCTGAGGCTGCGGCGCGATCGGCTGCGAACGCACAGGCGCTGCCGGCTGGCTCGCGACCGGGGCATAGCTACGCGGTTTGACCGCCAAGCTGACGTCCGGCTCGATACGAGCCTCAACCGCCGGAGCGATAGGCTCGATTCGCATCGGCTGTGACAGCCATGCGTCGGCCGCCGGACCAGCAACGGCGGCCACGGTGACGTCCGAATAGAGCGTCGCAGACGGCTCGACAGCGCTTGCCTTTGGAGCAACAGCCACGGCGGGCGGCGTTACGGGGTCGATTTCGGACAGATCGAGCGCTAGGTCGAGTTCGTCGAGTTTTAAATCGAACTCGTGATCGGCAAAGGGATCGAAATCCTCATCCTTAGCCTGTGCCGTCGGCGCCTGCGCTGCAACAACCGATACGGCGGGCGTTGTCGCGGGCTCCGGTGCAACATCGAATTCGTCATCCAGCGAGAAGTCGGCAGAGAAATCGAAAGCAAAATCCGGCCCGCTGCGGCCGGCAGGCTCAGGCGCTGGCTCAGCCTTTGGCTCCAAACGCGAATGCGTGGCAAAGCGCACGGCCTCCGTCGGAAAATCGTCTAGTTCCGGCACGACGATAGGAGGTGCATCGACCTGCGGCGGCGCGAAGGAAAAGGCGCCTGTCGCCCATTCGAAGACTGGTTCCTGGGTGACTGCCGGGGCAAAAGCAGGTTGCGCAGCAACAGGAGCAGTCGGAGCCTCGGCGGCAATCGTTCCGAAATGCGCCGGCGCCTGCACGATCGGTTCCACGGTTTCGGCGCGGGGTGCGAGTTCCGGTTCGGCACGGCGAGCCGGCTGGACCTGAGCGGAGAAATTGGCGAGCGGAAGCCGCAGGCGCGGCGGCTCGGGCTGAATGACCGGCGCCGGACGGATATCGGCATCGGCCACGGCCAGTTCGAGTTCATCGGCGAGATCGTAGGAAATGCGCGGTTCATAGGCAAGCGCCGGCTCTGGAGCAGATACAACCGACTCCTCATACCGCTCGACCTCGAGTGCCGATATCGACGGCACATAGACATCCGCTTCCGGCTCGTAAGCACGCGTCGCCGCCGGCGCATAGGATGGCATCTCCAGGTGAGCGGCAGGTGCAGCAGGCTCGAAGCTCGGCTCCTCGCGGAAAGTCGACGGCGCCGCAGCATCGCTCGTCGGAGCCCGCGGCACAACCGGCTCGGGGGCGCGCATTTCCGGCGCTACGTGCACGGGCTGCTCATAACCCTCGAATTCGCGCATCAACTCGTCTTCGAGGTTGAAGTCAGCCGATGACATGTCAGGTGCCGGTGGCAGGGACATGACCGGTTCGCGCTTCAGTGGCTGGTCGAAGCCGACAATGCGGGCAAGCTCCGCCAACGGATCGTCATCCGCGAAGCCATCGCCCTGCGACCTGATGCTGTTTGCAGCGTGCTGCTGTGCCATACCCTGTTTTCCACTCACTTACGCGCACTTACGCGACCATACGCCTGCCAGCGCAATGTGGGGAAACGGTGACACGACTAACGCATTTCATCCGGTGCTTCGGTGCCGGTAATGGCCAGTCCCGACTTCAACACGGAGGCGACAGCATGCACCAGCCCAAGCCTGGCGATAGTTAATTCTCTATGTTTATCGTTAACAAAGCGTAATTCGGGCGAATCCTTGCCCTTGTTCCAGTGCGCATGCAGCGAGCTTGCCAGATCATGCAGGTAAAATGCAAGTCGATGCGGCTCCTGCGACTGGGCAGACGCTTCGATCATTCTCGGATATTCGGCGAGCTTTGCCACGAGCTGCAGCTCCGTTGGGTCCTGAATATGACCCATAACGGCACTGGCCAGATCGATATTGGTTAGATCGAGATCCGGATATACTTCGTTCGCCTGACGCAGGATCGACATGCAACGAGCATGTGCATACTGCACGTAGAAGACAGGATTGTCCTTCGACTGCTCCGTCACCTTGGCAAAGTCGAAATCGAGCGGCTCGGAGCTCTTGCGATAGAGCATCATGAAGCGGACCGAATCACGACCGACTTCTTCCACGACTTCGCGCAACGTGACGAAATCACCGGAACGCTTCGACATCTTCACCGGCTCGCCATCTCGGTAGAGCTTGACGAGTTGGCAGAGCAGCACGGTCAGTTTCGACTTGCCTTCCGACACGGCGCGGTTCACCGCTTCCAGGCGCTTTACATAGCCACCATGGTCGGCGCCGAGCACGTAGATCATCTCGGTATAACCGCGATCGAACTTGTCCTTGAAATAGGCAACGTCGGCGGCGAAATAGGTATAGGAGCCGTCCGACTTCATCAGCGGCCGGTCGATGTCGTCACCGACTTCGGTCGAGCGGAACAGCGTCTGCTCGCGATCTTCCCAGTCTTCCGGCAGCTGCCCTTTCGGCGGCGGCAGCGTGCCGCGATAGACATGGCCCTTGAAGGTCAAGTCGTTGATCGCCGTGCGGATCTTGGCCGCGCCATTGGCATGCAGTGTGCGCTCGGAGAAGAAGATGTCGTGATGGACGCCGAGGGTCGCCAGATCGTCGCGGATCATCGCCATCATCGCGGCGATCGCCTTCTCCTTGACGATGGCCAGCATCTCGTCTTCGGGCATGGCATGCAGCTTGGTGCCATATTCCTCGGCGAGCGCCTTGCCGACCGGAATGAGATAATCGCCCGGATAGAGACCCGCAGGAATCTCGCCAATGTCTTCGCCCAGCGCTTCGCGGTAGCGCAGGAAGACGGAGCGGGCCAGCACGTCGATCTGAGTGCCGGCGTCGTTGATGTAATATTCCTTGCTCACCTCATAGCCGGCAAAGGCCAGGAGGTTGGCAAGCGCGTCACCAACGACCGCGCCGCGGCAATGGCCGACATGCATAGGACCGGTCGGATTGGCCGAGACATATTCGACATTGACCTTGTGGCCATGCCCGACAGAGGAGCGGCCGAAATCGGTGCCCTGACGGATCATGGTGGCGAGCAGGCGCTGCCAATAAGCAACCGACAGGCGGATATTGATGAAGCCCGGGCCGGCAACGCCGACTTCTGCGACGTCAGTGTCCTGCTTCAACTTCTCGCAGATGATTTCGGCCAACGCGCGCGGGTTCATGCCCATGCCCTTGGCCAGCACCATGGCGGCATTGGTCGCGGCATCGCCATGGCTCGGATCGCGCGGCGGTTCAACCACGATGCGGCTGAAATCGAGGCTGTCGCGCTTTTCGCGCACGGCCTCGATTTCTTCCAAAGCGGCTTTGATCCGGGTTTCGAAATCGGCGAAGAGGTTCATGGCATATCCCTGCACACAGGCGCTTTTCGCCTGCGCTCGTTCAGAATTTGTCGGCTGACTAGCGCAATTCCGGAGTCCGGTCAAACAGCTCCCGATGGGTGCGCACCGCATAGGTGTCGGTCATGCCAGCCAGATAGTCGGCGACATGGCGGGCCTTTTGCCCATCGTTGAGACCGGAAATATGGTTGACCCAGAAGTGGCTTTTCATCAGCGTCGGGTCGTTCATATAGGCCTTGAACAGATCCGTGAGGATCTCGGCAGCCGCGGCCCGGATGCGCATGATGTCGGGGTGGCGGTAGATGCGGCTGAACAGCAGCTTCTTGATGGCCTTGTCCGTCTCGGCCATCTGATCGGAGAAGGTCGCGATGGTCATCGAGGCCGCCCTCACGTCCTCGACGCTCTGCGGATCGACGAGCTTCAACCGCTCCTGCGCCACGGCGATGACGTCTTCCACCATGCGGGTGATCTGCCGGCGCATGATCTCGTGGGTGAACCTGTCAGGATCGAGATGCGGGTACCGGTCGCGAACCTCCTTCATCAGCCCGGCCAGGAAGGGCACGTCCTCCAGCATGTCGAAGGTCAGGTAACCCGAGCGCAGGCCGTCGTCGATGTCATGGGTGTTGTAGGCGATGTCGTCGGCGATGGCTGCGACCTGGGCCTCAAGCCCGGCGAAGCTCGCGAGTTCCAGATCGTGGATCTCGCAATAGTCCCGGATCGGTTGCGGAACGGGGCCGCGCGTGCCCTGCCCGTCCTTCGTCATCAGCGGGCCGTTGTGTTTGACCAGACCTTCGAGCGTTTCCCAGGTCAGGTTCAACCCGTCGAAATCGGCGTAACGCCGCTCCAGCTTGGTCACGATCCTCAGCGACTGGGCATTGTGGTCGAACCCGCCGAAGGGGGCGAGCACCTCCTGCAGCGCATCCTCGCCTGTATGGCCGAAGGGCGTGTGGCCGAAATCATGGACGAGCGCCACGCCCTCGGCCAGATCCTCGTCGAGCTTCAGGGCGCGTGCGAGCGCCCGGCCGATCTGGGCGACCTCGATCGTATGGGTCAGCCGGGTGCGATAGTGATCTCCGTCCGGGCCGATGAAGACCTGGGTCTTGTGTTTCAGGCGACGGAAAGCGGTCGTATGGACGATGCGGTCACGGTCGCGCTGAAAGTCGGACCGGGTCAGGCTTCCGCCTTCGGCAAAAAGGCGGCCGCGGCTCTTCCACGGGCTGGTCGCGTAGATCGCCCTCTCGCCGGTGCCAAAACCCAGTGCTGCTTGATCGATCGTCATGCGCGTGCCGCTTGCTCCCCATTGACGCAACTCTTGTGCCTTCATACCTATAGCGGACAAAGCCGCAAGGCGATGCGGGGTGCGAACGCCTTTCGACCCGCCCGTCTCCGTAAATATCGCGGTTTTGCGTGATTATGCGGTGATTTGCGCAGAACTTTCCCGTTTTCACCGGGCCTTGAACCCGGCAGGAGGCCGAATGAACACCGAAACCGTTACCCTTTCCGAAGCCGCTGCGAAGCGAATCGCAGCGATCGTTGCAGCCGAAGCCGACAAGTCGGCCCTGCGCGTCTCCGTCGAAGGCGGTGGCTGTTCCGGCTTTTCCTACAAGTTCGACCTCGACAAGCAGCCGGCAAGCGACGACATCGTCATCACCCGCGACGGCGCAACCGTCCTGATAGATCCGATGTCGCTGATCTACATGGCCGGCTCCGAGATCGACTTTGTCGACAACCTCCTCGGCCAGTCCTTCCAGATCAAGAACCCCAATGCGGTGGCGAGCTGCGGCTGCGGCACCAGCTTCTCCGTGTGAGTGATGATGAAAATAGCCACCTGGAACATCAACGGCGTGAAGGCGCGCATCGAGAACCTGTGCCAGTGGCTGAGGGATAGCGGGCCCGACATCGCCTGCCTGCAGGAAATCAAGTCCGTCGACGAAGGGTTTCCGCGGTCGGAGATCGAAGCGCTTGGCTATCACGTCGAGACGCATGGCCAGAAGGGCTTCAACGGGGTTGCGCTGCTCTCCAAGATGAAACCGGACGAAGTCTATCGCGGCCTGCCGGGCGACGACACCGACGAACAGGCTCGCTTCATCGAAGGTGTGTTTTCGGTCGAAGGCGGCGTCGTGCGCGTCTGCTCGCTCTATCTACCGAACGGCAACCCGTCCGACGATCCGGTGAAATATCCTTACAAGCTCGCCTGGATGGCACGCCTCGAAGCCTTCGCGCGCGAGCGCATGGCGCTCGAGGAGCCGCTCATCCTCGCCGGCGACTACAATGTCATCCCCGAACCGCATGACGCGAAGGATGCAAGCCAGTGGGTGACCGACGCGCTGTTCCTGCCGCAGACGCGGGCGGCCTTCCGCCGGCTGGAGAACCTCGGCTTCATCGACGCGGTGCGCGCCACCACCGATGAGGCGCCGCTCTTTTCCTTCTGGGACTACCAGGCCGGGGCCTGGCAGAAGAACAACGGCATCCGCATCGATCACCTGATGCTGTCACCGGAAGCGTCCGATCGGCTGCGCTCGACAGATATCGAGAAGCATGTGCGGGCCTGGGAAAAGCCTTCGGACCACGTGCCCGTGGTCGGCTATTTCAACTTTTGAGTTCCCTGCCGCCAAGGCTGACCGGAATTGCGAAAGGACGCCGCGATGGCGTCCTTTTTATCTTGGGAGCTTCTGCTTGGGAGAGATTATGAGCCGGTTTCTGCCCGGCTGCCCCACTCAATCGCCCTGTTCGTAAACCTTCGGCGCCAGCACCACGGCCACGCGGCGGTCTTCCTCGGAGGCAAGCGAGAAGGCCCGCTCCTGCAGGTCCTGCATCCACGGACAGTCCTTCGGGCTGCACCGCTCCAGCGCTGCCGTCAGGAAGGCGAGGCCGCGAACCGTCTGGCCCTCTTCGAAGAGCACATTGCCGAAGACCGACATGGCACCGGCATGGCCGCTCTTGCGGGCGAGGTTCAGCCACTTCTTCGCCTGCTGGACGTTGACGCTACCGCCCTCGCCGGCCAGGATCATCCGTGCGAGCTGGAACTGCGCCTCCGGAACACCGAAGGTCGAGGCGACCTGGAAGTAGATCTGACGCGCCTGGGCGAGATCGGCCTTCACGGGCGTTTCGGGAATGCCCTGGCGATAATAACGGGCAAGCGACAGAAGCGCGTTGACGAAGAAGCCGGTGTCTTCCGAACCCGGCTCGATGCCCTGATTGGCGATCTCGGCATAGATCTTGAAGGCTTCGAAGTCGTTTTCGACCACGCCGTCACCGGCGGCATACATATTGGCCAGCGCCCAGCGCGATCCGGTATGGCCCTTTTCGGCGGCATAACGATAGGCTTCGACGGCCTCTTGCTTCTGGCCCTTCTTGTAGGCGTTGAAGCCGAACTTGAAGAGATCGAAGGGGCCGGATTCCTTGCTGACGCCGGCATTGATATCGAAGGCACGCGCGGAAGGGCTAAACGAAAGCAACATCGCGGTTGCCGTCAGAAGTAGAGCCGAAGACTTCCAGTCCCTGATGCGCATGGGTGCGTCGTTCTTCCAAGACATGACTGACATCAGAGCACTCGCCCCGCCGCCATGGCCAGACCAAATGCGTCCGATGTGAAGATAACATTCAATCCGTGAACGGACGGTTCATGACCGTGCCCCTCACCCCGGCGACCAAAGCGCCGTAGTTGCTTTCCGTTTTGCATGCCAGAGAGAGTAGAACCGATTTCCGGCAAGACTGGGACACTCAATATTTTCCGCGTCCGCTCGTTTTCCAGAACCACCGACCGCTCCCCGAAAGCGACCGAAACCATTTGTATTCGAACCCTATTTTCGCCCCTGAGGCTCATTCTCAACTCGCACACCACCCGAAGGTCACCCGCCTGAAACAGCGCCCCGCCGTCTCTGGAGACGAGAGGTGCTCTCCGTTTGTGGCGGGAAGTGGACAAATTGGGCGCAACCCGGGCCACCCTCGAACGATAGAGTCTCTGTTGCAGAATCATCACATTCCGGAAAGCTGAAACATGAGAGCAGTTGGTTAAACGAAAGAAGCCCGGACGTGCCGGGCTTCGATCAAAGCTGCGTCAACGAAAGATCAGAAGGAGATCTTGTAGGAGGCGCTGACCGCATAGGCCCAGTCGCCGCCGACGGTAGCGTCGAAGTCGGCGCCATCGGCCGTCGACTGCTCGCCTTCGGTCAGGTAGATGGCGGCTGCACCGAGACGGACCACGCCAGGGCCGGCCTTGATCTGTGTACCGGCGCCAATCGTCCATGTGTCGGTCATGATGTCGGCACCGGTGCCGACGCCGCGGTCCCAGGTCAAAGTAACGGCACCCGAAACCTTATCCGTAAACGTATGACCGACACCGCCCATAATCGTCCAGCCGTCACGCCAGAAGAAGTTCTTCTCAGAGTCGCCGAGGACGTCAATGGTGTAATTTAGAGTCTGCAGGACACTCCAGTCTGTCCACTTAACCGAACCAAATGCCAGCCAGCCCGGCGCGATGCCGCTCTGCAGGCTCAGTTCAAGCGACTGCGGCAGCGAGCCACTTCCAACAGAGGCGAATTCGGTTCCAGTGGGGAACGGACCTATTGCGACTGCAGAAGTGAACTCGCCAGAAGCGTTATGATCGATCTGCGAGCGATACATCAGTTCCGCGCGAAGTGCGTATTCCTTGATCTCGTATGCAGCTCCCAGACGATAGCCCATGGCACTGTCGTCTTCTAGGTGCAGAGTGCCGAGGGTCTTGCTTTCGGTATAGTCAAAACTCTGGGTGAAAACGCCACCGAGAATGTATACATCGCCGGGGCCTACATCGAAGTTGACAGCACAGGTCCCACCGAATTCCTCTGTTCTGAATTGCGAGGACTCCACTGCGTTTGTCGTTCTACCCGCAGCAATGTCGGCTAGAATATCCGCCAACTGCGCATCGGCGCCGTATTCCGACTTCGCACCAAAAGGCTGCGTGTAGGTCAGAGCACAAGAAAAATTATCCGATGCGCGGAACTTGGCGGCGAAGCTCGGAACGCTGTAATTTTGAGTGTAATCCGCATCGTCGGTCGACGCGCCACCAATCGTCTCATACCCACGCTGCGGCATGACGAAAGTGTAGCCACCACGAGCAGCCACTTCGCCATCCTCATAAAGGATGTCCGTATCCGCTTCGCCGCGCGAAAAGCCGCCTGCATGCGCTCCTCCCACAAAGGCACAAGCGGCAATCAGTCCGAGGGCGGTTGTCTTTTTTAGATTGTTCGCCATGTCTCTCCCCAATTCAGGCAAAACTGTGATTTGCATAGTAGCCATGTCGGACTGAATGACAATCGGGTGACGTTTGTCACACACGGCTTCGAATGCCGAAATTTTTACGTAATGTTTTTGAGGGGCACGTCAAAATGCCGCAGCTTTGGATATTTTTTGCTCTTTTCGCCTATTTTTCCGCCAGACGGGGAATTATCTCCCACCGCCACACCACCCTGTGGCGAAGCCGCCACATCAAGGGCCTTCGTGACCGGACTCTGCCAGAGAAGGTTTTGACGTTCCTCTGCGGGTAAATGCCGTCGGCATATGCATTTATCGCCTGGAATCGATGGTTTCCGTCGTTCCTCTGCTCAGGAAGTCGGCGCCTCCCCAAAACTAAGGGTCGGGCGCTTCCGCCCGACCCTTGGAACATCATTCCCTTTAAGACTGAAGCTCAGACCGCTTCCAGAACCCGTTTCAGCGCCGTTTCCAGGCTTGCCTTCTGCACTTCCAGTTCCTGGTAACGCTCGCGTTCGGCAGCAACGACCTCCGGATTGGCATTGGCGACGAACTTCTCGTTGCCAAGCTTGCCGGCGATGCGGGCCATTTCCTGGTCCACCTTGGCGATCGCTTTTTCGATACGAGCCTTTTCAGCCGAGAGATCGATCAGCGCGCCCAAGGGCAGGCAGGCGGTTGCCTCACCCACGACGATTTGGGCGGCCCCCTTCGGCGCGACGTCGGCCACGCTGATCGTCTCGACGCGGGCCAGCCGCTTGATCGAGGCCTCGTGGCGAGCCAACCGTTCCTGAGTGACGCCATTGGCGCCGACCACGACCAGCGGAGCCACGGCGCCCGGCGGCACGTTCATTTCTGCGCGGGCCGAGCGGATGCCGGTGACGAGGTCGATCAGCCAGTTGATGTCGGCGGCCGAATTGTCGTCAGAGAATTCCGGTGTCGGCCAGTCTGCGTGGCAGAGAAGCTTGTCGCGGGTCGTGCCTTCCGAAGCCGTATGCGCCCACAGCTCTTCGGTGATGAAGGGCATGAAGGGATGCAAGAGCTTGTAGGTTTCTTCCAGCACATAGGCCGCGCAGGCCTGGGCTTCCTTCTTCGCTGCCTCGTCCTCGCCCATGAAGACCGGCTTCAAGAGTTCGAGATACCAGTCGCAGAACTGGTTCCAGACGAAGCGATAGAGCGTGCCGGCCGCATCGTTGAAGCGGTAGCTCTCAATCGCTTCGGTGACGTCACGCTCGGTGCGCGCCAGTTCGGTGAGGATCCAGCGGTTAATGGCAAGCGATGTCGTTTCGGGCAGGAAGCTCGGGTCCGCCTTCACGCCGTTCATCTCGGCAAAACGTGTGGCGTTCCACAGCTTGGTGCCGAAGTTGCGGTAGCCCGCGATGCGAGCCGGGTCGAGCTTCACGTCGCGGCCCTGGGCGGCCATGATCGCGAGCGTGAAGCGCAAGGCGTCGGCGCCATATTCGTCGATCAGCTCCAGCGGGTCGATGACGTTGCCCTTCGACTTCGACATCTTCTGGCCGTTCTTGTCGCGAACCAGCGCATGCACATAGACCGTGTGGAAGGGCTCGACGGGAGTACCCTCCTCATCCTTCATGAAGTGCAGGCCCATCATCATCATGCGGGCAACCCAGAAGAAGATGATGTCGAAGCCGGTGACGAGAACGTCGGTCTGATAGTACTTCGCCAGTTCCGGCGTATCGTCCGGCCAGCCGAGCGTGGAGAAAGGCCAGAGCGCCGAGGAGAACCAGGTGTCCAGCACGTCCTCGTCACGGGTCAGGATCTCGCCTGGTGCGAAGTTCTCGAGCTTCTCCTGAACCCAGGCCTTCCACGGGCCTTCATGAGCGAGGTAATGCTGGACAGCAGCGTCGAGCGCCTCTTCCTCGGTCTTCTCGACGAAGACCTGACCGTCTGGTCCATACCAGGCGGGGATCTGATGGCCCCACCAGAGCTGGCGCGAAATGCACCAGGGCTCGATGTTCTCCATCCACTCAAAGTACGTTTTTTCCCAGTTCTTCGGGACGAAGTTGGTGCGGCCCTCGCGAACCGAGGCGATCGCCGGTTCGGCCAGCGTTTTGGCGTCGGCAAACCACTGGTCGGTCAGCATCGGCTCGATGACGACGCCGGAGCGGTCGCCGAAGGGCTGCATGATCTTCTTGTTCTCGACGTAAGGCACATCGTTGCCTTCGGCATCCTTCACCGTGACAGCGAGGCCTTCGGCATTGATCGCCTCAACGATCTTCTTGCGGGCTTCGTAGCGGTCGAGGCCGCGATACTCTTCCGGCACCAGATTGATGTCATCAACCTCAGCCTCGTTCGGCAGATGCCCGGACTTGGCGATCTCGAGCGCGCGCGCCGCATAGACGGCATAATCCTCGCCGTCGTCACGCATCTTCGCCTGGGTATCCATCAGGCGGTAGAGCGGGATCTTGTTGCGGCGCGCGACCTGATAGTCGTTGAAGTCATGGGCGCCGGTGATCTTGACGGCGCCAGAGCCGAACTTCGGATCCGGATATTCATCCGTGATGATCGGGATCAGGCGGCGATGCTCTTTCGGCCCGACCGGGATCTCGCAGAGCTTGCCGACGATCGCCGCATAACGCTCATCCGAGGGATGAACGGCAACCGCGCCGTCGCCGAGCATGGTTTCCGGCCGGGTCGTGGCGATCGCGATATAGTTGCGTTCCTCCTGGAAAGTGACGTTGCCGTCCTCATCCTTCTCGACATAGGTGTAGGTTTCCCCACCCGCGAGCGGATATTTGAAGTGCCACATATGGCCGTCGACTTCCTTGTTCTCGACTTCGAGGTCGGAAATCGCCGTTTCGAACTTCGGATCCCAGTTGACCAGGCGCTTGCCGCGATAGATCAGGCCTTCCTTGTAGAGCGTGACGAAGACTTCCAGGACGGCGGCCGAGAGCCCCTCGTCCATGGTGAAGCGCTCGCGCGACCAGTCGCAGGACGCGCCAAGGCGCTTCAGCTGGTTGAAGATCAGGCCGCCGGATTCTTCCTTCCACTCCCAGACACGTTCGATAAAAGCCTCGCGGCCCATGTCTCGACGCGAAAGGTTCTGGCCGTTCTCGGCGAGCTTGCGCTCGACGACCATTTGGGTGGCGATGCCTGCATGGTCCATGCCCGGCTGCCACAGCACGTCCTTGCCGCGCATGCGCTCGAAGCGGACCATGATGTCCTGCAGCGTGTTGTTCAGCGCGTGGCCCATGTGCAGCGAACCGGTCACGTTCGGCGGCGGGATCACGATCGTGAAGGTGTCCTCGCCCGGCTTCGCGTTTGCGCCCGCACGAAACGCATCGGCGTCCTCCCAGGCTTTGGCGATCTTCGGTTCGACGGCGGCTGAATCATAGATCTTTTCGAGCATTTTCCGACCGGATTTTTCGAGTTCTGGATGTGGCTTGGTAAATAGGACTGACAAAACCAAGTCAATAAAAAAGGCCGCTCTTGCGAGCGGCCCATGATCCCCAAATTGCGTTCGATCAGCGTCGCGGACCGCGGGCGACGCGTTCGATCTCTTCGCGCACGAGGCGCTCCACCAGCGTCGGCAGATTGTCGTCGAGCCAGTCCTTCAGCATCGGGCGCAGCATTTCCTCGGCCATCTCGTCGAGCGAGCGGCGCTCCTGGCCGTCGATGGCAGCGGCCAGATCCGAGAAGGAGCGAGAGACCTGCTCCACTGTCGCTGCGGAAACCAGCGCCGTCAGATCGGTGCCGGCGGAGACAGTATGCAGATTTTCAGTCGCCGGTTCGGAGGCCCGATCGGCCGCCAGGTGCATGGCGATTGCGTCGAAGGACGGCGCACGCGGCTCTTCGGTGCGGGTCTCGATCCGAACCTGCGGAATGTCTCGACGCTCCGGTTCGATAGCAGGAGCCTGTACCGGCGCCCGGACCGCAACCTGCTCGGGCACTGCCGGTGCAACCTGCCGGGTTTCGGTAACAGCGGGGGCTGGCTGCGGCGCGTCGGCCGCCGCACGAGGGGCCGTCGCCTGAGCCGGGTGGACTTCGATCGAAATCGAGGGGCGCAGCTGTGGGGCGCGCAATTCCGCGAGACGGGCGGTCATCAGGGGGCTGTCACCGCGTGGCGCAGGTTCTGACTGCGCGCCCGCGGTCGGCGCGGCAGGCGCGCTGACACTGGGCATCGGGGCAGAGACGGACACCATCTGCTGCACCGGCCGTTCGGTCCGTTCGGAGGCCGAGCGGACGCGGGCGGCGAGATCAGCCAACGAGACGCTTCGGGTGGTTTCCGGCTGCGGCTGGTGCTGCGGCTGGGTCTCAACGCGAGGCTGCGAAGGAGCGACCGGCGTGGCAGGGCCCGGATCATTGGCGGGGGTGAAGTCCACGCTTTCATAGCTGAAGTCGACCTCGGTCTCGCGAACCAGCGGCGTGCGTCCGGCCTCTTCGGCGTCGTCGACATCGCTCGCGAAGGTTTCGCCCGAAACCGGGTCATTGCTTTCGATGATCCGGCGGATGGATGCCAGGATCTCTTCCATGGACGGTTCACGCGCTACGCTTGGCTGAGCCATACTAATCCCCGTTGTCCTCAAGATCTTCGGCGACCCTTTTGTCGCCAGCCGATTCGCGGTCACCCTAGGATACGCGCCTGCGGAAAAAAATCACGCAGGCTCCTGCAATTGCCGTGATGCACAGCTTTGTTGGTGCAAAACGCAAGAGGCCCGCACAGAGCGGGCCTCGCGCAGATCATCAATTCACGCGGCGGATCAGAAGACGAATTCGGCAGCCTTGCGGAAGCCCGGAAGCGGCTTCACCGAGGTGTTGAAGTATTCAGTGAAGGACACCGTGCCGCCGGCCTTGACGTAAAGGCGGGCACGCGACGCGTTGCCATATCCGACTACGGCGACCAGACGGCCCCCTTCCCGGAGCTGGCCGAGCAGTGCTTCCGGCAGATGTTCGACGGCGCCGTTGACGAAGATGACGTCGTAAGGTGCTTCGGCCGGGTAACCGGCTTCGAGGCTTCCGGCGACAACAGCGACATTGTCATAGCCGAGCGAAGAGAGCTTTTCCGTCGCACGCAGTACCAGCGCCTCGTCGGACTCGACCGCCACAACCGAGCCCGCGAGCAGCGACAGCAGCGCTGCGGCGTAGCCTGCGCCACAGCCGATCTCAAGCACGAGGTCGTCCTTTGTAATCGCGGCAAGCTGCAGAAGCTTGGCGAGCGGCGACGGCTCCATGATGTAGCGGGCGGGATTTCCGTTCGCCGCAGGCGCCACCTTCATATCCTCGTCGATATAGGCAAGAGGCTTCAGTTCCGCGGGAACGAATGCTTCGCGGGGCACCGAGAGGAAGGCGGTCAGAACTGAGTGGGACGTGACGTCCGTGGTTCTGATCTGGTTGTCCACCATCTTGGTGCGTGCTGCTGCGTAATCCATCATGTCCTGTCGCCCCATTTCGGCCGCTCGGGTTTTGTCCCCCGTGTCTTAATTGCAGGGCGTGCCGCTTTCAAGTCACGGGTGGGCATCCAAGGCAGATTATCACACCCGCCCGGCGCCCACCTGTGCGAATGCGTCAGTCGTCGATCGTGTAGGTGCCGGTCTCGCAGAAATCCACCTTGTCGCGAACATCTTCGAAGCTGTCGTCCTCGAAGACCAGGCGCAGCTTGTAGACGCAGGCATCGCTGCCGTCATTGATGGTGAGCTGACGCGACTTGCCGCCAAAGAGCCCCTTCTTGTGCAGGAGCTCGATGCTCTTGCCGCCATCGGCTGGCGACACAAAGGCCTGAACGACCATGTTCGGGGTCTTGTTTTCCAGCGTGAAGGTCAGCGATTCGGCAGAGGCAACAAGCGGTGTAGCGAAAAGCAGGATGGAGGCAAACGTAAAGGTGGTGGCGCGCATGGCGGCGATCTCCCCGATTGGATAGGAGCCCTGACCTGCGCCAGGCCCGCTTCGCGCGCAAGGGCGCCGATCGGCCAGTTTCGGGCAGATCGAGGCGGGAATAGCGACAGGCACAGATTTGGCCGATGTTTGACGTCGTTCGATGGCTGAATTGGCCCGCGAAATCGGGACACAAGACGCAGTTCATCAGCAGCGAGTGCTGAGCGAGGAATGTTCATAAAACATTGAGAAAAGAATGGAGGCCTCGCCCGGAATCGAACCGGGGTGCAAGGATTTGCAGTCCTCTGCGTAACCACTCCGCCACGAGGCCGTCCGGTATAAAAGAGCGTGTGGTGGCGGGGATTTAGACGCGATCTAAAAAAACCGCAAGAGGCATTTTCGGGAATCAGATGTTTTTCAATCCGGCGGCCCCATTGGCCACCGAGAGCTTTGTGTCCTCAGCGCCAGCGGTCGAGCAGACGCGTCGCTGCCATGATGCCCGCGGCTTCCGCCAGCTTGGCCGGATCGGTCACGCCCGCCGTATAGAGCCGGATCACCGCCTTGCCGACCGCCTCCCTGTGCCCCTCACGGTCACGCGCGGCGCCAGATACGCCCACGCCACGCATCGCTTCTTCCATCACAGTGAAATCTTGTGGCGTGAGTATCATCGGGATCTCCGCCATCTGGAGGTTCATCATAGGCTCTCACTTTTTCCGGGAACGGTTCGGCAGGATCGCCGTTCGGTGTCGCCGGTCTGTGTGATTCTTCTACGACGCTTCGGGGAGACGCGCATTTCACTAAGACATGTCAGGGCAAATGATTGCCCGGGGGTTACTCCGCCGAGGACTGCCGGTTGCGGGCAGCCCGCTTTCGGCTCCACCAGACGGAGGCCCGGCGGCGGCGGCGGCGCACATAAGCCAGATCGTGCGAAAGCACAACGAATCCCAGCGGCACCATCCAGAACCCGAGCACCGGCAGAAAACCGAGGAAACCACCGCCGATCAGCGCCAGGCCGGTCGCGATCCGCCCTGCCTTGGAGCGCGGCACGGGAATTTCGAAACGGCCAAGGATGAGCCTGCCTCTTGCCGTGTCGATGCGGTAACGTCTCTCAGCCAAGGGTCAAAACTCCAGCAAATACGGCGTCTCGCGGCATCCCGGCCGCCTCAGGGAGATGGGTGGTCCACACATAAAAACAAGGCGATGACATTTTTTTTGAAAAACCGCTTGGCAAACGGAGCGCGCATCAGTATTACCCCGCTCACACCGCGCCAAGCGGCTGTTCCCTGGTAGCTCAGCGGTAGAGCATTCGACTGTTAATCGACAGGTCGCCGGTTCGAATCCGGCCCGGGGAGCCATCTCTTTCATAAAAGGCCTGCGCGAATTGATCGCTGCAGGCCTTTTTCTTTTCCAGCCTTGCGGTGCCCTCGATCCGTCTTTTCCCAATACTCGACTGGCTTACCCTTCTCTCCACGCTGCTTGACCCTACGACGGTGCGGCCATAGCCTCATCAGTCGTGATCTGCTGCGGGGCGATGCATGGACTGGAAAGGCATGATCGAGGAAACGAGGGATCCCTGTGGGGGGACATCAAGAAGAGCGTGGTGCACTTCAATTCCTTTATTGTGTCCCTGCTCCTCCTGCCGTTCATCTTTCTCGGTTTCTACGGTCGTGATTATCTGCTCGAGACAGCTGCCATCGGCGGTGTTCTTTTGATCGGCGTCATCGGATTGCGCCTGCATATCGTGAGACGGGAGAGGCCCGGCTACGGCTTCATGCTTGCGGTCGAAGCCAGCGTGAATGCCGCCTTCGCCTACGGGGCCGGATGGTTGGCGGCCGCCGTCGTCGACATGGTCGCCTGAGCCCACGGGCTCAAACCCACGCAGCGCCGCCCCTCAACCCGGCTTTTCGGTGCGCTCTCGAAACCCCCTCTTCATCTTTGGCTGCTAATCGAATTTACAGCGAATTGATTCGAACAGGGCATGCAGGAGATTAGCAGATGTGGCTCCAGCTTCATGACGGGGATGGCTTCCCCCTCTTCGTGAACATGGACAATGTGGTGGACTTCCGCTGGTACGAGCGCGAGGGCTATACCTGCCTGCTCACCACCGCCCCCGTCGCCGAAAAGCTGCATCGTCTCTACGTTCGCGAAAATGCCGAGAAGATCATGGCGCTTTTGCGCGCCGAGCAGGAGCGGCTGCGGGCCGCAGGCCGAGGCGCTGCTTGATCTTGGCGCCTGTGTCTTTCTGCTGACCATGCACTGACACGTCAAAATTTCCTTATGCGCGTGATCTTTCCGGGCTCTCGCATCGTATGGCTTCCGACAAGCCAACGACAAGAAGAGTGCCCATGCCCGCAGATGCCGCGACCGCCCGCCCGAGAACCGTGCTTTTGTGGTTCCGCAAGGATCTGCGGCTGTCCGACCATGCGGCGCTCGCCACTGCCGTTGACGCCGGGGCGGCCGTCATTCCCGTCTACATACTCGAACCACGAGAAACCGGGACCGGACCGCTCGGGGCAGCGCAGGAATGGTGGCTGCACCAATCACTTGAGGCGCTTGCAGCGTCTCTCAAAGAACATGGCAGCGATCTTGTCCTGCGCCGCGGGCCGGCGGCCGAGGTGCTCGACGCGCTGATTGCCGAGACCGGAGCAGATGGCGTCTTCTGGAACCGGCGATACGATCCGCCGGGCATCGCGGTGGACAAGGCGATCAAATCCGACCTCACCGCACGGGGCCTGACGGTGCGCAGCTTTGCCGGCCAGATCCTGCATGAGCCGACCAAACTCAAGACCGGCGCCGGCGGGCATTTCCGCGTCTACACGCCGTTCTGGAAGGCGCTGGACGGATCGGGAGAGCCGCCGGAACCGATCCCCGTGCCCAAGCGCATTCCCTCGCCCGCCTCATGGCCAAAGACCGATGCGCTTTCCGACTGGTCGCTGCTGCCAACCAGGCCGAACTGGGCGAAGGGTTTTGCTGATCACTTCCAGCCTGGCGAAGCGGGCGCGCAAGCCCGGCTCGAAGCCTTCATTGAGACGGGCCTGAAAGGCTATCGCGAGCGCCGCGACTTTCCCGCCGAACCGCATGTCTCGATGCTGTCACCGCATCTGGCACAGGGCGAGATCTCGCCGGCCAGCGTCTGGCATGCGACGCGTGGGCTCGACGCCCACATCCCGATGGAAGACCTCATCCATTTCCGCAAGGAACTGGCCTGGCGCGATTTTTCCTATCACCTGCTGTTCCACTTCCCCTGTCTTTCGGAGCGCAACTGGAACCCGAAATTCGACGCCTTCCCCTGGCGCGATGCGCCGGATCTGCTCGAAAAATGGCAGCGCGGCCAAACAGGCTATCCGATCGTCGATGCCGGCATGCGCCAGCTCTGGCAGACCGGCTGGATGCACAACCGCGTGCGCATGATCACCGCCTCCTTCCTGATCAAGGACCTGCTGATCGACTGGCGCGAAGGCGAACGCTGGTTCCGCGACACGCTCGTCGATGCCGATCCCGCGTCGAATGCCGCCAGTTGGCAATGGGTCGCCGGCTCCGGCGCCGACGCCGCCCCCTTCTTCCGGATTTTCAATCCGGTGAGCCAGGGCGAGAAATTCGACCCCGAAGGGGCTTACATCCGCCGCTTCGTGCCGGAGCTGAAGGCCATGCCGAACAAGTTCATCCACAAACCATCGGAGGCGCCGCTGACGGCGCTGAGGGATGCAGGGGTGAGCCTTGGCAAGACCTATCCGCTGCCGATCGTCGATCACGGCAAGGCACGGGATGCGGCGATGGCGGCGTTTCACGGGTTGAGGGGGGAGTGAGGGCAGTGGCACCTTTTCGGTTCTTAACCTAAGCCAACCTTGAGATTTCAGCCGCCTTGGATTCGCATGTGATCAATTCGTCAGAGAAGGAAAATGCGACAGAAGTTCACTGATTGCTCTTCGGCTTTCCAGCGGAAGATTTGACCAACCTGGGTTTTCCATCACGGCTCTTTCTTTAAGCCACCCCAGCAGTTTCTCCACCCGCCCCTCGGTTACCGACTCATGGGTGATCGATAGGGTGATGGCATTGAGCCGATAGCCGGGACCGAAGCTGTCTGAGAGATTGCTAGGGTCGACGCGGCGGACAGTGGTCGGGTCATTCATGTCGTCAAAGGTAACGAGAAGCGGATAATTCTCAGGCGCAAGTTCACGCAAGCCGCGCATCTTCTCCAGCCGATCATAGACCGCGATGGCCTGCGCTTTCGTCCGGGGCTGCTCTTCTTTCGAAATGAAGGTCTCGCGCGCGGTCTCGTGACTGTAATTGCTCAACAGCGCGAACAGGTAGCGACCGTTGCCCAGATCCACCGTCACGGCCTCTCCGGACAGGCTGGTGGCACCCGCACCTCTGAAGTCGCCAAGACCCCACCAGCTTGGTCTGTCGTAGACATTGACGCTGACCACCGCGCTCCCGGTCTTCAATCCCTCCGGCGTCATGACCGACACCGTCAGTTTCTGACGCCACTCCCAATCGTGGAAACCGAAGAGATCGCAGCCGGCGATCGGCAGACACAGGGCCAAAGCCACGAGAACCCTCAGCATCACCCCTCCCCGTACAACCTTGAGCCGCATCAGCAGCAGACTTCCCGGTCAGGCGTGAAGATCCGGTGAAGAAAATGCTTCAATTTGTAACGATCGGCACAGGAAGCCGACATCTGTGCGTGCGCAACGCCCCCTCTGTCACTGCGTGACATCTCCCCCACAAGGGGGGAGAGCGGATGCCACGAGTGCCGATCTGTTTACGACAGCAGAGGCGGGCGCGAGGCCGGCAGCTCGGCCGGTCTCCCCCCATGTGGGGGGAGATGCCCGCCCTTCGACATGCTCAGGAGGGCAGAGGGGGCGCCCTTAAACATTGGCCTTGCGCATCAACCAATCGCATTGCTTCCTGTACGCAATCAGGTACAATAGACCCATGAGAACCACATCCTACAGCGACCTGCGCAAGAACCTGGCCTCCCTGCTCGACAGCGTGACGGAGGACCGGACGCCCGTTCTGATTACGCGCGATCGCGGAAAGCCTGCTGCCGTTTTGATGTCGGTGGAGGATTTTGCCTCCTATGAGGAAACGCAGCATCTATTGAAGAGCCCCCGCAACGCGGAACGCCTGCTCGAAGCCGTGCGCGATCTCGATGCAGGCAAGGGCGAGGCGCGCGAGCTTTCGGAGTGAAGCTGATCTTCCACGCGCGCGCCTGGGAGGACTACCTCTGTTGGCAGTCCACCGATCCGAAGATGCTGGTGCGCATCAATCAGCTGATCAAGGAAAGCAGCCGGTCTCCCTTTCAGGGCATCGGCAAGCCGGAGCCGTTGCGGGGCGAGTTGCGCGGCTGGTGGTCGCGGCGGATCGATCAGGAGCATCGCCTCGTTTATCGCCCAACAGAAGATGCCCTTCTGATCGCGCAATGTCGCCATCACTACTGATCGCTTGGGGACCCCGGCCCGCCCCAAACTCTTGCTTGCCCGATCCTCTGCTACGCATTAAATTGACCATATATAGTCATTTCAGGAGGTCCGCATGTCGAGCATGAGTATTGCCGATGCCAAGGCCGGATTCGCCAGTCTGGTGGACGAAGCCGCCAACGGAGAATTCGTCACGATCACCCGCCACGGCAAGCCGGCTGCCATGCTGGTCAGCGTCGAGGCCGGAGAGGCGGCGAAACGGGCGATGACAAAGCCGAGGCCGAACTTCGGCCAGTTCCTGATGTCCTATCCCGGGCCTGCCGATCTCGATCGCAACCCATTCCCCATGCGGGATGCCGAGCTTGAGTAACGGCTTCCTGATCGACACCAACATCATTTCCCTCTTCTCGCCAGACCGGAAGCAGGCGCCCTCCGAAGCCGTGAAAGTCTGGTTTCGGGAGCAGGGAGACGCAATCTATCTGTCCACAATCACCCTGGCTGAAATCGAAAAGGGCTTGCGCCGCCTGCATCGTCGCGGCAGCCTCGAGCGGGCCAAGAGCTTGAGTGTCTGGCTTGATTCCATCACCGAAACCTTCGGCGACCGCATCCTGCCCGTCGACCCTGTCGTCGCCCGGATCGCCGGCGCACTCGACGACACCGCAACGGCCAGCGGCCTGCATCCAGGGCTCGGGGACATCCTCGTGGCCGCGACCGCCAAGGCCTATGGGCTAACCGTGGTTACCGCCAATCTCAGACACTTCATGCCCCTCGGTGTGCGATGTGATTTTCCGGAAGCATTCCGGATATAGCCCACCCCGAACGCATTTTCCCTCCCCCCGCCCCACCGCGAAAAGCCATTCCTTGCCATTCACAGTCCCGAGGCGGAAAAGACCGGTTCATTCCCGCGCCAGCCGTTTTGCCCGCATATTCTTGTCCAGAAGGACAAAATTGCAGGGCTCCCCGGTTTTCTTCCCCGCGCTTTTGGTTCTAGTGTCCGCGTCAGACAAAAAAGGCAGACATCATGGCATTCCATCCTTCCGTGCTCGAAGCGATCGGCAATACGCCCCTCATCCGGCTGAAGGGCGCCTCGCAGGCGACCGGCTGCACCATTCTCGGCAAGGCCGAATTCCTCAATCCCGGCCAGTCGGTGAAGGATCGCGCGGCCCTCTTCATCATCCGTGATGCCGAGCGGCGTGGCCTCTTGCGCCCCGGCGGCGTGATCGTCGAGGGCACGGCCGGCAATACCGGCATCGGACTGACGCTGGTCGCCAAGGCGCTCGGCTACCGCACCGTGATCGTCATCCCGGAAACCCAGAGCCAGGAAAAGAAGGACGCGCTGAAACTGCTCGGCGCCGAACTCGTCGAAGTGCCGGCGGTGCCTTACAAGAACCCGAACAACTATGTGAAGATCTCGGGTCGTCTCGCCGCCCAACTCGCCAAGACAGAGCCGAATGGCGCCATCTGGGCCAACCAGTTCGACAATACCGTCAACCGCGACGCCCATATCGAGACGACGGCGAAGGAAATCTTCGAACAGACCGGCGGCGCCGTCGATGGTTTCGTCTGCGCGGTCGGCTCGGGCGGCACGCTTGCCGGCACCGGCATTGGCCTTCGCAACCGCAAGCCCGGCGTGAAGATCGGCATCGCCGATCCCGAAGGGGCTGCCCTTTACGAATACTACAAGAACGGCGAGCTCAAATCCTCCGGCTCTTCGATCACCGAGGGCATCGGCCAGGGTCGCATCACGGCGAACCTCGAAGGTTTCACACCCGATTTCGCCTATCAGATCCCCGATTCCGAGGCGCTCGACATCGTCTTCGATCTCGTCGAAAACGAGGGCCTCTGCCTTGGCGGCTCGTCGGGCATCAACATTGCCGGCGCGATCCGCCTCGCCAGAGATCTCGGCCCCGGCCATACGATCGTGACGATCCTCTGCGACTACGGCAACCGGTACCAGTCCAAGCTCTTCAACCCGGACTTCCTGCGCTCGAAGAGCCTGCCCGTTCCGACCTGGCTCCAAAAGCGCGCCGATTTCGACCTGCCCTTCGAGACCGTCTGATATCCGCCGAAAGCAATGCCATGACCACCATCGCCCTCTACCGCAACGATTTCTATCTCTCGACGGCGGAGGCGGCGGTGACGGCCGTGCATGAGGACGGCACGGTCGAGCTCGACCAGACCTGCTTCTATGCCGCCTCCGGTGGCCAGCCGGGCGATACCGGCTTCTTCGAGCGCGAAGACGGAAGCCGCATCCAGCTGGCCGAGACCCGCCACGGCGCCACCAAGGACGTGATCCTGCACCGGCCGGCCGAGGGCGAGCCCCTGCCCTTGGTCGGCGAAAAGCTCGTGCTGCATGTCGACTGGCCGCGCCGCTACAAGCTCATGCGCATGCACACCGCCTGCCACCTACTCTCCGTCGTCTGCCCCTATCCGATCACCGGAGCCGCTGTCGGCGAAGACGAAAGCCGCGTGGATTTCGACATGTCCGAGACGGTCGACAAGGATCAGGTGACGGCGGATCTGATGAAGCTTATCCGTGAAAACCACCCGATTTATCTCCAGTGGATCACCGACGAAGAGCTCGCGGCGACCCCCGGGATCGTCAAGTCGAAGAATGTCCGCCCGCCCGTCGGGCTCGGACGCGTTAGCCTTGTCTGTATTGGCGCGAACTCCGCCGTTGACAGCCAGCCCTGTGGCGGCACACATGTTTCCGAAACCCAGGAGGTCGGCGCGATTCATATCGCCAAGATCGAAAAGAAGGGCAAGGAGAACCGCCGGTTCCGTATACGCTTTGGAGCCCCGGACCCTTACCCCTGACAGTAAGGCACGGGAGAACAGCATGTCCGGAGAGAGAAGCCGCTTCGTCGTTTCGGCGGATTGGGTCGAGAAACAACTGGGCGCTCCCGAATTCAAGATCGTCGATGCCTCCTGGTATCTGCCGGCCCAGGGCCGCAACGGCGCAGTGGAATATGCCTCCGGCCATATTCCGGGTGCCGTCTACTTCGACCAGGATGTGATTGCCGACACCACGACCGGGCTCCCCCATTCGCTGCCCTCGCCCTCCTTCTTTGCCCAGGCGGTCGGGCAGCTCGGCATTTCCGCCGAGGATACGATCGTCGTTTACGACGGCCCGGGCTTCTTTTCCGCGCCGCGTGTCTGGTGGATGTTCCGCGTCATGGGCGCGCGCCGCGTCTATGTGCTGGACGGCGGGCTGGACGGCTGGAAGGCGGAGGGCCGGCCTCTGGAAACAGACCTGCCGGAACCGGCCCCCGTCACCTTCGAGGCGCGGTTCGACCGGGCGAAGATCACCTCGTTCGACCAGATGTCGGAGATCGCCGACAGCGGCTCCAAGCAGATTGCCGATGCCCGTCCCGCCGGCCGTTTCACCGGCGAGGAACCGGAGCCGCGCGCCGGTATGCGCTCCGGGCATATGCCGGGTGCACGCAGCGTGCCCGCCGCGTCGCTCTCGGAAAACGGTCGTCTCAAGGATCTCGCCACCTTGCGGTCGATCTTCACCAATGCCGGCATCGACCTCAACAATCCCGTCGTCACCAGCTGTGGTTCGGGTGTCACCGCTGCCGTGGTGACGCTCGCCCTGGAAAGCCTCGGCCACAGCGACAATTCGCTTTATGACGGCTCCTGGTCGGAATGGGGCTCGAAGAGCGATACGCCGATCGTGACCGGCGCTGCCGAGCCAATCGCCGCGACCAAGGCCAGCACGCCGCTTACCGCCCATGTGACGCGGCTCGAAATGACCTCACCGCCCAAATCGAGCCTGCCGGTGCCGGTCAACATCCAGACGGCGATCATGCGGACTCATGAGATCCCGCTCGCCTTCTACCGCTTCCTGCACCGTCAGGTCGGTGCGCGCTGGCACTGGTATGAGCGGCTGCGGATGACCGACGAGCAATTGAAGGCGATCATTCACAATCCCAAAGTATCGATCTCTGTGCTTTACGTCGATGGCGCCCCGTGCGGCTTCTACGAACTGTCTCAGGAAAGCGACGATGTAGTCGAAATATCCTATTTCGGCCTGTTCGAACACGGGTTGGGGCTCGGCATCGGCAAGTGGTTTCTGCTGCAGGCGCTCTATTCTGCCTGGACCAGCAATCCGAAAGTGGTCACGGTGACGACGAACTCGCTCGACCATCCCCGAGCGCTGCAGCTCTACCAGCAGTTCGGCTTCTCGCCGGTCGCGACCACGAGCGCACTCATCGATCCGATGACCGAACAGGAACTGATGGCGCTGATGAAGCGGGACGGCTGAGCCGCCCCGCCTTCTCGCTCAATTCTTCAGCTTCAGCTTCACCGTATTGGCGCCCGCCTCGGCTTCCGGCGTCGGTGCTTCTGCCTGCTCCGTCGCGCTGTCGTCCGGGGCGTCCTGGTTGGAGAAGTAGTTGACCATCAGGGCGGCATGATAGGCCGCCATCTCGTAGCAATAGGTGATCTCGCGGGTGCCCTCCTGCCAGAACGCGTTCTCCGTACCGCAAGTCTTGCCCGTCACCTTGATGCCATCAGGGATGTCATAGCCTTCGCCATAAGTCGCCTCGATCGCTTCCAGCACCTGATTTTCCTTCAGGAGATCGGCAAAGGGCTGAAGGTCGGCATTGTTGGCCGGCTCATAGGTCACGGTGAACTTGGTCTTCTTCTTGTCATCCTGATGCTGTTCCAGCAGCCCGAACCAGCTGTCGCGGGTCTTGGCATATTCGCCCGCACATTCTTCGCGGCGTTCGGCCGGGAAATCGAGCGAATCGATGAAGGTCTTGAAGTATTCGGGATCGGCGCCCGCCATCATGCAGACCATGGAATAGGCGCGCTGGCGGTCGAGGCCATGGGTATCGATGAAGTCGCTCTCCTGCGGCCCCTCGCCCTTTGCCTCATCGATGAGGAACCAGCCATCGGCGGCGTCCTGGATTGCCGCCTTCAGATCCTCGTCCTCGCTTTCGAGCAGCATGACAGAAGACAGACCGTCGACGGCATCTTCCTCGCGGCCCAGAACTGGAAGGCCGAGTTCAGACACCAGCATGTGGCCGGATTCGTGGAAAAGGATGAAAAGCGCATTGTTGATGATGAACTTCTGCCCCTCTTCGATCTGCTCGGGCGTCAGATCGGCAGCACGCGTGGGCATTGGCACCATGGCGAATGCGGTGGTGAGTGAAACGAGAGCGGCCGCAAGAGCGGCCCTGTATGATGTCATGATCGAGCCCCTAAACCCCGGTAATAGCCGGGCGAGCCTAACGGAGTGACCGTTTATAAAGAACCACCATTTTTGTGGATTGTCGGAGCCTGCGGCATCCAAGCCCGTAGCCGGTTGTGTGACGGTCGCTTCGAACGACCTTTACCGAGACGAAAATGGGCCGGCCGATGGGATGGCCGGCCCATATTGGCCGTGAACACGATACATATGCCGGCCTTACGCAACGTAAGGTGACCGGCGAGTGCGACCTTACGCTACGTTCAAAACGGCTTCCGGCGCATGGGCCGGATAACCCAGGGCATCCGCCACAGGCTTGTTGGTGATGCGGCCCTTGTGGACGTTCAGCCCGTTGCGCAGGTGGCGATCCTCGGCGATGGCGCGCAGGCCGCGATCGGCCAGTGCCAGGCCATGCACCAGCGTCGCATTGTTAAGTGCATGGGCCGAGGTGATCGGAACCGCACCTGGCATGTTCGCAACGCAGTAATGCACGATGCCGTCAACCACATAGGTCGGATCGGAATGGGTGGTGGCATGCGAGGTCTCGAAGCAGCCACCCTGGTCAATGGCGACATCGACGATGACGGCACCCTTCTTCATCCCGGACAGCATTTCGCGGGTGACGAGCTTCGGCGCCGCAGCGCCCGGAATCAGCACAGCGCCGATCACGAGATCGGCAGAGAAGCATTCCTGCTCCAGCGCGTCGATGGTCGAATAGAGGGTGTGCACGCGGCCGCCAAAGATGTCGTCGAGCTGGCGCAGGCGGGGAAGAGATCGGTCAAGGATGGTGACATCTGCACCGAGGCCGATGGCCATCTTGGCCGCATGGAGGCCGACCACGCCACCGCCGATGACGGTGACCTTTGCGGGAAGAACACCCGGCACACCGCCGAGCAGGATGCCGCGGCCGCCATGGGCCTTCTGCAGTGCCGTTGAACCCGCCTGGATCGCGAGACGTCCAGCGACTTCCGACATCGGCGCCAGAAGCGGCAGGCCGCCGCGCTCGTCGGTCACCGTCTCATAGGCAACAGCTGTCACGCCCGAGTCGATCAGCCCCTTGGTCTGCTCCGGATCCGGCGCGAGGTGGAGATAGGTATAGAGGATCTGGCCTTCGCGCAGCTGCACCCATTCGGACGGCTGCGGCTCCTTGACCTTGACGATCATGTCGGACTTGTCGAACACATCCTTGGCCGAGGCGGCGATCTTCGCGCCAGCGGCGATATAGGCGTGGTCGTCGGCGCCGATGCCGGCGCCTGCGCCCGTTTCGATCAGGACATCATGGCCATGCGCCACATATTCGCGGACCGCACCGGGGGTCAGACCGACACGATACTCATGGTTTTTGATTTCCTTCGGGCAACCGACACGCATGAAGCGTTCCTCTCTTTTATGTGCGGCCTGAGCCGCTTCGTTTCAGATACGGAAATTCAAACACTCCCGGCGCAAAATGTCCTTGCAAAGTGAAGGCTGCCGCGTGAGACAATTCGGAGCTTCTTGCGCTGGAGCAACGTAAAACGGAGATTTCTGCGAATGGCGGAACTGGATGCCATCGATCGTGCCATTCTCAAGGCCCTGCAGGAGAACGGCCGCATGACCAATGCGGAGCTTGCGGAGAAGGTCGGCCTGTCGGCCTCCGCCTGTTCGCGCCGCCACGACATGCTGGAAAAAGCCGGCGTGATCAGCGGCTATCACGCGCGGCTGTCGCACAAGGCGATCGACTACAAGATGATGGTGATCGTCCACATCTCGCTGTCCGGCCAGTTTGCGAAGACGCTGACCGAGTTCGAAGCGGCGGTCAAACGCTGTCCCAATGTGCTGGTCTGTTACCTGATGTCCGGCGAATATGACTACATCCTTCGCATCGCGGCCAAGGATCTTGAAGACTACGAGCGCATCCACCGCGACTGGCTGTCAGCGCTCCCGCATGTCGTGAAGATCAATTCGAGTTTTGCCCTGCGGGAAATCATCGAGAGGCCCAATGTGGGGCTCTGATCTATCACTCGTTCGAAAAGCTTGCTTGGCGCGGACAGACTCGACGCAGTCGCGGTGCAACGGCGCCGGAAGTCCGGTTTAGTAGCAATCCTAAAAATTCTAATGATTTGTTTTAAGCGGTTCTAACGCATGGGTTGTAAGTTCCCGTCATTGTTTTCATTAGGACGACCCCATGAGCAATAATCTCGGAATGGATGGCCGTAAGGCTCCGCGCAGTCGCGTACGCATGGACAGCAAGGTCCGTCATCTGCAGCAGGAAGCCGATGGCCGCGTCATCAACATCTCGCGCACCGGCCTTGCACTCGAACTGGCCAGCAAGCTACACGCCGCAGCCGGCAGTTCGGTGGTGATCCAGAATGACGATATCGGACTTCTCGAGGGCGTGGTGCGCTGGAATTACGGCGGCCGTCTCGGCATCATGTTCAAGCCGAACAGCAATTCGATCGCCAAGGTCGCAGCCTATTTCCGCAACTTCCATCAGGAAGTTCGACCGGTTCTCAGCCGCTGAAGCGTCACCCGTCGAACTCCATGGATTTTACCGTAAACTGGGGGATGTGACCTCCCAATACCTGAAATATGCCAGGGTAATCGACGGCATCTTAATCAACTCGGTCAGGCGCCGTTAAGGCGCTCGGCCGAGGTTTTCTGCGTTTCTTTCATTGTTTTCGATGGAGCGCAGTTTTCATGCTTGCCATTCAACAGACCACCGACGGCCGTCGGGCCCAGCGCATCCGCTGCCACATCCGGGCCTCCCTGCAATTCCTTACCCAGAAACTCGATTGTCGCATCATCGACATTTCCCGGACAGGAATGGCGGTGCAACTGCATGGCTGGATCGAGGCCAAGCGCGGGAGCACGGTAACGCTGACCTGCGCAGAACTCGGTCATGTCGAATGCAGCGTGCGCTGGTACCGGGCGGGAAAAATGGGACTGGAATTTGAACAGACCAGCAATGTGGTGGCGCAGATCACAGCCTATTTCCGCAACTTCCACCGCGATCCTAAAAACTTTCGTCCATCGTGACCGTCTTCACGCCCACGTCTCACCCCTGTCATTTTACAGGTGCAACTGTCGAGAAAGCGACCTAACATTGGTCGCTTTCAGCACCTGCCCATCGTCAGGAGACATGTCATGGCGTCATTGGTCGACCTTTACCCCCTCACCCGCCGCTCGTTCCTTGGAGGCATCACGGCCTCCGCAACGCTGATCGCGCTCCATCCCTTTGCTGCGCGGGCAAATGGGAATCAGGCACATCTCAGGCTGATGGAAACGACCGACATCCACGTCAACGTGATGCCCTATGACTATTATGCCGACAAGCCGAACGACACGATGGGGCTTGCCCGCACCGCGAGCCTGATCGACGGGATCCGTGCCGAGGCCGGCAATTCGATGCTGATCGACAACGGCGACTTCCTGCAGGGCAATCCGATGGGCGACTACATGGCCTATCAGAAGGGCATGAAGCCGGGTGACGTGCATCCCGTCATCAAAGCGATGAACACGCTCGGTTACGACTGCGGCACGCTCGGCAATCATGAATTCAATTACGGCCTCGAGTTCATGTTCAACACGCTCTCCGGGGCGCAATTTCCCTTCGTCTGCGCCAATCTGACCAAGGGCGGGCTCGCCTCCGAGCCCAAGCAGGACCAGCTATACTTCAAGCCCTATCATATCATCGAAAAGCAGATCCGCGACGGCTCCGGGGCGACGAGTCCGATCAAGGTCGGCTTCATTGGCTTTGTGCCACCGCAGATCATGCTCTGGGACGCAAAGAACCTCGAAGGCAAGGCACAGACGCGCGACATCCTCCAGGCGGCGCGCGCATGGGTGCCACAGATGAAGGAGGAAGGCGCGGATATCGTCATTGCGCTCTCGCATTCCGGCATCGACGGCCACGGCGAGAGCGAGCGCATGGAGAATGCTTCGCTCTATCTCGCAGGCGTCGAGGGGATTGATGCGATCTTCACCGGCCACCAGCATCTCGTCTTTCCGGGGCCAAAGGATTTCGAGGACGTTCCGGGCGCCGATGCCGTCAAGGGGACGCTGCTCGGCAAGCCCGCCGTCATGGCCGGCTTCTGGGGCTCACATATGGGCCTGATCGACCTTCTGCTCGAAAAGGACGGGTCGCGCTGGAAGATCGTCGACTTCACCTGCGAGGCGCGGCCGATCTATCACCGCAACGACAAGCGCAAGGTGGTCGCCGACACGACCGACAAGCCAGAGGTCGTCGCCGCGGTCGCGGCCGAACACCAGGCGACGCTCGACTACGTGCGCACGCCGGTCGGCAAAACCTCGGCGCCACTCTATTCCTACTTCGCCCTGGTCGCCGACGATCCGTCCGTGCAGATCGTCTCCCTTGCCCAGACCTGGTACATCCGGGACATGCTGAAGGATGGGAAGTACAAGGACCTGCCCGTGCTCTCGGCGGCGGCCCCCTTCAAGGCCGGTGGTCGCGGCGGGGCCGACTATTTCACCGACGTACCGGCCGGTGATATCGCGATCAAGAACGTTGCGGATCTCTATCTCTATCCGAACACGATCCAGGCCGTGGCGATCACCGGCGAGCAGGTGAAGAACTGGCTGGAAATGTCGGCCGGCATCTTCAACACGATCGAAGCCGGCGCGAAGGACGCGCCCCTGATCAACACCGACTTCCCGTCCTACAATTTCGACGTGATCGACGGCATCACCTACCAGATCGATCTCACTAAGCCGCCGCGCTTCGACAAGGACGGCAAGGCGATCAACCCGAACTCAAGCCGCATCGTCAACCTGCAGTTCGCCGGCAAGGCGATCGATCCCGGCCAGACCTTCATTGTCGCCACCAACAACTATCGCGCAGGCGGCGGCGGCAAGTTCCCCGAGATCGATGCCAGCAAGGTCGTCTTCGTCGGCCCCGACACCAACCGCGACATCATCGTGCGCTATATTGTTGATCAGGGCACGATCAATCCGTCGGCCGACGGCAACTGGTCGCTCGCGCCCATCCCCGGCACCACCGTCGTCTTCGAGACGGGGCCGCGCGCACGCGCCCTGCTGGCCAATTTCAAGGGCGGCAAGATCGAGGACGCCGGCGACGGTGCGGACGGTTTTGCCAAGTTTCGGCTGACACTCTGAGCCGGATTGCTTCGAGGAAGGATCTGATCAAGGGGAGTCGATTCAAGATCTTGAACCGATTCCTTAAACCGCTTCCGCAAGAGGGAGCGCGGCAAAATCCGCCGGGCAGTTGGACAGCTTCTCCTCGAACGCCCTGATCAGCCACATGCCGGCAGGCCCGGGCGGATTGTCCGTCCGGCGGATGGCATAAAGATTGTAGGATCCCTGCTCGTAGGCCGGAAGATCAAGACGGACGATCCGGCCCGAGGCCAGATCTTCCCGCAGGATCGAGGCCGGCAGTCCGCCCCAGCCGAGGCCGCCGCGAATCAGTTGATGCTTCGTCGCCATGTCGCTCACCCGCCAGGTCTTGAAGGAGAGCACGTTAAAGTCGCGACCGGAGGTGAGGTCGGACGCATCGCTGACGACGATCTGCGTCTCTTCACGCACGTCCTGCAGCGAGATCGGCCCCTTGCGCAGCGCCAGAGGGTGGTCTGCCGCCGCTGCCGGCAAAAGGAAATTGTGGCCGATGCGATCGACAATCAGCGTGTCATCCTGGCGGGCGAGCGCACCACCGACAGCAATCGTTGCGCGGCCACTCAGCACAAGTTCCACCAGACGGCCGAGTTCGCCGATCTCAAGACGCAGCGACACGGATGGAAATTGCCGCTGGAAGTCCCGGAGCACCGCCAGCAAGGCACCCGTCGGAACCAGCACGCTGACGGCAATCGACAGTTCTGCCTCCAGCCCCTGATGCATGCTGCGCACCTTGGCGCGCATCACCTGAAGATCGCCGACAATGCGGCGCGCATCGGTGAGCATTGCCCGGCCCTCCTCGGTCAGCCGCGGCTGGCGCGTCCCGGTTCGGTCGAACAGTGTGACACCGAGCTGGCTTTCGAGGTTGCCGATCGTGTAGCTGACCACCGACTGGGCGCGATTGAGCAGGCGTGCGGCGGCCGAAAAGCTGCCGGCATCGGCGACGGCCAGGAAGACCTGCAACTGGTCAAGAGTGGGGTTGGCATCCATGGTGCGGGATCATCCATCCAGTTATTCGATATTACCAATCTAGATTATCACAGTTTCATAGATGCGTCGCCGGGCATAGATGCATGGCAGGCCTGCTCCCAAGGCTGTCCCATCATTCGAGGAATTGCCCATGTCGTCCATCCTGCTCGTCACCTCCAGCCCGCGCGGCTCGGAATCCCTGTCCAACGCGATCGCAACGGAACTGGCTGAAAAGTTTGCCTCTGCCGGCGGCTCGCTGGTGCGCCGTGACCTCGTCGAGACCCAGCTCGACCATGTTGATGGCGCCTTCACCGCCGCGATCCGCAAGCCGGCCGATGCCCGCACCGCGGAAGAATCTCAGGCCGTCGCACTCTCCGACAAGCTCGTTGAGGAGCTGATGGCTGCCGACACGATCGTTATCGGTACCGGCCTCATCAACTTCAACATCTATTCGTCGCTGAAGTCCTGGATCGACCACGTCGCCCGCGCCGGCCTCACCTTCACCTATACCGAGAACGGCCCGGTCGGTCTCGCCAAGGGCAAGAAGGCCTATCTCGTGCTCGCCGCCGGCGGCGTCTACTCCTCCGGCCCCGGCGCCCCGATGAACCATGCCGAGCCTTACCTCAAGACGGTTCTCGGCTTCCTCGGCATCGAACTGGTCGAGACGGTTTATGTGGAAGGCCTCGCCTATGGTCCGGAAGCTGCCGAAAAGGCCGTTGCTGCCGCCCATGCCAAGGTGGCCGAACTGGCACTCGCTGCGTAATCCACCGCCCGAGGCTTAACGGCCCCAGACAAGACGACCGGCGGTAAAAACCGCCGGTCGTCTTTTTCCGTTTCAGACCCTCGTCACGCGCGGAAGGCGAGAGCGGGGGTGGTGTCCGCCAGATCCCCTGCTCTTCGCATCAGCCGCTCGCGATGCGCGGCAAGCCCCGCCACCTGCTGCAGTTCCCGCACCAGCGTATTGGTGATCTCCGTCACCGCCTCTGCCGCCGGAAGCGGTCTGCCGAGCAGATAGCCTTGCAGTTCGTCGCAACCCGTCTCGCTCAAATGCACCGCCTGCTCGATGGTCTCGACGCCTTCGGCCACCACCCGCATGCCGAGTCCGCGACCGAGATCGATGATGGTGCGGACAATGGAATTCGCTGCCTCTTCGGTTCCCAGAGCCGCAACGAAACTGCGGTCGATCTTGATGACGTCGAAGGGATAGCGGCTGAGATAGCTCAGCGACGAATAACCGGTGCCGAAATCATCGAGCGCGATGCGGAAGCCGGCGCTCTTCAGATGGGTGAGTATGCTCAGTGCCCGCTCGTCATCGTCGATCAGCACGCTTTCGGTGATCTCGAGTTCGAGCCTTTGCGGCGCGATGCCTGATACGCGGACGATACGGTCGAGATGGCTGAGGAAGTCGGGGTGCCGGAACTGCACGGGTGAGACGTTGAGGCTCAGATGCAGGTGGTCCGGGCAAAGGCTTGCCAGGCGGCAAGCTTCCCTCACCACCCATTCACCGAGCGCGATAATCTTGCCTGAAACTTCGGCAACGGGAATGAAGTCGCCCGGCGAGACCATGCCGCGCTCCGGATGGTTCCAGCGGATGAGCGCCTCATAACCGACGACGTCACCGCTGCGGGCAGCCACACGCGGCTGCAGATAGAGTTCGAACTCCTCGCGCTCCAGTCCACGCTCGATATCGGCCTCCAGCGCCCGGCGCTTCTCGATCAGTTCGTCCATGCCCCTGCGATAGATGCGGAAGGTGCTGCGACCAGATTTCTTGGCGTGATAGAGAGCAACATCTGCGCGGCCGATCAGCTCCTCCAGTGTCCCGGCATGGTCAGGGCAGAGCGCGCCCCCGACGCTGACGCCACATTTGATCCGTTCGCCCTGCCCCGTGTCGAAAGGTTTGCGGAACGCTTCGACCAACCTTCGGCTAAAGTCCTCGATCTGCGCTTCGAAGTGGCTGTTTGCCAGGATGACGGCGAATTCGTCTCCCCCCAAGCGCGCGGCCATGTCATGCGGTCCGAGCTCGTGCATCAGCCGTCGCGCGGTTTCGCGGATCACCTCGTCACCGGCCGGGTGGCCGTAGACGTCGTTCACGTCCTTGAAGTGATCGAGATCGACCAGCACCACCGCACATCCCCAGCCGCGGTTGGCATGGTCGACCCGAATGGCGAGTGTCTCAGTGAACAGGGCGCGATTGGGCAATCCGGTCAGGGGATCATGCTGACCCATGTGACGGATGCGGTCCTCGTTTGCCTTGCGCTCGCGCAGGTCGACGAGGCAGCTGATGCGGATCTTGCGGCCGCGATATTCTATGTTGCGACCCCGCGCTTCGACCGGAATGGCGGTGCCGTCCGATTGGATGACGTGGAATTCGCGCGAGACATCGGGGGCCGGCGCCATATCCTCCTTCAGTAAACGGCGCCCTTCCTCGTCGACCAGGTCCAAGATGGTCATGCCGATCAGCTCTGATAGCGAGCGCCCCGTCAATACCTCAAGCTGCTCGTTGCCATCGATGATGACCCCTTCCTCATGCATCACGATCGCTTCGAATGTCGCGTTTGCAATCGCCGCAACCCGTTCGGATTCCTCCTGATCACGCACCTTGGATTGCAGCTCGCTGCGATGACGCTCTTCGTGCTCGATATTGTCCATCAGCCGGTTGAACAGCAGGGTCAGCTTTTCCGCCTCGTCGCCGGGGTCGACCGGCAAGCGGTCATGCAAGTCGGCATTGCCGGACACCAGTTTGCCCAGCGCGTCCTCGACATGGCCGACCCCAAGCCGGGTTCCGTGCTCGGCAATGTTCAGACCGATATCCTCGACCCCCGCCGAGACGCGAATCGGGGTGAGCTTGTTCAGCCCCCAGAAGAAGGCATAGCCGAGCCCGAAGGCCCAGTAGAAGTTGAGGGCCGAGCCAAAGAGCTGGATATAAAGCTGGTCGAAGCGGGTGCCGGTCGGCAGCCGTTCAACGGGGGCAAGAAGGGCAAGAGCGAGCGTGCCGGCAACCCCGGCAAAAGCATGCACCGAGATCGCGCCGACGGCATCGTCTACCCGCATGCGCTCCTCGATGAACTGGTTGCCAAAGACGGCAACAGCGGAGCCCAGTCCACCGACCAGGAGAGCACCACCGGGATCGAGGATGTGACAGCCGGCGGTCACCGCCACCAGGGCACCCAGCATGCCGCACAGCGCCTTTTCCGGCAGCACCACGCCGTCCTGATAAACCCCGATCGCGTAACCAACACAGGTGCCCATGCCGCCGGCAAGGACGGTGTTGAGGATGATCGGCGCGACATCGGCATTGGCCGCCAGCGTGGAGCCGCCGTTGAAGCCGATCCAGCCAAAAAACAGGATCAGCGCCCCTGTGGTTGCGAGAACAGGATTGTGCCCGGCCATACGCACAGGTTTTCCATCCTCCGTAAAGCGGCCGCGGCGCGGGCCGATGACGAGGCAGGCGGCAAGCGAGATCCAGCCGCCTGTCGCATGCACCACCGTCGAGCCGGCAAAATCAACGAAGCCGAGATTGGCGAGAAAGGCGCCGGGATTGGGACCGAGGGCCGCACCCCAAACCCAGTGGGCGAAGATCGGATAGATCAGAGTGGAGAGCGCAATAGAACCCCAGACATAGGCGGATAGTTTCATCCGCTCGGCAACGGCGCCCGAGACGATGGTCGCCGAAGTTCCGCAGAACATCACCTGAAAGACGAAGAAGCCAGCCACCCAGCTGTCGAGATGGCCGAGCAGGAAAAAGTCGGAAGAGAAGCCGACAGGCAGCCAGCTTGACGGAGCAAAGGCGAGCATGAAACCGACAGCGGCAAATCCCACCACACCGAACACGAAATCCAGCAGGTTCTTTTGGGCAACGTTGATCGAGTTCTTGGATCGGACCATGCCGGCCTCAAGCAACAGGAATCCGACCTGCATCATCATCACCATGCCGGCCGCCGCCATGACCCAGGCGAGATCGGCAGCGTGCACCGCCGCCTGCATTTGATCCTGCGCCGCGACCGGGAGGGCGACGAGCAGTGCTGCGGCAGCCAGAGATATCCGAGAGGAAAATCGGCGGAGGGAAACAACAATCACTGAAACAACCCGAAACACAATATCGGGATGGATTGTTGCGACGCATCATTAACAATGCGTGAGCGCTAACCTGAATTTGCTGAGAAAAAGCTTGAAACAGCGTCAGACGCTGCGCTTTTCCGCCCCGTCGCCAAACAGGGACGGCCCGTTCTGGTCTATGATCTGCTGCGCCTTGCGAAACGTGCCTTCAACGGCATCATCGCGGGACGAGAAAACATCGGCACGGATGAAGCTGCGCTCGAGACGTCGGCCATCAACTTCCCGTTCGATTCGCCCCGCCAGCCGGTACTGACTGCCTTCGGCAATTGGTGCGGCATGGATCATGCAATCCTTGTAGGATTGCGGATCGGCGGCGGCAACATCAGCGGGTTTAGAGGATGCGCCCGTGAAGATGGAGAGAATGCTGGACAGAATGGACATGCGGAATTTCTAGCATGACCGATGGCCAAGCGGAAGCCATGCAGAGCTTCCATCCGGCGACACTCCTGTTAAGCTCGGGTCCGGTCTGGAGGGACTGGGGGATTCCATAGATGCGAGCCACCATGGGATTGTTTGCCGCCGCCGTCATCATCGCAGGTCTCGCTCTGGTCGCCGTCTACCGCTGGCCACCTGATCTCGTCCTTGAGCGGAAGGCGGGGCTGCCTGCGGATGTGGATATCAGCACCATCTCATCCTTCCTTGCTGGCGAAGAGGCCAAAGCCGGACAGATCCGACGGGACCTTGGCAAACAGATCGTCTGGACAGATCCGCTCCATCCCTCACGAACCGCGCTTTCCCTTGTCTATGTCCACGGCTTTTCCGCCTCCCCGGCCGAATTGCGCCCCCTGCCTGATATCGTGGCCAAGAGCCTCGGCGCAAATCTCTTCTTCACCCGTCTGGCGGGGCACGGACTCGAAGATCCTGATGCCTTGGGGCGGGCGACCATCGGCGACTGGACTGCCGATGTCGAAGAGGCCTTGGATGTCGGGCGTCTGCTCGGCGACCGGGTGGTCGTCATCGCGACCTCGACCGGCGCCTCGCTCGCGACATGGGCGCTTGCCCGGCCTGGCCTTGCCGACCGCATCGCCGGCACCGTGCTCCTGTCGCCGAACTACGGTGTCCAGGCCTCCGGCAGCTTCCTGCTCACCGGCCCCTTCGCTGCCCCGATCGCCCATCTCGTCATCGGCGCGCGGCGCGGCTTTCAGCCGGTCAATGCGCTCAATGCCCACAACTGGACCACCGACTACCCCGTCGAGGCGCTGATCCCCATGGCGGAAGCTGTGCGCCTTTCCGTCTTCACGCCGGTCGAAGAGATCACGGTGCCGGCCCTCTTTGTTTCTTCCGCGAAGGATCTGGTGGTTCGGTCGGATCGGACGGCCGCAATCGCTTCACGCTGGGGCGGCCCGCATCAAAGCTTCGATCCCGGCATCACCGGAGACGTCAACAACCATGTGATTGCTGGCGACACCTATTCGCCCCAGACGACCGAATCGGTCGCCCTGGCAATCCTCGACTGGCTCGCCGCTCAAGGCATCCGCTGAGCGCCCCGCCGACTGATCAGATGATCAGGTTGGCGAGGATTTCGTTGTCGGTGATGTCTTCGAAGCCGAGGCCGGCCTGGTCGAAACGGGCGAAGAGATCGGCAAAGTTGTTGCGGTTGCCGGTCTCGATGCCGATCAGGATCGAGCCGAAATTTCGCGCCGACTTTTTCAGATATTCGAAGCGGGCGATATCGTCTTCTGGGCCGAGCAGATTGAGGAAATCGCGAAGTGCACCCGGGCGCTGCGGCAGGCGCAGGATGAAGTATTTCTTCAGACCCGAATAGCGCATTGCGCGCTCCTTGACGTCAGGCAGACGGTCGAAGTCGAAATTGCCACCCGAGACGACGGCGACAATCGTCTTACCGGCGATTCTGTCCTGCGGAAGGAGGTCAAGGGCTGCCAGCGACAGGGCGCCGGCCGGCTCCAGCACCACGCCTTCGACATTCAGCATCTCGGTCATGGTCACGCAGATCGCATTCTCCGGCACGATCATGACCTGATCGGCACGGAAATGCTGGAGGGCCGCGAAATTGTGATCACCGATCCGGGCGACGGCCGCGCCGTCGACGAAATTGTCGACCTTCGGCAGGGTCACAACAGCACCGGCTTCAAGGCTGTGATGCAGACTGGGAGCACCCGCCGGTTCGCAAAACACCATGGAATCGGTCGGCAGGTGTCCCGCCAGATAACCGGTCATGCCCGACGACAGGCCGCCGCCACCGACCGGCATCACCATCAGATCCGGCGTCAGGCCATCCGGCAATTGCTGGACGATCTCGGCCGCGACCGTCGCCTGCCCCTCAATGATATCAGGGTGGTCGAAGGGCGGCACCATGTAGCCGCCGATCGCCTCCACATGGTCGCGGGCTGCGGCATAGCATTGGTCGAAAATGTCGCCGACCAGGCGGATGGTGATGAATTCGCCGCCAAAGGTACGGGTCTTGTCGATCTTCTGCTGCGGCGTCGTCACCGGCATGAAGACCACGCCATGAACGCCAAAATGGCGGCAGACATAGGCGAAACCCTGGGCATGGTTGCCGGCCGAGGCGCAGACGAAGGTGGTGTCCTTTGGGCTGTCGGCAACGATCTTGCGCAGGAAGTTGAAGGCGCCGCGGATCTTGTAGGAGCGGACAGGCGTCAGATCCTCGCGTTTCAGATAGACGTTCGCGCCATATCTTGCGCTCAGGTGATCGTTGAACTGCAGCGGTGTTTCGGCAAAAAGCCCCCGCATCGCCTGCAGCGCGTCATCGACTTCCTTCGGCGTCACCGCGTCCCTCCGTTGAATTTTGGACCGGCTCCCGCTATGGCATAGGTACCGGGCAGAGACAAAGCTTCTTTGCACTGCCAACCAACGGAAGACATTCCTTGAACGCCACTCTGTTCCGTTCCGTCGTCTACATCGCCGCCCTCTGCGGTCTCTACCTGTCGACGGCCATGCTGATTCCCGCCATGGTGGATCTCTATTACGGCTCCGACGACTGGTCCGTCTTCACGGTCTCGGCAGCGCTCGTCGGCGGCTTGTCCCTGACCGCCGCCATGGCGACGCGCGGACCGCCACCCGCCTTCACCAAGCGCATGGGCTTCCTGCTCGTCAACGTGCTGTGGGCCGTGTTCTCCGTGGTCGGCGCCATTCCGCTCTATTTTTCCAACCTCGACCTGACATTTGCCCAAGCGCTCTTCGAATCAATTTCCGGCATTACCACCACCGGCTCCACCGTCATTGCCGGCCTCGACACGATGTCCCGCGGCATCCTGATGTGGCGGGGCCTGCTCGCCTGGCTCGGCGGTATCGGCATCGTCGCACTCGGGCTCTTCGTCCTGCCTTTCCTCAGGGTCGGTGGCGTCTCCTTCTTCAAGATGGAATCCTCCGACATCGGCGACAAGCCGTTCGCCCGCATCGCCACTTTCACCCGTGCCTTCATGGCCGTCTATGTCGCCATCACGTTTGCCTGCATCGTGGCCTATGACGTCGCCGGCATGAGCCATTTCGATGCGATCGTGCATGCCTTCTCCACGGTCGCCACGGCCGGTTTCGGCAACCATGACAACTCCTTCGCCTATTTCGACAGCCTGACGATCCTGTGGATCTCGACCTTCTTCATGACGCTCTGCAGCCTTCCCTTCTCGATCCTCATCGTGCTCGTGGTGAAGGGCCGGCTGGATGCGCTGCGCGATCCGCAGATCCTTGTCTTCCTCGGCTACATTGTCGCCTTTGCGCTCGCCGCCGGCCTCTACAACCATCTGCGCAACGGCATTGCCCTGCCCGTCGCGCTTACCCACTCCTTCTTCAATTTTTCGTCGATCCTGTCGACGACCGGCTTTGCCAGTGAAGACTACACGCTCTGGGGACCCTTCGCCGTCGCCGCCGCCTTCTTCGCCACCTTCATGGGCGGCTGCTCAGGGTCGACCGCCGGCGGCATCAAGGCCTATCGCTTCGTCATCCTGTTCAACATCATCGTCAGCGGCCTGAAGCGACTGATCTACCCGAACGCCGTCTATTCAGTGCGATACGGCAACCAGATCGTCGACGCCGACACCCAGCGCGGCGTCTTCCTGTTCTTCAGCGCCTACATCTTCATCTGGGCGATCGGCTCGATGGCCATGGCGCTCGCCGGCTACGAATTCGCCACCGCCACCTCCTCGGTCATCACTGCGCTTTCAAATGTCGGTCCCGGCATCGGCCCGCTGATCGGCCCGGTCGGCAATTTTGCGATGATGCACGACCCGGAACTCTTGATCCTGTCGCTCGCCATGCTGCTCGGCCGCCTCGAGGTCTTGACCATGCTGGTGCTGCTGGTGCCGATCTTCTGGAAATCCTGATCCCCGGTCTGCCTTACCCTCACGCGTCGATCAGCGGCATGTCCGCGACCGCAATGACGGTTACGCCTGGACCTTGACGACCAGGGCCGGATGTTTCCACACTCCTGATAGACGGGGAATGGGATGAGAATCACATGCGTTTCGACACATTTGCGACCCGATGGCTGCGCCCTGGTCTATTGACCGCCTTCACCATCTGTCTCTTCGTGCCACCGCTTCTCGCCGGCCCGCTGCTCGACGCCGCAGCCGAAGCCGAGCGCAAGGCCGCGAGCGGCGACCCGGCAGGCGCCTTCGAGGCCATCCATGCCGGCATGGCCCGCTTTACCGCCAATCTGCCGCTCTCGGTGCCGCGCGCGCTGTTCGTGACCGAAACACCCACCGCCTACCGCGCCTATACCGCAAAAAAGGAGCCGATCTTTGCCAGCGGCGAACCGATCCTCGCTTATGTCGAGGTCCTCGGCCTGCAATGGAAACCAACCACCGGCGACCTGCAGCAGGCGCACTTCACCGTCGACCTCGAACTTTCGGACGACAAGGGCAAGACGCTCGCGCTGCAAAAGGAATTTGGCAACTTCACCTTCACCGCCCACTCACCGGCGCAGGAAGTCTATACCCACCTCACCCTCGACGTCGCCGGAGCCGCGCCCGGCACCTACGTGCTGCACTACACGATCAACGACGTCACCGCCGAACGCTCCGTACCCTTCGAACTGCCGTTCACGCTGGAGGAGAAGAAAGAGCCTTAGGGCTTGGGGCAAACGAGGCCCAGTTGCATCACAACCTCGCGCGCGAGCGCGTCCGGCGTGTTTCTCGTCGTGTCGAGGCGGATATCCGGGTAAACAGGCGCTTCATAGGGCGAAGAAATTCCGGTGAACTCGGCGATCTCACCCGCGCGTGCACGCCTGTAGAGCCCCTTGGGATCACGCTCCTCACAGACGGCAAGGGACGTATCCACGAACACTTCGACGAACTCGCCCGGCCGCATCAGGTGGCGCGCAAAATCCCGATCCGATCGGAATGGCGAGATGAAGGACACGATGACGATCAGACCGGCATCGGCCATCAATTTGGCGACTTCTGCCACGCGGCGCAGGTTTTCGGACCGATCCGCATCTCCGAATCCGAGGTCCCTGTTCAGCCCCTGGCGGACATTGTCGCCATCCAGCAGAAAGCAGTGATAGCCCATGTCGGTCAGGCAACGATCAATGGCATTGGCCACCGTCGATTTCCCCGCACCCGACAGCCCAGTCAGCCACAGCACACGCGCATTCTGCCGCATAAAGTGCCCGCGTTCTTCACGCGATACGGACAACACCTGGGTAAATATCGCTCTTTCCATCACTCTCTCTCAGCATGGCGCATTTCTAAATTGGACTCCAAATTCATCGAAAGATGAAGGCGAAAGCTTAGTCACGAAGTGCCGACCCCTCCGGCTCTCTGCCCCTCTACCCCCCAGCCGGCGATCAGTTGAATTTCTGAGGCGGCAGGGCGATCAATTCGCAGAGGATGGTGAAGCGAGGATTTTTAGTCGCAACCGATCAGGGAAGCCTGGTGCGGACGGCGGGGATCGAACCCGCATGACCGAAGGCCGAGAGATTTTAAGTCTCTTGCGTCTACCAGTTTCGCCACGTCCGCGCAGCAGCGTTTTCAATGGTTTGCGAAACAATTGCAAGCCTCTGTTTTGCTGGTCCCTTTGCATGTCGCCACGGATCTCGCAGCGAAACCGTCGCTGAGGGATGTTACCGACCCGGTTTTGACATACCCCGCGTTGTTCATAGGTCTGATGCCGCCGAAGCTGGCCTGAGCGACTGAGACGTCGTCACGTTTACCGCCCGCCATGCCGAGAGGTTGAGAGAAAAATGCGGTTTGAGATGAGCCGCTAGTTTCTCAACTGGATCCGAGTCGATCTTAAAATGCAAAAATCGGGAGTTGCTCTGGAAGTAGTCGAGAACTGCCGCGTTGTGCTCTTCCCGGTCTCTGCGCCAGATAGCGCAAACATCCGCCTCCGACCCACCGTAGTAGGCCATAGCACGTTTGAGCATCGTCCCCTTGCTATGTCTCACGCGCGAACGTATCCAGCGCTCCGGATCCCGATCGTTCAAGATGAAGTACGATTCAGGAAATAGCCTATCAAGCTGCTGAAAATGCCGGTTCGATTCCAGTTGAATTGCATCTGAGTAAAAGCAGATATCGCTAAAGGCCGTGAAAGAATGCAAAGCCGAGCTTGGCCAGCCCCTTAACAAGCTCTGCTCGATATCCAGCGCCAAATTATTCGTGCGTCCTTCCACAAGCCGCATTCGTGGCTTCAGACGAAAAACCGATCTGCAGCGATATTCAAAGTGAACTGATCTAATCGCAGAACTCATGAGGAGATGATGCAGAGCCGTCGTCCCGCATTTATTAAATCCAATGAAGAATATTTTTATATTCGGATACCTGGATTGGATGATGCGATTACGAATACTTGCGAAATTCATTTCCACTCTTTCGACTGCCGGGAAACTCCCCTTTATATTAAATATTATTTAACCTGCGGCAATCGGCAATCCTTGGTGCTACCGATTCCGGCGACACGCAGCAGCTCCGTGCTAGTTTTTAACGATTTTTTTTGGGCTCTTTGACCATAACGGGACATGGCGAGACCGGCGGATCTAGTATACCTCAGGTCAGGGTGCTCCATCCAGGTTCATGTGCTTTGATTTTTTAATCGCCAAAGCCGCCGTGAGACACTTCCGTCTTTGTCGCACTGACGAAACAATCGCCGCGGAGAGGTCTGCCTGCAACTCTTCGAACGAGCATCACCCCGCCCTGGCATCCAGAAACTGCACGCCCACCTCGCGGGGTGTGCGCCAGCGAACTTCGCAGTCGTGTGAGGTGCCGTCTTCGAAGCGCAGGCGGAAGTGGGCGGGGATGTCGGCGGTGTTTTCGAAGACGACCTTCGCGCCGCCGGCCGACAAGTTTCGCACGGTACAGTCGAATGTCGAATAGCCGCCGGACACAACGGCACGGCCAGCTTTCAAAGCCCGCAATCTGGGTTCTCGGCGTTTTTCATCGTTCTGCACGGCTTCATGTCCCGTCTGTGTTGACGGTCACATGATCGCACCGCGCAATGAACCCCTCCTAAATTCGATGCGTCGCATTTTACAGATCGTGAAAGATAACCACGAAAAAGGGGCGGAATTCCTCCCGCCCCTTCGTCATGACCGATGCGAACCGGTTCAGGCGAGCTTGGCAGCAAGCTTTGCCACATGTGCGCCCTGGAACTTTGCCGCTTCCAGTTCGATCTCCGAAGGCTGGCGCGAGCCGTCGCCGTCGGTGATCGTGGACGCGCCATAGGGCGAGCCGCCCTTGACCTGCTCCACGCCCATCTGGCCCTGGAAGGCATAGGGCAGACCGGCATAGACCATGCCGTGGTGCAGGAAGGTCGGGATGAAGCCGAGGATCGTCGATTCCTGGCCGCCGTGCTGGGTCGCGGTCGAGGTGAACATCGAGCCGAGCTTGCCGGTCAGCTTGCCCTGTGCCCAGAGGCCGCCGGTCTGGTCCCAGAAATTGCGCATCTGCGAGGCGACCGTGCCATAGCGGGTGCCGGCGCCGACGATGATCGCGTCATACTGGTCGAGTTCCGACGGCGAGGCGATCTCGGCCTTCTGGTCCATCTTGTAATAGGAGGCCTTGGCAACATCGTCGGGCACCAGTTCCGGAACCCGCTTGACGGTCACATCGGCACCTGCGGACTTTGCGCCTTCGGCCACTGCATAGGCCATGGTTTCGATGTGGCCATATGCGGAATAATAGAGAACCAGTACCTTTGCCATGTCGTATCTCCCTTTGAACATGCGGCCCCGCCGCGCTAATGGATGCGTCAGATTTAGCGCATTCCAGACCGGCGACCAGTCATGGCTGCGGGAACGCACTGTTCAACCAAACACGGGCTTTACTTCTTCTCGCGGCCAGAAAAGCGTGAAGCATAGGCCCATACCGCCTGCCCCGTTTCACAGGATATTTCCATGACCACACCCATCCAGACCGCTGCCATGCTCGCCATTGGGGACGAACTTCTGTCCGGCCGCACCAAGGACAAGAATATCGGCCATCTTGCCGATCTCTTGACGGTGGCGGGGATCGACCTCAAGGAGGTGCGGATCGTTTCGGACGACGAGGATGCGATCGTCGAGGCGCTCAATGCCTTGCGCGCGAAATATACCTATGTCTTTACCTCCGGCGGCATCGGCCCGACCCATGATGACATCACGGCCGATGCGGTCTCGAAAGCCTTCGGCGTGCCCTGCCTTCACGATCACGACGCGATGAAACTGCTCGGTGACATGTATGCCGGCCGGGGGCTCCCCTTCACGGAGGCCCGCCAGCGTATGGCCCGCATGCCGCAGGGCAGCCGCCACATTCCCAATCCGGTTTCCACGGCACCGGGCTTCATCATCGGTAACGTGCATGTGATGGCGGGCGTGCCGCAGGTTTTCCAGGCCATGGTTGCCCATGTCGTTTCGGAGCTGCCGGTCGGTCAGCGGGTCATCTCGCGGGCGATTGCCTGCCCCTTCGGCGAAGGCGACATCGGGACGGCGCTCGGCGTCATCCAGAAAGCCCATCCGCAGACCTCCATCGGCTCCTATCCTCATTTCGATGGCATCCGCTTCTCGACCGAGTTGATCGTCAGAGCCAGGGATCAGGCACTGGTCGACGCCGCAGCGGCCGACGTAGACTTGATGATCGAGGCCATTCGCTCGGACAAACAGGCCGCACTCAGTCGCGATCTCGGCACCGGAGAGGTGGCGTGAGGCGTAGAACCGCCGTTCCGGCTTGACCGAGGTCAAGGCGGAACCGGCATATGGAACCCATAGTTATCTCAGGCGGACGCGATTTAAGGGCCGCAGAAGGAGACGACGATGAGTTACCGGACGCTTCTAGCCATTTTGGATACACCGAAAAACACGCGTCAGGTCACCGATTTCGCGGTGGCTTTCGCTAACCAGTTTCAGGCGCATGTCATCGGCGCCCATGCGGAGGCGGTTGCCGTCGTGCCGCTGGTTGCGCCGATGGAGATCCCGGATCCTGTGACGGTCCAGGCTCTGCAGGATATGGCGCATCGGGAAACCGAAGAGGTCGAGACGCTGTTTCGCGAAGCTGCGCGGCGGGAAGGCCTGTCCCATGAATGGCGCAGCTTCGTCACGTCGTCGGGCTTCAATTCCGCCGCCCTCGTCGACAGCGCCCGCAGCTGCGATCTGGTCATTGCCGCGCAGGGTGAAAGCGGCCTCCTGTCCGAAGCACGATCCGAGCTTGAAAGCTTTCTCTTCGAAAGCGGTCGCCCCGTGCTGCTCATTCCTCACATCCTGACCAAGCCTCAGCCGATCCGCCGGGTGCTGATTGCCTGGAATGGTTCGCGCGAGGCAGCGCGAGCCACCTTCGACGCCCTGCCCTTCCTCCTGGCGGCCGAAGAGGTGGAGATCTTTACGGTCGACGCAGCCGAAACGGCGGCCCAGACCGCGGATATGGCCGGCGTCGAGATTGCCGCAACGCTTGCCCGCCATGGCATCAAGGTGTCGGTCAACAGCCAGCAGAAGAGCGGGCTTGCGCCCGCCATGGCGATCGAGAACCGCCTGTCCGACGGCTCCATCGACCTGCTGGTGATGGGCGCCTATGGCAATAAGCGCTGGTGGGAAATGCTGTTCGGCGGCGTCACCCGCACACTGCTCGATTCGATGACGGCACTGACACTGCTGTCGCGGTGACCCGCTGGCCCGTGTCCCCGCACAAGCTCTTGCCAGAGGCTCGGGATTCCCGCTATGAGCAAGACCAATGACTGGAGCCTGCAAAGGGTAAGGGTTTCGCGCGGTTTAAGCCGCGCGAAACGCGTTTGGGGCGGGCCTTGTGCGCGCCGGCCATGCGGACTTCCGTCGCAGGCGCCGTCCTCGGCGTGACCCAAACCTTCAGCCAGCGGAGCCTTTCGCATGTCTCTTCCCGATAAAGCCTTTCCCGTCTCGTGGGACCAGTTTCACCGTGACGCGCGTGCGCTCGCCTGGCGTCTCGCCGGTCTTGGTCAGGAGTTCCGTGCCATCGTCTGCATCACGCGCGGCGGGCTGGTGCCGGCGGCCATCATCTCGCGCGAACTGAACATCCGCCTGATCGAGACGGTCTGCATCGCTTCCTACCACGACTACGTCAACCAGGGTGAACTCAGCCTTTTGAAGGGCATCACCCCCGAGCTGATGACCGATGGCGGCGCCGGCGTGCTCGTCGTTGACGACTTGACCGATACCGGCAAGACCGCCCTCGAAGTCCGCGAGATGATGCCAAAGGCCCATTTTGCCTGCGTCTATGCCAAGCCGAAGGGCGTGCCCACCATCGACACCTTCGTCACCGAGGTTTCCCAGGACACCTGGATCTACTTCCCCTGGGACATGGGCTTCACCTATCAGGAACCGATCGCAAAGGGCTCCAAAGGTTAACGCGCAAGCCACGTAAGCCTGAAATAGCTGTTCCGACCCGGCCCGCTCGCGCCCGTGAGCGGGCCTTTTTGCGCGAATTCACGGAGCCCCTTCTCGAAAAGCGGATCGTTTACCCTAAAATCGAATGGTATTTTCGAACTTCAGCATATCTTAACTCTCCAATATTAACTTCTTCTCATGCGACAGAATCCCCAACAGGCTCTTCGGTCATGACTGACTGTATTGCGCGCGCATGGTGTTTCGTCTCTCCAGCCCCTGCAAACCGTCGGAAGGTCGTGTCCCGAGATGCTACGTGTCCTGAACTCCCTGTCCCTGACCTTCAAACTGGCGACGCTGATTGTCGTCATCAACCTGGTGGGGATCGTCGGCCTCGCTACCTACAACTGGGTCGACCAGAGCCGCACCATGCTCGGCCTGTCTCAAGCCAGCTGGGGCAAGGACACCAATCAGTTCGCGTCTCTTGCCGCCGGCGGCGTCAAATGGGGCAAAGCGGATGCCGTTGCCGAAACCTACACACTCTACCGCGACAATCCGGATCTCGACCTCGTCCAGTTCGCCGCTTTGACCGCAGACCTCAAGATGGTCAACAGCTGGCGCCGCGACGGCGTCGAGGGCCTCGCTGCGGACGACGCGATTACAGCGGCACTCAAATCGTCCCCTGAAGCCCTGGTCTTCGACGAGAGCAATCTTGGATCCGGCGTCGTTTCCGTCATCGCTCCATTGCCGCGGGACAAGGCGGGCAAGATCTCCGGCTATGTCTACACAACCTGGTCCGCTCAGAAGATGCAGGCCACGGTGAAGCGCAATGCCATGGTATCGATCGGCGCGCAGACGGCAGTCATTACGGTCGCCATCTTCGCCTTCCTCATCGCGATGCGCAGCCTTGTCGGCACGCCCCTCGGCACCCTTAGCGCCCGTATCTCGGCGCTGCAGGCCGGAGACCTCGAAACGCCTGTCGTCTACCAGAAAAACGGCGACGAAATCGGCTTCCTCGCCCGTGCGCTCGAACAGTTCCGGCGCGATGCCATCGCCACCCTTGCCGACCGCCAGCGGGCCGAGGAACAGCAACGCACGATCGACAGTGAACGGGCGCGCAACTCCGAGCTCACTGAGGAGAGCGCCCGAACCCAGCGGCTGATCATGGAGCGGGTCGGCGATGCGCTCGCCCTGCTGGCGCAGGGCAAGCTTGCGGCACGGCTGCAGGACCTCGGGCCAGAATTCACCCAGTTGCGCCAGGATTTCAACGCGATGGTCGAGAGCGTCACGGCAGCGATCAGCTCGATCAAGACGGCATCCATCGCCGTCGAGAACGGCGCCGGCGAACTGGCTGACCAGACACAGCAGCTGGCCAAACGCACCGAACAGCAGGCGGCGACGCTCGAAGAAACGGCAGCGGCTCTGGACGAGGTCACCGTGACCGTTCAGACCTCGTCGCGCAAGGCCGAGCAGGCCGGTCAGATGGTCGGCGAGGCCAAGGCGGAAGCCCGCGAGAGCGCAGAAGTGGTGCGCCGCGCCATCGGCGCCATGGATCGGATCCAGAGCTCCTCGTCCCAGATCGGCCAGATCATCGGCGTCATCGACGAAATCGCCTTCCAGACCAACCTGCTCGCCCTCAACGCCGGCGTCGAAGCAGCCCGTGCCGGTGAGGCTGGCAAGGGGTTTGCGGTCGTGGCCCAGGAAGTGCGCGAGCTGGCGCAGCGTTCGGCCAATGCGGCAAAGGAAATCAAGCAACTCGTCGCCGTATCCAGCACCGAGGTCGCCGGCGGCGTCAGTCTGGTCAACGAAACCGGCGAAGCCCTTCTCAAGATCGAAGGCCGCATCGGCACTATCACCGAAACCATCATGGCGATGGTTGCCTCCTACCGCGAGCAGTCCTCCGGCCTGCAGGAAATCAACCAGGCGATCAACGGCATGGATCAGGCAACCCAGCAGAATGCCGCCATGGTCGAGGAGACGTCGGCCGCCTGCCACGAACTGCTGACCCAGAGCCGTGTGCTGCAACAGGCCGCCAACCGCTTCGATCTCGACGGCGTCAGCGAAGAGATGCGCCGCGTCGCCTGAACTCTTGCTTACCTCACTTACCTCCCATGGAGATCCGGGAGGTTGCCCATCGGGTCTCCACCAAAACCAGACATGAGGAAACGTCCGATGAAGCCTATCCTGACCAGCATCATTGCCCTCGGCGCCATGGCCTTCATGGCCGGCACCAGTCTTGCCGAAGAGGCGCATGTGGCACCGGTTACCGCTTATCTGAAGGAAAATGTCGTGCCGTGGCTCTCCGACCCGGCCGTGATCAGCGCCATCAAGGCGCAGAACGAAAAGACGAGCGGCCTCAGCGACGGGGACATCGATGCGCTCGACAAGAAGTGGCGCGCCGAAGTCGAGGCAGCCGACAAACCGATGATCTCGGAAGTGCTCGGCAACGACCTGTCGAAGTTCCTGCAGGAAAAGCAGGCCGGCTCGAATGGCGTTATTTCCGAAGTCTTCGTGATGGATGCCAAGGGTCTCAATGTCGGCCAGAGCGACACGACCTCCGACTACTGGCAGGGTGACGAAGCCAAGTTTCAAAAGAGCTTCGGCGCCGGCAAGGATGCGATCTTCGTCGACGACGTCGAAAAGGACGAGTCCACCCAGGCCCTGCAGTCGCAGGCTTCGGTGACGATCAGCGACGAAAGCGGCACGCCGATCGGCGCCGTCACCGTCGGCATCAATATGGATGCGCTCTGATCCTGAAATGCCCGAAGCTTCCGGCTTGTCGCCGAAGCAGCACCCACAGATCGGCCGCCTCCGGGCGGCCGTTTTGCGTCAGGACCAACGGGCTTCCAGTCTCGCGCGTCGATGCAATCCGACAGCTGCCGGTTTTGTGAGGGAACAAATCACCACCGCCAGCCGTATCAAAGCCATGTCCCACCTCCAGACAGGCTGAGATCCATCATGGCTGCATTGCAATCTCCCCCCGCCGCGTCGAACGCCTATCCATTCTCCGCGATCTTCGTGCCCTTCCCCTTTGTCTGCTTCACGCTGACGCTGCTGACCGACATCATCTACTGGCGAACCTCCAACCTGATGTGGAGCAATTTTTCCGACTGGCTCCTGTTTTTCGGTCTGGTCATGGGGGCGCTGGCCCTGATCGCGGGCTTGATCGACTACGTCCGTCCCGCCACCCGGGCGCTTCGCCCGTCGCTCGGTGCCGTGCTTGCCTTCATCGCCGTGCTGCTTCTGGCGCTCGTCAACAGCTTCATCCATGCCGGCGACGGCTGGACGGCGATCGTTCCCGCAGGGCTCATCGCATCGGCTGTCACGCTGCTCGCGATGATCGCGGCCGCCTATCTCAATGCCGGAACCCGAACTGCCAATGCCTGGAGGATCCCATGACCCCGTCTTCACCCCGCAAGCAGACGCGGCTTCACCGTGCAGCACTCGCCTCCACCGCCCTTCTTGTTCTCGCCCTTGCCGGCTGCAGCGACAGCGACGACGATTTCGACACCAGCACGCAGATCGGCGCGGACCCGGCCTTGCCGGAGCCCAGTCAGAGCCTCGTGCCCGACCTGAAGGTCGCGCCGGTCGTCGGCTGGAGCGAGGACGAGACACCCACGGCCGCCAATGGCTTCACGGTCACGGCTTACGCGCGCGACCTCTCCAATCCGCGCACGGTCCATACGCTGCCGAACGGCGACGTACTCGTGGTGCAGAGCAAGGCGCCCCCCGGCAAGCCCGTCGAGCGTCCGAAGGACATCATCCGCGGCTTCATCATGAGCATCGCGTCGGGCGGCGGTGGCAGCGAGCCGAAGCCCACCAACCTCATCACCCTTTTGCGTGACAGCGACCGGGACGGTACCGTCGACGAGCGCCACGACCTGCTCAAGGATCTGAACTCGCCCTTCGGCCTCGCCTTTGCCGACGACACGCTCTATGTCGCCGCCGCCGATGCGGTGCTCGCCTATGACTACAGGCTCGGCCAGAACGAGATCACCACGCCGCCCCGCATCGTGTCGCCGCTTCCCGGGGGCCCGATCAACCACCACTGGACCAAGGATCTGGCGCTCAGCCCGGACGGTCGCTTCCTCTATGCCTCGGTCGGCTCCAATTCCAATGCCGGCGAGCGCGGACTGGAGGCGGAAAAGGGCCGTGCCGCGATCTGGCAGATCGACCGTGAGAGCGGCGCCTCGCGCATCTATGCGTCCGGCCTGCGCAACCCGAACGGGCTGACCTTCAACCCGGAAAGCGGAGCACTCTGGACCGTCGTTAACGAGCGCGACGAGCTCGGCCCCAACCTGGTGCCCGACTACATGACTTCGGTGAAGGACCGCGCCTTCTATGGCTGGCCCTGGAGCTATTATGGCCAGCATGTCGATCCGCGCCTGCATCCGCCGCGTCCCGACATGGTCGAGCAGGCGATCAAGCCGGACTATGCGCTGTCCAGCCACGTGGCCGCGCTTGGTCTGACCTTCTCCTATGGCATGGGCATGCCGGGTCCCTATGCCAACGGCGCCTTTGTCGGCAATCGCGGCAGCTGGAACCGCGATCATTTCAACGGTTACAAGGTGCTCTTCGTGCCCTTCGAAAACGGCAAGCCCTCTGGCAAGCCGCAGGACATCCTCACCGGCTTCCTGAATGGCGAGGAAGAGGCCCGTGGCAGGCCCGTCGGTCTCGGCTTCGACGGAACCGGCGCGCTACTCGTTGCTGACGATGCCGGCAATACCGTCTGGCGGGTAACCGCAGACGGCGCGACCCCTCCGGCCGAACCGATCGGAACCGACCAGATGCCGCAGGGCTCGCCGGCTGCCAATGCGCAGCAGACCCCTGCACCGGCGTCGAGCGACGGTACCGATACCGCAGCACCGTTAACGGACGTGCAACCTGCCCCCGACGGCGCCCCAGCCGGCACCTCAGGCAATACCCCCGGCGCCACGGCCCCGGCCGAGGATCCGGCCGTTGCCCCGACCCCGGCCCCGCCAGTCGATCCGGGCAATGGCACACTCGCACCACCCTCGACGACGCCGCCACAGACGGATGTGCCGGCGACGGAACCGGAGGGCGCAGTCCAAGATGCCCAACCGACCGCGCCGCCCTCCAACCCCGCCACGCCGTAAAGAGTGTGATCTTCAGCCGCAACAACGAAGCCTCCCCGTCGCCGGGGAGGCTTCCTCCGTCAGAAACCAGCCTTTCAGGCTGGCAGCCGCGTGTCGTACTCGCCCTTCAGCTTCAACCAGCCGTCCCAGAAGGGCGCCGTCCTGCCGCCTGTGACATGGGCCTGGAGAATGTCGAGATGCATGTGCCAGCCGGCCCCGACCATCAGCAGGTTGGCGCGATCGGAAATGCGGCGATGGGTGACGGTCAACAAGACCTCATCGCCCTCGGGCCTCAGATCAAAGCAGACCTCGCCGCTTTCGCCCCAGGTGAAGACAAGCCGCTTGTCCTTCTGCAGTTCCAGGACGCGGCTCTTCATGCGCATTTCCTCGCCAAAACCTTCCGGTCGGCTCCCCGGCGGATCGGTCAGTTCGTCATTGCGCCAGACGAGCTCAAACGCAGCGCCTGCCTTCTCCTCCATCGCGCCCGCAGCCAGCCATTGCCGCCGCAGATTGCTGTCGGTGAGATAAGCCCAGATCCGCGAAGCCGGTCCCGGCAAAAGCCGCTCGATCACCAAAGTCTGCGGCTCAGCCAGCCGCCCATAGGCATTCACAGCCAGTCTTTCCGTCATCGTCACTCTCCATCCTTGTCATCGTTGCGGGAAGGTGCGGCGTCGTGCGCGCGCAGGATCCGCTCGAGGACATCCAGCCGGCCGGTCCAGAAGTGCTCGTAGGCGCTCAGCCACTGGTGGGCACCGGCAAGCGGTCCCGGCTCCAGCCGGCAGAGATGGGTGCGTCCCCTCACCTCACGACGGATCAAGCCGGCGTTTTCCAGCACCTTCACATGCTTGGAAGCCGCCGCAAGCGACATGGCAAAGGGCTCCGCCAGTTCACCAACGCTCCGCTCGCCGTCCGAAAGGGCCGCCAGCATACGGCGACGGGTTTCGTCGCCCAGCGCGTGAAAGATCGTATCGAGAGGGTTATTACGTAATTCAACCATGTGGTTGAAGATGCGCCGCCGAACAATTATTGTCAACCGATTGGTTGAGTTTTTCGACGAGCGTTGCGTCTGCTCATATCACCAGCAAGCCGCCGAGGATCAGAACGAGAAAGACGGCGCCCAGCACAAGTGACCAGGCCGACAGAACAAAGCCGGGTTGAGCACCCGATGCGGTCTTTGGTGCATAGTCGTTCTGGTCGGGAGCCTGCCGCTGCTCATCACTCGGCTCGATCGCCATAAGATTGTCCTCGCCTTGCCAATTTCTCCTCAGGGTAACCCGTTCGCACGCCCGCGGTTCCGCAGCTATCAGGGTCTCTTCAAAGGATCAGGGAACCCCGCCCTCTCTCCTCCGTTTCCTCCCCACGAATAGGAGAGGGTTCCATGAACACACGGTCGAAATTTCACCTGTTGGCGCGCGCCGGCTATGGCGCGCGCGGCATCGTTTTCCTGATGGTGGCCGGCCTTGCGCTTTTCTCCAGTTTCGCCGGTCGCAAAGCGGACACAAAATCGGCACTCACCGCCATCCTGCAGCAGCCCTTCGGACGGATCTGGATCGCCTTGATCGGGATCGGGCTTGCCGGCTTTGTCGCCTGGCGGCTTGCGCAGTCGCTCGCCAATGCCGATGGACAGGATGAAGACATGAAGGGCTATGCCGTCAGGGCTGCCCTGTTCGGCAGCGCCATCACCTATGCCGGCCTTGCGCTGACAAGCCTCGGCATGGCCTTGCAGATGTCAGGCGGCGGCGGATCTGGTGGCGAAGAGGGACTTGCCGCCTGGGTCATGGCCCAGCCCTTTGGACGTTATCTGGCCGGTATCATCGGCATTGGCTTCATTGTTGGCGGCGTGGTGACGGCGATGAAGGGCATCAAGCGCAAGTTCGGGCGCTACCTCGAGCTCGACGCCGAGAAGAATTCGCCGGCCGTGCTCGTCTCGATCTATGGTCTCGTCGCCCGCGGCGCGGTCTTCGGCATTATCGGCGTCTTCTTCGTCTATGCCGCGTTCACCGTCGATCCTCAGCAGGCCGGCGGCATGGCCGATGCGCTCGCCTGGGTGCATGAGCTACCTTTCGGCGGAATCATCTACGCAATCGTCGCCCTCGGCCTTGCTGCCTTTGGCATCTACAACTTCGTCGAGGCGCGCTACCGCCGGATCAGCACGCCGCAGGTCAGCGATGTGACCCGCCAGCTGCCGCTCGGTCGCTTCAACTGAGGCCACTGCCGACAAGGAGAAAAACGTCGTGCCCTTAGAGCAGATCCTGCGAGGGCACGACGGTGACGCCCGGCCTTGCAGCGCACGCCGCGTCGAGCATCACCCGGGCGATTGCCTCCCCCGGATTGGCCCGCGCCGAACGTGGCAGGATCGGTTTCAACAGCGAAAGCACCCTCCCCGCCCATGCCTCAAGAGGGCGAGGCTCTGTCCGAGGCCCGTCGATCAAGCCGGGGCGGACGATCACTGTGCTCTCGAATCCGAGCGCCTGTATTTCCCGCTCTGTCTCGCCCTTCACCCGGCTATAGAAGAACAGCGAGTTCACGTCAGCCCCCTTTGCCGAGTTGAGCACGAAGATCCGCGCACCGTTGGCCTTTACAAGCTTGGCGATTTCGACGGGATAGTCGTGATCCACGCGATGGAAACGCTCGCGCGATCCGGCCGTTTTAAGCGTGGTACCGAGCGCGCAGATGACGGCATCGACAGTCCAGATCGATGGATCCTGCGGCAGCGCCTCAAAATCCACGACCGGGGCCAATAGCCCTGGCCGCCTGGGCAGTGGTCTCCGGCTAGGGGCGGTCACAGATGTGACCCGAGGATCGGCGAGCGCCAGATCCAGAACGCGGCTTCCGACCAAACCGGTCGCACCCAGTATCAACAGCTTCATGGCCCTGCACCTCCTCAAGCATTCGGTTTCCCTTGCCCCGCGCTATGCCTGAGGGCGATTTCAAGTCATGGTACATAGCCCGTTCCATCTTCCAAACGAAAGAAGCGCCACATCGCTGCGGCGCTTCCTTTCTTTGCTATTTAGCCAATTCGCGAAGGATCTTATGCTGCCGTGCGATAACCGGTAGAGTTGGACTGGCCGGCATCCAGCTGGAAGCGGGCGAGCTGGGCCTGGAGCTGGCGTGCTTCGCCAGCCAGAACCTGACTTGCTGCCGTCGTTTCTTCGACCATAGCCGCGTTCTGCTGGGTCATCTGGTCCATGTGGTTGACCGAGGTGTTGATCTCGCCGAGCGCCGCCGACTGTTCTTCCGCCGCACGCGCAATCGTCACGACATGGTCGTTGACGCGGTTGACGAGGTTTTCGATCTCGCGCAGCGCATCGCCGGTGGACAGGACCAGCGAGACTCCGCCCTTGACCTCTTCGGCGGAGGTGTTGATCAGCGTCTTGATCTCCTTGGCCGCGTTGGCCGAACGCTGGGCCAGTTCGCGCACTTCTTGCGCGACGACGGCGAAACCACGACCGGCTTCGCCGGCACGGGCCGCCTCGACGCCGGCGTTCAGCGCCAAGAGGTTGGTCTGGAAGGCGATCTCGTCGATCACCGAGATGATCTGGCTGATCTTGCTGGACGACTGCTCGATGCGGCCCATGGCGTCAATCGCATTGCGGACGATGTCACCCGACTTGCCGGCGCTTTCCTTGGTCTCGCGGACCATGTGCGAGGCTTCGTTGGCGCGCTGGGTCGAGGTCTTGACCGTGGTGGTGATCTCCTCCAGCGCTGCGGCGGTTTCTTCGAGCGAAGCTGCCTGCTGTTCGGTGCGGCGAGCAAGCTGGTTGGCCGCCGACGACAGCTCGCCGGAATTGCCGGTGATCGTGCCTGCCGCCGTCAGGATGTTCTGCATCGTCTGGCGCAGCACGGCCATGGTCTGGTTGACGTTGCCCTGCAGTTCGGCAAAGGCGCCCTGGAACTGACCTTCCATCTCATGCGTCAGATCGGCATCGGCGAGTGCCGCGATGACGCGGCGGACTTCGGTGATGCCGCGATCAACATTTTCGACCAGTTCATTGACGGAACCGGCAAAGCGCTGCAGGTCGGCATCCTCGTAGGCCTTGGAGATGCGCTGCGAGAAGTCACCGGCAGCCGCAGCCTTGACGATCACGCTGATCGAGGACTGAAGGTCCTTGCTCTGGGCGGTGAGTGCGGCTTCCTGAGCTTCCATGGCGCGCATCTGCGCTTCATTGGTGCGGAAGACTTCCAGCGCACGGGCCATCTCACCGATTTCGTCCCGACGATCGGTGCCGCTGATCTCTTTCGGCAGCTGACCGCCGGCCATTTCCGACATGACGGCCGTCAGGCTGCGGATCGGATTGACGATGCCGCGGCGGGCAAGCACGAAGCTGATGGCGACGCCAAGCACAATGCAGACGCCTGCGGTCAGGATCTGGACCAGCATGGTGAAGCTGGATGCGGCCAGCGCATTGTCACGCGAGGCCGTGAGCGTCGTTGCAGACAGCGTCGAATATTCCTTCACGGCCGAGGTCACCACCTTCTGGGCGTCCAGCGCTTTCGCAAGTTCGGCCTTCATCACGGCCGGGTCCTTGCCGGCATCCGAGCCGGCAACGGCGACCATGGCGCGGATCTGGGTGAAATAGGCGTCCAGCGTACCCTTGATCTTGTCGAGCAGCTGACTTTCGGTCGCATTGGCGGTCGAGGCGATCTTCGGCAGACGCGCCAGCATCTCGCCGGCACGCTTGTCGGTCTCGGCGGCAAAATCGGCTGCCTTTTCTGGCGCCAGCGCCAGCTGATAGGTCATGCGCGAGATGGCGATGATATCGACGCGCAGGTCCATGGCTTCGCGGGCCACCTCTTCGCGGGCGCCTGTGTCTTTCAGAGCCGTGCCGAGGGATGACAGGCCCTGGGCACCGACGGCAGCAATGGCGGCGGCGGCCACGCCCATCAGGACGACGACGAGGCTCACCTTCTTCAAAATGGATAGATTGGCGATCGACATGGGGGAATCTCCTTGCAGTCCCGCCATCCTGGCAGGTGGCCGCTCCGGCCGGGCATGGAGTTCATTCCACACGGTCTCTCCCTAATTTAGGGGGCACATCTTGCGAATTCGTTGCCATCTGGGCATCAAATTCGGGAGACTGCTGCACTGCACTGTGACGAATTCAAGGATCGGGTCACAGATCGAAAGCTCTGGCCTGCGCATCGCTTCACCGGCCGTCATCCCCAGCTTTTATCGACCCGGAAAATCGCCCACCAGCGTCGAAATCAGGGACTTGGCTACCAGGATTTGTGTGCCACGTCGAAACGCTAAAATATTCATGACAGCCGCTTGACATTCGACATCGCCTGACGAGCCGGCCATTGGCGCGGCGGAAAGCGCAGTCATTCCCGTGGCTTCCGCCTTTTGCCCGTTATCCACAGAAGGCAGCCACAAGATATAGCGTTAACATTTCCTTCATGGACCACCCCTTGACGGAATCAGTCACGTCGATGTTAATGGATCGTGTTGCGGCGGCGACTGGACCGGGCATTAACGAGGCTGGGTTTCATCAAACATTGTGGCGGCTTTCTTCGAGGTGGAACGGCGTTCTGAGGACGTCGCCCACGCTAGGATTTCTGTGCGATTTTTGACCGCCAAGCGGGGTCTATGTCTGGCAGCAATAAACTGTTAATACTATATTTAGCGTTTGCAGCCATCATCACCACAAGATACAGGGTGTCGTAGTCTTCGGATGAATCACCCTTCAGACGAACGAAACACCGGCTGCGCGGTTTGACGCGTGCAGACGGACGCCATTTTTCGCGCCGATTTCCGGCGCCCAAGATCGAGGGACACAGGCAGATGCGCATTGAACGTCGCTTCACCAAACCGGGACAGTCCGCATACGCGGAGATCGAGTTCCGCAAGGCCATCAGCGAGATCAAGAACCCCGACGGCTCAATCGTATTTCGTCTTGCCGACATCGACGTCCCGGCCCAGTTCAGCCAGGTGGCGGCGGACATTCTCGCCCAGAAATATTTCCGCAAGGCCGGCGTGCCGAAGATCCTGAAGAAGGTTGAGGAGAACGACGTTCCCTCCTTCCTCTGGCGCTCGGTCGCCGACGAAAAGGCGCTCGCGGCCCTGCCCGCTGAAGAGCGCTACGGCTCCGAAACCGATGCCCGCCAGGTCTTCGATCGCCTGGCCGGAACCTGGACCTATTGGGGCTGGAAGGGCAAGTATTTCTCGTCCGAAGAAGACGCTGCCGCCTTCAAGGACGAGCTTGCCTATATGCTCGCCACCCAGCGCGTCGCGCCAAACTCCCCGCAGTGGTTCAACACCGGCCTGCACTGGGCCTATGGCATCGATGGCCCCGGCCAGGGCCATTTCTATGTCGACCCCTTCACGGCTAAGCTGGTGAAGTCCAAGTCGGCCTATGAACATCCGCAGCCGCATGCCTGCTTCATCCAGTCCGTCGAAGACGACCTCGTCAACGAAGGCGGCATCATGGACCTCTGGGTCCGCGAGGCCCGTCTCTTCAAGTATGGCTCCGGCACCGGCTCCAACTTCTCCTATCTGCGCGGCGAAGGCGAAAAGCTTTCCGGCGGCGGTCGCTCCTCCGGCCTCATGTCGTTCCTCAAGATCGGTGACCGCGCAGCGGGCGCCATCAAGTCGGGTGGCACCACCCGCCGTGCGGCCAAGATGGTCGTCGTCGACATCGACCATCCCGATATCGAAGCCTATATCGACTGGAAGGTGAAGGAAGAGCAGAAGGTTGCCGCCCTCGTCACCGGCTCCAAGATCGTCGGCCGTCACCTGAAGGCGATCATGAAGGCCTGCGTCAACTGCGAGGCCGACAACGGCGCCTGCTTCGACCCGAACGAGAACCCGGCCCTGAAGCGCGAAATCCGCGCCGCCAAGAAGGACCAGGTTCCGGAAAACTATATCAAGCGCGTCATCCAGTTCGCCCAGCAGGGCTACAAGGATCTCGAGTTCAAGACCTACGACACCGACTGGGATTCGGAAGCCTATCTCACCGTCTCCGGCCAGAACTCGAACAATTCCGTCTCGCTGAAGGACGATTTTTTGCGCGCTGTCGAGAATGACGGCACGTGGAACCTCACCGCCCGCAAGGACGGCAAGGTGATGAAGACGCTGAAGGCCCGCGACCTCTGGGAGAAGATCTCCTACGCCGCCTGGGCATCGGCCGATCCGGGTCTGCACTTCAACACGACGATGAACGACTGGCACACCTGCCCGGCTGCCGGCCCGATCCGCGCGTCGAACCCGTGCTCGGAATACATGTTCCTCGACGACACGGCCTGCAACCTGGCTTCGCTCAACCTCCTGCAGTTCAAGGATGCCGAGACGAAGAAGATCGACATCGCCGACTACGAACACGCCGTCCGCCTCTGGACCGTCGTTCTCGAAGTCTCCGTGATGATGGCGCAGTTCCCGTCGCGCCAGATCGCCGAACTCTCCTATGAATACCGCACGCTCGGCCTCGGCTATGCGAATATCGGCGGCCTCCTGATGTCCTCGGGCATCCCGTACGATAGCGCCGAAGGCCGCGCCATCTGCGGTGCGCTCACCGCCATCATGACCGGCGTCTCCTATGCGACGTCTGCCGAAATCGCCTCGGAACTCGGCCCCTTCCCGGGCTTTGCGCCGAACCGCGACAACATGCTGCGCGTCATCCGCAACCATCGCCGCGCCGCCCAGGGTCTGTCGGACGGCTATGAAGGCCTCTCGGTCAACCCGGTTCCGCTTGTTCATGCCGACTGCACAGATCCGGCCCTGATCGCCCATGCCACGGCGGCCTGGGACAAGGCGCTCGAGCTCGGTGAAAAGCACGGCTACCGCAATGCCCAGGTCTCGGTCATCGCGCCGACCGGCACGATCGGTCTCGTCATGGACTGCGACACGACCGGCATCGAGCCCGACTTCGCGCTGGTCAAGTTCAAGAAGCTCGCCGGTGGCGGCTACTTCAAGATCATCAACGCGGCCGTTCCGGAAGCGCTGCGCACGCTCGGCTATTCGGAAAGCCAGATCGCCGAGATCGACGCCTATGCCGTCGGCCATGGCAACCTGAACCAGGCGCCGGGCATCAACCCCTCGACGCTGAAGGCCAAGGGCTTCACCGACGAAAAGATCGAAGCCGTCAACGGCGCGCTGAAGGCCGCCTTCGACATCAAGTTCGTCTTCAACCAGTGGACTCTCGGCGCCGACTTCCTCAAGGAAACCCTCAAGGTCTCCGACGAGCAGCTCGCCGACATGAGCTTCAACCTCTTGGAGCACATGGGCTTCTCGAAGAAGGACATCGAAGCCGCCAATATCCATGTCTGCGGTGCGATGACGCTGGAAGGCGCCCCCTTCCTCAAGGCCGAGCATCTGCCGGTCTTCGATTGCGCCAATCCCTGCGGCAAGATCGGCAAGCGGTATCTCTCGGTCGAATCCCACATCCGCATGATGGCGGCGGCCCAGCCCTTCATCTCGGGTGCGATCTCCAAGACGATCAACATGCCGAACGAAGCGACCGTCGAAGACTGCGGCGCCGCCTACATGCTGTCCTGGAAGCTGGCACTGAAGGCCAACGCGCTCTATCGCGACGGCTCGAAGCTCAGCCAGCCGCTCAATGCCTCCCTCATCGAGGACGAGGACAATGAGGATGCGCTCGAAGACCTGATCCAGCAGCCGGCCGCCGCCCAGGCCGTCACCATCACCGAACGCATCGTCGAGCGCATCGTCGAGCGGGTGGTGCGCGAACAGGAAAAGCTGCCGACCCGCCGCAAGGGTTACACCCAGAAGGCGAAGATCGGCGGCCACACCATCTTCCTGCGCACCGGCGAATATGACGACGGCCGCCTCGGCGAAATCTTCCTTGACATGAACAAGGAAGGCTCGGCCCTTCGCGCCTTCATCAACAACTTCGCCATCTCCGTCTCGCTCGGCCTGCAATATGGCGTGCCGCTCGAGGAATATGTCGACGCCTTCACCTTCACCAAGTTCGAGCCGGCCGGCATGGTGACCGGCAACGACGCGATCAAGAATGCGACGTCGATCCTCGACTACGTCTTCCGGGAGCTTGCGATCTCCTATCTCGGTCGCAGCGACCTCGCCCATGTCGACACCTCCGACTTCTCCGCGACCGCGCTGGGCCGCGGCGTCAAGGAAGGCAAGGCCGACGTCGTCTCCAAGGGTCTGACCCGCGGCTACAAGCCGACGCTCGTCTCCAGCCACATGCCGGCTGCGGCCGGCGCCGAGCCCAAGGGAGCCGCCACCGCCGCCCCCGCCAAGGCATCCTCCGTCACCGCCTTCTCCGCCGGCGCCACCGCCCGAAAACTGGAAGTGACCACCGCGATCGCCACCTCCGAAGTCGTGTCCTTCAAGCGCGACTACGAGGAACGCGCCGTGGAACTGGCAGAAGAGATCGCCGAAGAAAGCCTCTTCTCCGATGCCGCCGCCGACGAGGCAGCGGCTGCCAAGGCCGAAGCCAAAAAGCTCGAGGCCTCCCGCCGCATGCGCTCCATCGCGCAAGGCTATACGGGCAACATGTGCTCGGAATGCCAGAACTTCACGATGGTGCGGAATGGCACGTGCGAGAAGTGCGACACGTGTGGCGCGACGAGTGGGTGCAGCTGATCAGTTGAGAATAGAGTGAGATTTCGGCCCGGGGGAAACCTCGGGCCGAATTCGTTCTGGGAGGCCCACCTCCCCCCATGCGGGGAAGGACGGAAAATCGAAGGCTTAGGCGTGCGCAAGCCGCCTAAACTTCAGATTTTCCCGGAGAGGGGCACAGTTTCGAGGGCACCACCTTCACCGAGCCCCCCCTTGCGAAATCTGAGGTTTGGCCCTGATCGGGCATTTGAGAGCTTGTGTCTGGATCCTCGGGTCAAGCCCGAGGATGACGGAGGGTGGGGAGGCTGCGGGTATCCTCCTCTACCGTCTTCATCGCACGAAGCCTGAGGAGAATACCCACCCCACCCCCAAAGGTCGTCATCCTCGTCCTCGGGTTAAACCCGAGGATGACCCGAGGATCCAAACACAAGCCCGCCAACAGATGACGTCGCGCTTGCCGCCTCTGCCCCTCATCCGCCTGCCGGCACCTTCTCCCCGCAGGCGGGGAGAAGGCCGAGACGGCCGATGCTTGCGCCCCCCTCTCCCCGCCTGCGGGGAGAGGGTAGGGTGAGGGGCAAGGCCACAAACGCGGCATCAGTGGCAAAAAAGGGGGACGACTTCGAGAGATTCTCTAACGAAATCAAACCCCGACATGTTTTTTCATCCCCGCCCATTTTTCCTCCCGTAGACTCAGCTCCGTCCCGCCCTCGGATACACCTGACGATGCGATGTCAGGCGAGGCGGGGCCGGCGCCGGGGTGACGTGCTGTCGCAGGCACAAATCCCCGGCCCGCTGCAACGGTCTCCCTCCGGACGAAGGGCTTGACGAGGGTGATGGGGACGGATGCCCCCAAAACCTGGATACCCTGATCGGAAGGACGTGCCTCAGAGGCACACAGACAAGGCGCCCGCGCTGTCGCGAACACCCAGACAGCGGGGCGAAACAAACGGCGGGGATGAGGACCGAGGTCGCACATGACCAGGGCCGCATCCCCCGGGCGAGGGTCCCGGTCGGCATGGTGCACCATCCGGCGGGAACCTCCCGGGCCACCGGCCAGGCTATGGCAGACACTTCTTCGGGAGGACTCTGTCAAAGCCGGACCCTACGCCCGGTCAATCCTCGGTCCACGGGTCAAGCCCGAGGATCCCGAGGACCGTCGCCGCCTTGCCAGAGGGACGCATGCAGCGGGAAAAGACGCCGAACGAGGCGCCGGAAGGAGCCACATATATACTTAGACAGGTTGCTTCTGGCGCCTCGTCCGAGACAAGTTTCAAGCCACCCGGAGGGAGACGATCCCGACCGGCGGCGAAGCTTGGGGTTTTTGACAGTCCGAATATGTGCGGCTGCCTTGCGCCTTGAGACTGCAGACACGCTAGCAGATCCTCGGGACATCCTCGGGTTAAACCCGAGGACGAGGATGACGATCGCGGAGAGGAGGGGTATCCTCCGCAAGCGTCGCAACACTCCGAAACCGCTGGCGGGGGACACTGGGCCCACCCCACATGCCGTCATCCCCATCCTCGGGTTTAACCCGAGGATGTGCCGAGGATCTGCCGAGGGTTCGTTCCGCACTTGGGTGATGGTGGACACCTCAGCACGGGGCCCGCGCTTACGCGGCACCTCAGCATGAGGACCGCCCCGGAACCAATTGCAGTTGAAACTGTTAGCTTCACTCCACACCAACGGAGAGAACCCCATGCGCGCGCTCAACCTCATCACCCTGCTTCTCGTTATCGTCGGCGGCCTCAACTGGCTGCTTGTTGGCCTTGCCGATTTCGACCTCGTCGCTGCCCTGTTCGGTGGCCAGGATACGACGCTCGCGACCATCGTTTACGTACTGGTCGGCCTGTCGGCCCTTTGGCAGCTGGTTCCGTTCTTCAAGGCCATGTCGGTCGGCGAACCGCGGGCCGAAGCCAATATCGGCACCCATCGCTAACGGGCAGCCGTTACCTCAAAACACAGCCGAGCAGGGTCGACAGTGTCGGCCCTGCTTTCATTTGGGTGAACGCATCGTCCCAAAAAAGTCTCCGGTCAGCCATGCACGCCGCCCGCCGCCAAACCGTTCCTTAACGGCCGCAGGTATAGGATGATCGACAAGTTAGACCGCCTGGAGACGAGGACACGATGTCCAAACCGACCTTTCGTTTCACCCATTACGACCTCAAGGAACGGCGCGCCGGCACGATCATCGAAGTGACGCTCTCGGCCGTCAACAATGTGCGCCTGATGACGCCGACGAATTTCCAGCGCTTCAAGGAAACGCTCGACTTCAAGTTTCTGGGGGGCGTGGCGAAGAAGTCGCCGCTCAACATCGTCATTCCGGAAAGCGGTCACTGGCATCTGATCGTCGATATGGAAGGCCATCACGGGCTGGCTGAAAGCAAGGTCAAGATGACGGCGGCTCCGAACGTTCAGCCGAAGCAGCGGGCCTCCTGATCCGGCGTCCGGCACGACAGGCCGCGCCTCGCGCGAAAAATCCACGCATGAATGCGCCTGACCGGCTCGCAATTACCCGATGAGCCTCGTCGGGTGGGCCTCGCCAGGTCGAGCGCCCGCGTGGTGGTCGGCAGATGCAGCCGCTCCGGCTTCTCGAATATTTTCCGGCCTCGAAGACCTTCCGGTTTCATATACCGGAGCGGGTTCAGAGACTGGCGAGGATCGCGTCGGCCGCGCGCTGACCGCTCAGGAAGGCCCCGTGCGCCGTGCCGTGATAGGCAAAGAGCGTGTGTTCGCCGGCAAGCCACAGCCCCTGCCCCGCAGGCTTTGCCAGGGCGTCGAAATGCGCCGGCAGGGTTCCGGTCGCGGTAAAGGAATAGGTGCCGCGGGCGAGCGGATCCGTGGACCAGACATGGCGCACCAGCCCGCTCGGCGGCTTCGGCTGAACCCCGAACATCGATCCGAGCGCCTGCATCACGTCGGCAGCCACGGCCCGATCGTCCATCGCGTCCAGGGTCTTGGCATAGGCGCCGCTCGCCACCAGCGTCAGCGCGGCGGCATCGTGGCTCGGCATCAGGTTGACGATTTCGGCATAGCGGCCGCGCTCGCGGGCGACGTAGCCGATGTAATGAGCATCCTTCGGCCAGAAGGCCCTGTCGAAACGCACCGACACCTTGCCGAGATTGCCGAAGCCAATCGCGTCGATCGCCTGCCTATGCGCCTCTGGCAAAGCCGGCTCGAAGCGGATGCTGCCCGCCTTGAGAACCCCGAGCGGCACGGTCACCACGACATGAGCCGCCCGATGACGGCCCTTGTCGCTTTCGACGGTGACGCCATGCTTGCCCGTGGCAATACGCAGAACCGTTTCGCCGAGGCGGATGTCGAGCCCCTTGGCAAGCGGCGCCAGCAGCGTGTCGTACCCCTGCTTCACCACGACGTCGGGTCCGTCGAAGGCCTCGTCGCCATCAAAATGCAGGGCGGAGATGGCATCGAGCGGTGCGCCGACGTCGTTTTCGATCATGTCGGTGAGCGCCCAGCCGCCGATCGGCTCCTTCGCCAGGCCCGGATCGAGAATATCGACGATCTCGGCCAGCGAGGTGTCCGGATTGCCATCGGACTCTTCCGCCGCATCCTCGATGATCGTGTCGACATCGTCCCAGAGGTCGTCGAGCTCGAATTCCTCCGGCTCTATGCCGCCGTCCTCAAGCAGCACGGCCCGGTCCTCATCGATGAAGAAGGGCCGACTGCCAGACCGGTCGAGAAGATCCGCCAGCGGATTGCCGTTGAAGCCGTGGATGAAGCCGGCGCCGAGTTCGACCGGAACACCGAGGCTGCGATCGGTGAAGATGCGCCCGCCGATGCGGTTTCGGGCCTCGATCACCACGACCTCGGCCCCCTCCTCCACCAGGCGCGCGGCAGCCACGAGACCCGCCATGCCGGCTCCGATGACGATGACGCGGGTGCCCTTGCCACGGCGCTTCGGTTCGGCGGCTATGCTGGCGGCACCCTGGGTTGCAGCACCGGCCGCCATGGCCGGTGACACCAGGCCCGAAAGCGTCGTCGCCGCCAGCAGCGCCAGCAGGTGGCGGCGCGACAGGTCAGGCCGCATTCACCGCCTCCGCGGCATGGCCGGCGAGATTTCGGGCCGCCTCATCGAGATCCTCGGCGAAGAAGGCCCGGCCACGTCCGCCCTCCTTCGACGCGTAGAGCGCCTGATCCGCACTCGCCATGATTTCGCGGCCAGAAATGCCCTGGTCGGGTGCCGCGGCAATGCCGAGACTGATGCCGACATCGACCACGGCGCCGTCCGGCAACACGATGGGCCGGGAAATCGAGGTGATGATGTGCTGCGCCAGCAGCGCCAGCCGCGCCCGGTCGCGGAAGGCGGACATCAGGATCACGAATTCGTCGCCGCCGGTGCGACCGACCAGACCCTGATCGCCGACGGCCTCTTTCAGGCGTTCCGCGACCACGCGGATCACCTCGTCGCCGGCGGCATGGCCGTGGACGTCGTTCACCGCCTTGAAGCGGTCGAGATCGCAGGCGATGACGGCGAAGGGCGCATGGGCGAGACGCTCGGAGGCGGAATTCAGCGCCTGATCGAAACAGAGGCGGTTGGCGAGACCCGACAAGGCGTCACGCATCGCGAGGTCGCGATTGCGCCGCTCGCTCGCCTCCAGGCGCACCGAGAGAAGGTGGATGTAACGGCCGAGCACGAGTGTAGCGATCAGCATCACTCCGCAGAGGCCGAAGGTCAGCGGGACGACCACGGGCCAGATGTCCCTGCCCGGCAGATAGAGGTCCCAGGAGAAGCTTCCGAGTGTGCGCGCCTCGACATCGATGACGGGAATGAGGCCGTTGCCGTGGCGGTCGAACGTGACATTGGTGAGCTTCAGCTGCGAATTGATGTCATCGATGAAACTCGTATTGACCGGTCGCGCCGAGACGAGAATGATCGGCGGCCCGTCCGGCAGGGCCACTTCGCCGTCGTCCGGCACGATCGCCATGGCGCTCGCGATCATCACCTCGCTGTCGATCTCGATGAAACCAAAGGCGGCGATCTCCTCCACCTGGGAGGCTTGCACGGGACGCTGGCCGTAACCGCCCTCGATCGTCGTGCGATTGGTGTTATGGCGGGCAATGGCGAGATCGACCAGAGCGAGCAGGCTGTCGCCGTCGGCGAGTGTGCGCTGGGTGAAGTCGACCTGGTCCTGCCAGGCCGACATCAGCAGCCGGCCGCCCGGCCCGACGAGAAAACTGCGCTCGTGGCCGAAGTCGTGCCAGAGGGAGGATACCAGCTCCTCCTCGACATAGGTTTCCCGGAACCTGAGCGTCACGTATTTGACCGAGCGGTCCCAGCGGGCGAGGCCCAGCTGATCGCGGGCCATCAGGTTCTGGCGGTCACGCAGGGCGTTTTCGAACAGGACATATTGTTTTTCAATGGCAATCTTGTCTGCCGTTTTCGAAGCCACTCCCCCGACGAAGAAGAGAGACAGGGCCGACAGCGTGATGAGCATGGCCGAAAAGATCGCGACCAGCGCCGTGAGGCCGAAGCGCTGGCGCGCAGTCGTCGGGGCCGAAGGTTCAACATACTTGTGAAGATGCGGCATGCTCGAATTCCTGAAATATAGCATCAGGCGAACCTACAGCAGCGCGCTTTAAAATGAGCTTAAAATGAAATGACGATACACAAGCCGGCGGGCCGAATTCAACCTCCGCGTTCACGCCTGAGCTTCGCCCACCAATCCAGCCGCTTGCGGATCTCCCGCTCGAAGCCGCGCTCCGGCGGATCGTAGAAGGTCTTCCGGCCCATCTTCTCCGGGAAATAGTCCTGGCCGGAAAAAGCGTCGGGCTCGTCGTGGTCGTAGCGATAGCCCTCGTTGTAGCCTTCCGCCTTCATCAACTTGGTCGGGGCATTGAGGATGTGCTTGGGCGGAAGCAGCGAGCCGTATTCCTTGGCCGCCCGCATCGCCGCCTTGTAGGCGACATAGACCCCGTTCGATTTCGGGGCCGTCGCCAGATAGACGCAGGCCTCGGCCAGCGCCAGCTCGCCTTCCGGCGAGCCCAGATAATCATAGGCATCCTTGGCGGCGTTGCAGACGACCAGGGCCTGGGGGTCGGCCAGACCGATATCCTCCACCGCCATGCGCACGAGCCGGCGCCCGAGATAGAGCGGATCTTCGCCGGCATCGAACATGCGGCAGAGATAGTAGAGGGCGGCATCCGGATCGGAGCCGCGCACGGCCTTGTGGAGCGCGGAGATCAGGTTGTAGTGGCCGTCCTGCCCCTTGTCGTAGACAGGCGCGCGGCGCTGGACGATGCGGCCCAGCCCTTCGGTGTCGAAGATTTCGCCTGGACGGGCGGCACGCCAGACTTCTTCGGCCAGCGTCAGGGACGCCCGGCCGTCGCCATCGGCCATGCGGATCAGGGTGGCCCGCGCATCCGCGTCGAGCGGCAGCGGCTTGCCTTCCGTCTCCTCGGCGCGCTTCAACAGCGTCTCGATGCTCGCCTCGTCATGCGGCTTGAAGGTGAGCACCCGCGCCCGCGACAGAAGAGCGGCGTTCAACTCGAAGCTCGGGTTTTCGGTGGTGGCGCCGACGAGGATGACGGTGCCGTCTTCCATGACAGGCAGGAAACTATCCTGCTGGGCGCGGTTGAAGCGGTGGATCTCGTCGACGAAGAGCAGGGTCTGGCGGCCTTCCATTCGCCGCAGCCGGGCGCTTTCGAACACCTTCTTGAGATCCGCGACGCCGGAGAAAATGGCCGAGATTTGCTCGAAGGCGAGGCCCGCCTCGCCCGACAGGAGCCGCGCGGCGGTGGTCTTGCCGGTGCCGGGCGGCCCCCAGAAGATCATCGAGCCGAGGGAGCCCGAGGCGATCATCCGGGCAAGCACGCCATCCTCGCCGGTCAGGTGTTCCTGGCCTGTCACTTCCGACAGGTTTTTCGGCCGCAGACGATCGGCAAGCGGACGCCGCTCGGCCATTTCCTTCGACATCTGCGGCGCGAAGAGATCACTCATCGAAAGATCTGCCGGATGCGCTGGCCGTCGCGTTCGATCTCGACCCGCCAGAAGCCCGGATCGCTTTCGGCGATCTTCTTGAGGTCTTCAACCGAGGCGATGTCCTCCCCATTGACGGCGACGACAATGTCGCGCGGCTGGAAGCCGAGCCGGGCGGCGGGCGAGCCCCGGACCACTTCGGTGACGACCACGCCGGCAACTTCCGAGGCCATCTTGAGTTCATAAGCAAGACGCGGCGAAAGGTTGCCAGCACGGATGCCGGCAAAGGGATTGCGCCCCTCAATCAGCTGAATGTCACGCGGGCGGGTTTCGGGGGCGGCGGCCAGCGTCAGTGGGATCTTCTTTTCCTTCCCATCCTCCTGCACTGTGAGTTCAGCGGTCTTGCCGAGCCCTGCCGTGGTCAGGCGGTAGCCGAGGGCGTCGGGATGTTCGACGGGGATGCCGTTAACGGCGGTCACGACCTGGCCGGGCTTCAGGCCTGCCTTGGCGGCTGGCCCATCTTCGGCGATGCGCACGACGAGCGCGCCGCGCACCGTCTTCAGGCCGAGTGCTTCGGCAACATCCGATGTCACCGGCTCGAAGCTCGCACCGACATAAGGCTTTTCGAAGCTCGCATCGCCACGATCGGCGGCATCGAGGAAGACGCGCACGAGGTTTGCCGGGATGGCGAAGCCGACGCCGTTCGAGCCGCCGCCGCGCGAGAAGATGGCCGTATTGATGCCGATCAGTTCGCCCTTGGTGTTGACCAGCGCGCCACCGGAATTGCCGGGATTGATTGCGGCATCGGTCTGAATGAAGAAGCCGAAATCGCCTTCCGTCACCTGGTTGCGGGCGAGCGCAGAGACGATGCCTGATGTCACCGTCTGGCCGACGCCGAAGGGATTGCCGATGGCCAGCACGAGATCGCCGACTTCGGTTGAATCGGAATCGCCGATCGGCAGAGTCGGCATGGTTTCAGGCGCATCGAATTTTAGCACGGCGAGATCGAGGCGATCATCCTTCAGCACCACCTTGACTGGATATTCACGACCATCGGCGAGTGCGACCTTGATGTCGTCGGCGCCATCGATGACGTGGTTGTTGGTGACGACCGTACCGTTCGCCTCGACGATGACACCTGAGCCGAGTGAGGACTGCTTTTCCGTCCGGTTCGGCATGCGTTGGCCGAAGAACTGTTCGAAGAAGGGATCACCGGCAAAGAGATTGGAGCGGCTCTGGACGATGCGCTCGGCATAAACGTTCACGACCGCGCCGCGCGTCTGCTTGACCAGCGGGGCGAAGGACATCTGCATGTCGAGCTGGTTCTGCGGCACGACCTTGTCCTGAGCAAGCACGGTGGTACCCGCCAGCGGCGTTGCGGCAACGGTCAGAACAAGGGCAAAGGAGAGGAAACGGCTGAGACGCGGCATGCAAGAACCCTTCAATGGATCATGGATGTTCTAAACACGGTTCCTGCGTCCTGAAATAGGCAGAACCAAGGAAGTGTGATCGCAGATGGGGATAAAGCAGCGACGCCTCAAGTCCTGACGATGCCGATGATGCTGGACATCAGCCCGTGCAGTTCGTCGCGGTAGCCGGTGCGGGCCGATGGGGCTGCCTCGTTGGACGTCATGGCGACGGTGAGGCCGAGGCTCGGGGCAATGTAGAGCATCTGACCGCCGTAGCCCCAGGCATAGTTGACCTGCTCGCCATTCATCTCCCTCAGGAACCACGCATAGCCATAACCATCGCCGTTGAAGACGGAGTTGGTGCGGCGGATCCAGCTTTCGCGGACCCAGGATTCAGAGATCAGCCGGGTGCCGTCCTCGGTGACGCCGCCGCGGCGATAGAGTTCGCCGAAGGCATGGAGCGAACGCGGCGTCATGGCCATCTGATTGCCCCCGAGATAATAGCCCTGGGGATCGCGGTCCCAGGCGCCGATGCGGAAACCCTTCAACGGACCAAGCCAATCTCGCGCCAGCGCCAAAGTGGGCTTGCCTGAAACCTTGGTGAGGATGACCGAAAGCAGATGGGTGGAGGCGGTGGAATAGAGCATGCCACCGCCCGGCTCGTCGATGAAGTCGGCGGCCAGCGCGAAGCGGGTCCAGTTGCGGCTTGCGACCCAGCGGCCATAATTCGGGCCGGACATGCGGTCGAGGCCCGCGCGCATCGACAAGAGATGGCCGATGGTGATCTTCGACAGGCGTGGATCGGGATTTTTCGGGAATTCCGAGCGCAGGACGGTTTCGATCTTCTGGTCGACGCCATCGAGAAGGCCCTTGTCGATGGCGATGCCGACGAGCGCGGAGACCACGCATTTCGAAGCCGACTTGATGTTGGTGGAGCCGGTGAGCGAGCTGTCGCCATAGGCGCGCTCGCCGAGCCGTTCGCCGTTGCGGGTGACGATGACGGTTTCCAGGGTCTCGAGGCGGCGGGCCTCGGCGAGCAGAGCGCCGATGCGCTGGCGGATCACGTCGAGATCGGCGGAGGACAATGCGCCCGAGTCTGTCGATTGGGCGAAGGCGCGGGCAGCCGCGCAGAACGGGAGGGCTGCCGCCGCGGCGAGGAGGGTTCTTCTGTTCATCCCGTGCAACTTAGGGACGCCATCAGAACGATCAAAGCCCCTCGGACGCTGCCTCACCGCATCGTGAGAGGCTGCCATGCGCACGGCGCACGGAACGTGACCGCGCCAGGGGCGTTCAGCCTCCGTTGCCGAACCAGAACGAGGTCATTATGTCCGATCCCCATGCAGCCGCCACCCGCGCGCTGATTTTCGCGCTGCTTGCCGGGCCCATGGTGGCGGGCGCCCTGCCCGCTCATGCCGCAAGCTTCGACTGCAAGAAGCCGGACCTCGCCGAAGACGAGGCGGCGATCTGCCAGACACTGTCGCTCAACGACATGGACGTGAAGATGGTGACGACCTTCGAGCTCCTGTCCGGCCTGCTCGCCATGGGCGCGCGTGGCGAATTGCAGGACCAGCAGATCGAATGGCTGACGAAGCGCGGCGAATGCAAAGGCGATGTCGATTGCCTGACGGCCGCTTATGCGGCGCGGATGGCGCAGCTCGCGACGGTGTATGAGGGCGTGCAGCGGCCGAAGTGACGGACAACGTGCCGTGTGCTAACATCCTTGCATGAAACAGGTTGAAGCCATATCGCATCTCAAGCGGCTTGCCCCAACGGTCCGTGGCATGGGCGCGACTGCGCTCTTCGTATTCGGCTCGACGGCCCGCGATGAGGCGAAGCCGACGAGCGACCTCGATCTGTTCATTGATCATGATCCAGACCAGAAATTTTCCCTGATCGAACTCATCGGCATCCAGCAGTTTCTGGAGCAGGAACTTTCGATTGCCGTAGATCTTACCACAAGAAACAGCCTGCACCCCATGCTGCGCGCCGATATCGAGCGGTCCGCGCTGCGGGTGTTTTGATGACCGGACGCAGGGTAGACGCAGTCTTCGCAGAGATCCTGGATGCAATCGAAGGCATCGAAAAACACACCGCCGGCAAATCGCTTGCAGATTTCAAGCAGGACTGGCTGCTCAGGCTCGCCGTGCAACGGGCTCTCGAAATCATATCCGAAGCATCGCGGCATATACCGGACGACCTGCTCACGTTAGCACCGGACATGCCCTGGAAACAAATCCACGGCATCGGGAATGTGCTCCGGCACGAGTATCACAAGATTGCGGATGACGTGATCTGGTCGGTGCTGGAACGGCACCTAAACCCTCTAAAGGCCGCAGTTCAGAAGATGCAGCAATCGACGCATGAGGAGCGAAGGTGACGGAGACTGCGAGCAGCACACGACCTCAGCTCTATGGTGCCGATTACAGCGTTTACGTGCGCATCGCCCGCCTTGCGCTTCTGGAAAAAGGTGTGGCGCATGACCTGGTGCCGGTCGATATCTTTGCCGAAGACGGAATACCCGATCACCACTTGGCCCGGCACCCTTTCGGCAAGATACCGGCCTTCGCGCACGGCGATTTCCACCTCTACGAGACCGGCGCCATCACCCGCTATATCGACGAGGCATTCGACGGGCCGCCGCTTCAGGCTGCGGATGCCAAAACACGCGCCCGCATGAACCAGATTGTCAGTATTGCGGATGGTTATGTGTATCCGCAGATGGTCTGGGGGCTTTATGTCGAATGCATCGAAAAGCCAAAGCGACGGGAAGCGCCGGATGGAGGCCGCGTGGAGAAAGCGCGTGCCATCGCCAGGATCTCACTCGATGTTCTCGCCGACCTGCTTGCCGACCAGCGGTGGATGTGTGGAAACGCGCTCACGCTGGCTGACCTCTATCTGGCGTCGATGATCAACTATGCGCTCGAGGTCCCGGAGGTGCGGGAGATGTTTTTTGAACGCCGCAACCTCGGTGACTGGTGGCAGAGGGTGAAGGCGCTCGACAGTTTTCAGAAAACGCGCCCGACTTCGTAGCCAGCCCTCTACTCGCGGCCCGCGTTATTTACCTAGTTGCCTAATTTCCTTATTTCGCAAGGGCGCTCTCCGTCCCCTCCCCCAACCAGGCCACAAAGGCCTTGACCGCCGGACGTTTTGCCGCCGCAGGTGCCACTGTCGCGAAGTAGGCGGTGCCAAGGTCGACCGCGCCTTCGGGCCAGGGTTTCAGGCTGCCGTCGGCGACGAGGGTGTCGGTGATGGATCGCCAGCCGAGCATCAGGCCACGGCCGTCGAGGGCTGCCTGAACCGCCTGGACGTAGTTGTCGAAGATGTGGGACGGGCCGCGTGGTTTGGGCAGGCCGCGCCGCGCCAGATAATCGGTCCAGCCTTCCCAGTGGCGGGCCTCGACGGTGCGGACATGGATGAGCGGGGCGGTCTCCAGCCCCTCGCCTTTTGCCAGCAGGCTCTCGACCAGAGCCGGACGGCCGACGGGGCAGACGGTTTCGTTGAAGAGGCGCAGCGTCTCACCGTCGGTCCAGGTGCCACGACCGTAGCGCAGCACGAGATCGGTGCCGGGCCAGATCTGCGGCAGGTCCGTGGGCGGGACCTGGACATTGACGAAGAGCCCGGGATGGCGGGCGTAAAAATCGCTGAGGCGCGGCATCAGCCAGTGGGTGGCGAGGCCCATGGTGCAGGCGACGGTGAGGCGCTGATCTTCTAGGCCGGTGCTGGTGCGGATTTCCTCGATCGTGTCGGCGATGAGGTCGAGGCCATCGCGGGTGGCGCGGGCGAGTTCAAGGCCGGCTTCGGTGAGCCTTGCTGGCCGCGTCGAGCGGTCAATCAGGATGGCGCCGACATGGTCTTCCAGCGCCTTCAGCGCTTGCGTCACGGCGGGCTGGGTAACGTTCAAGGCGCTTGCCGCCTCACGCATCGAGCCGAGCCGGGCGACGGCTTCGAAGGTGGTCAGAAGGCGCAGGGGCGGAAGACGGCTCAACTTAACCTCCAGCTTAACTCAGCATAAGCATAATCGGTCTGGTCTCGCCTGCAAAGTCGGATGATGATCGTCAAATCCGATCCGCTCGTTGGTCGTTCAGACTTAAGGAAATCCGCCATGAACATGCATGTTGCGACAGGGTCCGTCACACTCGCCGAGAAGGGCCTGCATGTGCCGCTCGCCGACGGCAAACAGGCCTATTTCAATTACTACTGGCTGCGCGACAATTGTCCTTCGTCCTTCGACAGCAAGACGCGCGAGCGCAGCTTCGACATCTTTCATCTGTCGGAGGCACCGCGGGCTGATCGTGCGGAGATCGAGGGTGATGCGCTTGTGATCCGCTGGGCGGGCGAAAACCATGTGTCGCGCTTTCCGCTTTCGCTGCTCGCACTCTACACGGAGGGCAAACATCGGCCGGATCCGGCCGACTTGCCGCGCAAGGCCTGGTTCAGCGACCACTATCCCGACATTCCCCGTTTCTCGCAGCCGGAACTGATGCAGGACCCGAAGATGGTGGCGAAATGGCTCGAAGCGATGATCGTCGAGGGGCTGACGATCGTGACCGGCATGCCCGACAGCGATCAGGGGCTGACCGATACCGTCAAGCTGATGGGGCATGTGCGGCCAACCTTCTTCGGCGAATATTTTGACGTGAAGACACACATCAACCCGACGAACACCGCCTATACGGCAAAGGCACTGGAGCTTCACACCGACACACCTGCGGAGGAGCATGCGCCGGGCATCCAGTTCCTGCATTGCCGGGCCAATACCGTCGAGGGCGGGATGAGCATCTATTCGGACGGCGTGGCAGTGGCGAATGCCTTCCGCGAGATCGATCCTGATGGCTTCAAGCTGCTGTCGGAAATCGACATTCCCTTCTATTGCGAGCATGACACCTATGACATGCGCTCGCGGCAGCGGGTGATCGAGCTCGACAAACACGGCGAGGTCTCGGGGCTCACGATCAGCCAGCACATGGCCGATTTGTTCGACCTGCCGCAGACCGTGCTCGACGATTATTATCCGGCCTTCTGCCGCTTCGGAAAGATGCTGCAGGACGACAGGTTCATGATGCGGTTTTTGATGAAGGCCGGCGAATGTATGGTGTTCGACAACCATCGGATCGTGCATGGGCGCATGGCCTATTCGGCGACCAGCGGCGATCGCTATCTGCGCGGCTGTTATGCCGACCGCGAAGAAATGCGCTCGACCTATCGGGCGCTGACGACGGAAGGACGGTTCAAGGCATGAATATCGCGGCTTCCGGAAACGACATGCTCGACGACGCAGCGCTGAAAACGCTGCGTCAGGACCTCGCGGCCGCCTTCCGGCTCTGTCACCGCTTCGGCTGGAGCGAGTCGGTCGGCAATCATTTCAGCGCGGCGGTTTCGACCAGTGGGCGAAAATTCCTGCTCAATCCGCGCTGGCAGCATTTCGCCACGGTGAAGGCGAGCGATCTGCTGCTGCTCGATGCCGATGATCCCGACGTGATGAACAGGCCGAACGCGCCCGACCCGTCGGCCTGGACCGTGCATGGTACGCTGCACCGGATGCTGCCAGAGGCGCGCGTCATCCTGCATTGCCACTCGCCTTATGCCGTGGCGCTTTCCTGCCTGAAGGACCCGACGCTTCTGCCGCTCGACAACAACACGGCGCGTTTCTTCGGGCGGATCGGCTACGACCTCTCGTTTGGTGGCATCGCGGATGCGGCGGAGGAAGGTGAGCGGCTTGCGGAGATGATACGGGGCAAGGCGGTTCTGGTCATGGGCAATCACGGGGTGTCGGTTGCCGGCGAGACGGTGGCAGATGCGTTTGAGGATCTGTATTTCTTCGAGAAGGCGGCGCAGACGATGGTGCTGGCACTGTCGACCGGCAAGCCGCTGGCGGTGCTGTCGGACGAGATCGCGCAGGGCACCTCGGATGGCTGGATTCCGTACCGCGGCATGGCGGAAAAGCATTTCGCCTACCTGAAGTCGTGTCTGGATAGGGAAGATCCGAGTTACCGGGATTAATGCACCTTGCCCGGTACGCCCTCGCATGCGGAATGGCGACTATGATCCGAGGCGGTGCGAAGTGCGGGTTCGTCATGCTCGGCCCTGTGCCGAGCATCTACCGCGTTCAATGTCATCGCTCGGCAGACCCTCGGGACAAGCCCGAGGGTGACGGATACGGACAAAGGGGAACGCTTTGGCCGCCGCCGGGCGTGACGGTGGGGCAGAGAGTAAACCTCAGACCCGGCCGTCTGGATATTCCGCCGGGCCTTTGATCTCGATCGTGTTGCCGAAGGGGTCCTTCACATAGAAGGAGTGGCCCATGCCGCGGGCGCCGCCGTGCATGGCCTCCCGGTCGATCGTCACCCCGCGGCGGGCGAGATGGGCGCGCAGTTCGTCATGGTCGAAGGGGCCGGTGGCGATGCAGATGTGGTCGACATTGCGGCCGCCCGACACGGGTGGGGCGGCCTTCTGGCCGCCCGGATGGGTGATGTCCCAGAGCACGATCAGGGCCGCGCCGCACCAGACCTGCTCCATCCCAAGCGCAGGATAGCTGTAACCCGGTCGGCAGCCTAGGACTTCGTGATAGAAGCGGAGCGCCTTTTCCATGTCATCGACGATGAAGACGACATGGTCGATGCCGACAAGGCTGAAGGGGACGGTCATCGGGGCTCCTCGCGGTGGAAACTTCAGGGCGAGAGGGACTTCAGGAAAGCTGCGTCTCTGCGGCCGATTGCAGCCAAGGCTGCATCACGGTCAAACGGGAAGTCCTGGCAGAAGGCGGGTGACCGCCTCCTGCCTTTATGGTCTCAGCTTATTCCGGCAACTGGCGCACGGCGCCCTTGTCGGCAGAGGCCGCAAACGCGGCATAGGCCTTGAGTGCTGTCGTAACATTGCGCTTGCGCTTTTCGGCGGGCTGCCAGCCCTTGGCATCCTGTTCGGCGCGGCGGCGCTCAAGCTCTGCCGGGTCGACGACGAGGTTGATCGTGCGGTTGGGGATGTCGATGTCGATCAGGTCGCCTTCGCGCACCAGGCCAATCGCGCCGCCCTGGGCGGCTTCCGGCGAAGCATGGCCGATGGAGAGACCCGAGGTGCCGCCGGAGAAGCGGCCGTCGGTGACGAGTGCGCAGGCCTTGCCGAGGCCCTTGGACTTCAGATAGCTCGTCGGATAGAGCATTTCCTGCATGCCGGGGCCACCCTTCGGGCCTTCGTAGCGGATGACGACGACATCGCCGGCGACGATCTGGTTCGACAGGATCGCCTTGACGGCCGAATCCTGGCTTTCAAAGACGCGGGCCGGGCCCTTGAACTTCAGGATGCTCTCGTCGACGCCGGCCGTCTTCACGATGCAGCCGTCGAGCGCGATGTTGCCCTTGAGGACGGCCAAACCGCCATCCTTGGAGAAGGGATGTTCGACCGAGCGGATGACGCCCTTTTCACCGTCGGTGTCGAGATCGTCCCAGCGCGAGGCCTGGGAGAAGGCCTGGGTTGTGCGAACGCCGCCCGGAGCCGCCTTGAAGAATTCACGGACGGTTTCGGAATTGGTGCGGGTGATGTCCCAGCGGTCGATGGCATGCCCAAGCGTTTCGGCATGCACGGTCGGGCAGTCGCGGTTGATCAGGCCCCCACGGTCGAGTTCGCCGAGGATGCGCATGATGCCGCCGGCGCGGTGGACGTCTTCCATATGCACGTCCTGCTTGGCGGGCGCGACCTTGGAGAGGCAGGGGACGCGGCGGGACAGGCGGTCGATATCGTCCATGGTGAAGTCGATGCCGCCTTCATGGGCGGCGGCCAGGATGTGCAGGACCGTGTTGGTCGAGCCGCCCATGGCGATGTCGAGAGCCATGGCATTTTCGAAGGCGGCCTTGGAGGCGATGGTGCGGGGCAGGACGGTTTCGTCGTCCTGCTCGTAATAACGGCGGGCGAGATCGACGATCAGGTGGCCGGCCTCGACGAAGAGACGCTTGCGGTCGGCATGGGTTGCCAGCGTCGAACCGTTGCCGGGCAGCGACAGGCCGAGGGCTTCGGTCAGGCAGTTCATCGAGTTGGCGGTGAACATGCCCGAGCAGGAGCCGCAGGTCGGACAGGCTGCCTTTTCGATTTCATCGACATCGGCGTCGGAGATCTTGTCGTCAGCCGCTGCAACCATGGCATCGACCAGATCGAGGGCCACCTTGCGGCCCTGCAGGATCGCCTTGCCGGCTTCCATCGGGCCGCCGGAGACGAAGACGGCGGGGATGTTGAGGCGCATGGCGGCCGAGAGCATGCCGGGGGTGATCTTGTCGCAGTTGGAGATGCAGACCATGGCGTCGGCGCAGTGGGCGTTGACCATGTATTCGACCGAGTCGGAGATGATCTCGCGCGACGGCAGCGAATAGAGCATGCCGTCATGGCCCATGGCGATGCCATCGTCGACGGCGATGGTATTGAACTCCTTGGCCACGCCGCCGGCCGCTTCGATCTCGCGGGCGACGAGCTGGCCGAGATCCTTCAGGTGGACGTGGCCGGGCACGAACTGGGTGAAGGAGTTGACGACGGCGATGATGGGCTTGCCGAAATCGCCATCCTTCATGCCGGTGGCGCGCCAGAGGCCGCGCGCGCCGGCCATGTTGCGGCCGTGGGTGGTTGTTCTCGAACGATAGGCGGGCATGGGTGGATCCTCGTTAGTCTTTACTCGCCCTGCCGGCGGAGATGGCATGACGACGTGAATTCATTTGGTGCCGTTTTAGCCGATATGCCCGCCTTAATCACCATCAGATGGTGGAAAAGCGGTACGCTTTCTGAAACGTGATTTCTGCCGACAACTGGACAAGCTGCAAAGTTTGGACAGAGCCGGGATCCGTCGTCGCTCTAAGCTCACCGGACTTGCGAGTCCGAGGGATTTTACATGACCAGAACCATTCGCCTTCTCCTGATCCTCAGTGCCTTTGCTGCTGGTCTTATGCCAGCGCGCGCGCAGACGCTGCCGAACTATCCGATCTTCCTGCGCAATATGGCGAGCGGGCTCTGCCTCGACATATTCCAGAACGATACCCGACCGGGTGGCCAGCTGATCCAGTGGGGATGCCATAGCAATGCAAACCAGCAATGGATGCTTTACCGGAAGGGCAAGGCCTATCAGATCGTCAACCAGAACAGCGGGCTCTGCCTCGACGTGCGCGGCGGCCAGCGCGGCAATGGCATTGATGTGATCCAATGGAGTTGCACCGGCCAGGCCAACCAACTCTGGCATGTCACTCCGGGGCCAACAGGACTGTTCTTCCGCAACGTCAACAGCAACCGCTGCCTCGACGTGCCGAACTCATCGAAACGGCCGGGCGAGCGGCTCGTGCAATGGGACTGCAATGGCGGGCACAACCAGTCCTTCGGAGCCGAAGTCGGCTGACAGCGTTTGCCGGCAGCTTTGCCGGCGAGGTCCGCACCCGCCCTTCACGCGGCGGCCGCGTTCATCGGCATTTCAGTGATTGAGATGAGCCTGCGGGCGTGCGTATGGTGGTTGGGTGCGCAACACCCTTCTTTGGAAAAATTCAAGCCAAGGCAGCCATCCTGCCACTGGTAGCTTTCGGCAAATCGGTCTGGTTGGGGCGGTTCAAGTCCGCACAACCAATCGCATTTGAGTGATCGCATTAAGCCCGACGCAAGACCTCTCACCTATTCTTTAACGGCGAGAAGGAGGCGTCATGATGACTCGGAAACCCGCCCGCGTGCTGTTGCTCAAGGATGCCCGGCAGAAACTGGCCGGACCGCCGCCTCCACCCCGTTCACAGAGGCGGCCGACCGACTTCATTCCCCTGCGGCTGGCGACCATTCTGCTCATTGGCGGGATCGGAATCTATTCGGGTCTGATCCCGGCTCCGCGGCTGGCTCCTGCGACGATCCTTGCGGATGCAGCGAGCCTGATCGATTTCTCCACGACCGGCTCGATTTCTTCCCGGGCCGATCCCATCCATGCCACGTTTTCGATCTGCGCCTCGGCGACCCGCATCAACTGCGTCGTCGATGGCGACACCTTCTGGTACGAGGGGGTGAAATACCGGATCTCCGACATCAATACGCCGGAGATCAGCCAGCCCGCCTGCGAACGCGAACGGCAGCTCGGGCATCAGGCGCAGGTGGCGCTGCTTGAGACACTGAACGGCACGGGCCTGACACTCGAGCAACAAGAGCGGCGGGACACCGACAAGTATGGCCGCAAGCTGCGCGTGGTGATGCAGGACGGCCAGTCGATCGGCGATACCTTGATTGCCCAGGGGCTTGCGCATCGCTGGGAAGGACACAAGCTGAGCTGGTGCGAGTAACCTCAGTCGCGCCGGAGCGGGATTTCTTACACGTCACGTTCTGTCAGAGCCTACACGAAATTGTTCCCGCACGACTTCTTTCCCCGACAGTGAAACTCTGTTTTCCTGCGGTCCGTCTCCTATGTCATATCGAAGGCATTCCGGAGCTTTACGAGGTCGATCATGTCCCGCTACCGCCCTACCCCCATCGCCGAAAGCGCCATCACGCCGAAGTCGCTTTATCTCAAGCGCCGTGAGTTCATCGCTGCGGCAGCAGGCGGCGTGAGCGCAGCCGCCCTGCCCTCGATTGCGAGCGCTGCGCAGCTCATCCAGCCGCTTGCGGCCAAGCCGAGCGCCTACAAGGTGGACGACAAGCTGACCTCGAAAGAGGACGTGACCAGCTACAACAATTTCTACGAATTCGGCACGGGCAAGGAAGATCCGGCGCGCAATTCCGGCTCGCTCAACACCCGTCCCTGGACGATCGAGGTCGGGGGCATGGTGGCGAAGCCGCAGGTCATCGACATCGAGACCATCCTGAAAGAATTCCCGATGGAGGAGCGCGTCTACCGGATGCGCTGCGTCGAGGCCTGGTCGATGGTGATCCCGTGGATCGGCTTCCCGATCTCCGCGCTGCTCGATCGGGTCGAGCCGCTCGGCTCCGCGAAGTATGTCGCCTTCGAGACGCTTGTAAGACCTGAGGAAATGCAGGGACAGGCCGGGATTTTCCAGGCACTGGAATGGCCCTATGTCGAGGGCCTCAGGCTCGACGAGGCGCGGCATCCGCTGGCGATCCTGGCGACCGGACTTTACGGAGAAACGCTGCCGAACCAGAACGGCGCGCCGATCCGGCTCGTGGTGCCCTGGAAGTACGGCTTCAAGGGCATCAAGTCGATCGTCAAGATCACGCTGACGGACAAGGAGCCGCCCTCGACCTGGAACAAGCTGCAGCCATCCGAATACGGCTTCTATGCCAACGTCAATCCGGCGGTCGATCATCCGCGCTGGAGCCAGGCCACGGAACGGCGGATCGGTGAGGCGGACGGGCTGTTCGGCGGCGCGCGCATCGATACGCTGCCGTTCAACGGCTATGCCGATGAGGTCGCGAACCTCTACGCCGGCATGGACCTGACGAAATTCTACTGATGGCCATGCTCGCATTCCCTGCCCTGCCCGCCCACTACAAGCCGGCCTCCATCTGGGCGCTTTATGCGGTCGGACTAACGCCAGGGCTGTATGCCTTTTATCTCGGTATCTTCGGCGGGCTGGGGGCCGATCCAGTCAGGGCTTTCGAGCATCTCCTCGGGCTCTGGGCGCTCCGGTTTCTCTGTCTGGGGCTGGCTGTCACGCCGTTGCGCGATCTGTTCGGCATTAACCTCATTGCCTATCGGCGCGCACTCGGGCTTCTCGCCTTCTATTATGTGCTGGCGCATTTCACCGTTTATCTGACGCTGGATCGCGGGCTGATCTTCTCGTCGATTGCCGGCGACATCCTGAAGCGTCCCTATATCATGCTGGGCATGGCGGGACTTTTGATGCTGATCCCGCTGGCGGTCACCTCCAACAGAGCCTCGATCCGGCGGCTGGGGCCGCGCTGGAACACGCTGCACAAGCTGGTTTATCCGGTGCTGATCGTCGCGGTGCTGCATTATGCGCTGTCGCTGAAGGTGATTTCGGCCGAGCCGGCCTTCTACATCGTGGTGGCGATCGTGCTGCTCGGTTACCGGCTGGTGCGGCCACGGATCATGGAGCGAAGGCGGGCGAAACGGGGCGTGGTGCGGGCGCGGTAAGCGGCGGCTCGGGCGGGCCAATCGCTTTAGACGAACAAGACATCTTTTGAGACAACCAAGGGAGGGGTTTTTCATGCGCATGACCTATGGGAAGAGATTGGCGGCTGCGACGCTTGCCGTCTGTGTAACGCTGGCCGCCGGCATGGCGCAGGCGCTCGAGATCAAGCCGTTTGAGACGGCTGCTTTCGAAGCGGCCAAATCGGCGGGCAAGCCTGTCGTGGTCGATGTGACGGCGAGCTGGTGCAGCACCTGTCAGGCGCAGCAGCGGATCATCGGCGAACTGGCGAAGAAGCCGGAATTTGCCGATGTGCTGGTGCTGCAGGTGGATGTCGATACGCAGAAGGACGAGATGCGCAGTCTCGGGGCGCAGAGCCGCTCCACGCTGATCGCCTTCAATGGGGCGACTGAGACGCAGCGGACCGTGGGCGACACCAATCCGCAATCCGTCGAGGCGCTGTTCGCGACGACCCTGACGCGGTGACATCATGCTGAGCGGCGGCATTCTCGCGTTTCTTGCCGGCGTGCTGTCGCTGCTCAATCCCTGCACGCTGCCGCTTGTACCGATCGTGCTGGGTGCTGCGGTGAACAGGCATCGTTTCGGTCCCGTGGCCCTGGCGGCGGGGCTCTGCCTGTCCTTTGTCGTGATCGGGCTGTTCGTGGCGCTGGTCGGCTTTTCGATCGGGCTCGATTTCACCGTGTTCCGTGTCACCGGCGGCCTGCTGCTGATGGCGATGGGCGTGCTGCTTCTGGTGCCGGCCGCTCAGGCCCGATTTGCGATGGCGGCGGGACCGGCGGCGAACTGGTCACAGGGCAAACTCGGCCTCGTCGATGAGAGCGGATTGAAGGGACAGTTTCTCGTCGGCCTGCTGCTCGGTGCGGTTTGGAGCCCCTGCGTCGGCCCGACGCTCGGGGCCGCCTCGCTGCTTGCTGCCCGCGGCGAAAATCTGGGCCAGGTGGTGATCACCATGACGGCCTTCGGGATCGGGGCAGCCCTTCCCCTTCTGCTGATCGGAACCCTTTCCAAGGCGGCCATCCAGCGGACGCGCGGACAGCTGATGACCATCGGGCAGCGCGGCAAGGCGCTGTTCGGGGTGCTGCTGCTCGTGACGGGGGTGCTGGTGGTGAGCGGGTTCGACAAGCGGGTGGAGACGGTGCTGGTCGAACTCTCGCCGCTCTGGCTGACGGATCTGACGACGCGGTATTGAGCGGTCGCGCGCGTGCCTCAGGCTGCGCCGAACGGCGACCGTTCGAGATGCCGCCGTTCAAGCCAGGCGGCCAATGCGATGCCGAGGCCATAGGCCAGGATGTTGTACCAGGAGAAGATCCGCCCGAGCAGCAGCGCGCCCGCGAGTGTCAGCCGGAATTCGTCGAGCCATGGTGTGTGGTAGAGGCGGCTGAATTCGATGAGGGCTGCGACGACAAAGGCGAGGACCGCCAGGCGGCCGATCGGTTGCCGTGGCAGAAGGGTGGCAGCCAGGAAGAAGACCATGGCGCCCCAGAGGGTCGAGCCGCCGTATTTCACCAGGAAATACGGCAGGCCGATCTCGTAGCCGCCGAGACGGAGTGTAACGCCACAAGCGATGATGCCGACAGCCGTCGCCAGCCGGCGCATCCGAAGTGACGTCGATGCCTTGATTTCGTCCATGAGCGCTTAGTAGTGAGGTTGCAATGGAATGCAACAGCGAAGGCGGTCGGCGATGACACTGGTGGCGGACGGGCGAACCGATCTCTTGAGCAGGCTCGACCAACGTCTGATCGATCACACGCCGCATCCGGACCTCACCGGCTTCAGGCGCTTCGTCGTCGAATTTCTGCTGTTCGGGATCAAGGAGGCGCGGGCCTGCCTCTTTGCCGGGCTGTTCTTCGTCTCGATCTTCGCCGTGCCACGGGCCGGGCTTTTCGGCATTCCACGCTATGACGTACTTCTGATCATCGCGCTTGCCATCCAGATCTGGATGGTGTGGACCAAACTCGAGACCACGGACGAGCTGAAGGCGATCTGCCTGTTCCATGTCGTGGGCTTCGTGCTCGAAGCGTTCAAGACATCAGGTGCCAATCCCTCCTGGTCCTATCAGGACTTCGCCTATACGAAGGTCATCGGCGTGCCCTTGTTTTCCGGTTTCATGTATGCGGCCGTCGGCAGCTATATCATCCAGGCCTGGCGGCTCCTCGATGTGCGCATCCGCCATCATCCACCCTACTGGATGGCGACCCTCGTGGCACTCGCCATCTATCTCAACTTCTTCACCCACCACTATATCGGCGATTATCGTTGGTATCTGGCCGCACTCGCGATCGGGCTTTATGCGCGCACGACGGTGATCTTCCGGCCCTTCGACCGCGACCGGCAGATGCCGATGCTCATCGCCTTCATCCTGATCGGCTTCTTTATCTGGGTGGCGGAGAATATCTCGACCTTTTTCACCATCTGGCATTATCCGAACCAGCTCGGGGCCTGGTCGACGGTGCATCTGGGCAAATGGAGCTCGTGGACGCTGCTGGTTATCATGACCTTCACGATCGTTGCTTCGCTCAAACACATTCGGGCGACCATCCACATTCCGAAGTGAACCGCTGCTGGAACAGCAGATGCCGGCAAAGATTTTTTTCGCATGCCGTGTCGAAATCGGGTTAGTTCGTTCGTTGAGGGGCAGGATCGCAAAAGCGGTCCTTCAGAACGAGAGGAGAGACGACATGCGTGTGATGGTGATGGTCAAGGCGACGGAAGACAGCGAAGAAGGCATCATGCCGCCGCCGAAGCTGTTCGAGGATATGGGCAAGTTCAACGAGGAACTGGTCCAGGCCGGCATCATGCTCTCGGGCGACGGGCTGAAGCCGTCGAAGATGGGCAAGCGGGTCGCCTTCGACGGGCCGGACCGTCGGGTGATCGACGGACCGTTCGCCGAGACACGGGAGCTGGTCGCCGGCTACTGGATCTGGGAGGTGAAGGACATGGAGGAGGCGGTCGCCTGGGTCAAACGCTGCCCCAATCCGATGATGGGACCGAGCGAGATCGAGATCCGGCCGTTCTATGAGATGGAGGATTTCGCCGAGATCGCCACGCCCGAGGGCCAGGCGAGCCACGACCGCGCCGCCGAAGGGCTCGCGGCGCAACAGAAGTCGAAGGGCTGAGTCCTCATGGCCAAGATGATCTTCATCAACCTGCCGGTCAGCAATCTCGACGTCTCCACCCGCTTCTACGAGGCGCTGGGAGCGACGAAGAACCCGCAATTCTCCAATGAAAATGCGGCCTGCATGATGCTGACCGACACGATCGGAGTGATGATCCTGACACACGACTTCTACCGGACCTTCACCAGCCGTCCGATTGCAGACGCCAAGGCGACGAGCCAGACGCTTCTGGCGCTGACCGTCGAGGCGCATGCGGATGTCGACCGGGTGGTGGGTGCGGCAAGTCACGCCGGCGGACGCGCCGATCCCAACCCGCCGCAGGACCACGGCTTCATGTGGAGCCGCTCGGTGGAGGATCCGGACGGGCATGTCTGGGAGATCTTCTGGATGGACCCGGCGGCCGCAGCGGGCGACACGACCAGCGTCGACGCCTGACCGCGATGTCTTCGGTTGACCGGACGGGCAGCCAGTCCATACTCCGCCTCATGACACGAGACGGAGATGCGATTGCGGTTTCGCCCGAGAGGGGCGAGATCATTGGCCGGGAGATCGAGGGTATCTATCGCATGGAGCGAGTCCGGCTCACTGCGGGGCTCGCAAGATATGTCGGGGACTTGAGCCTTGCCGAAGAGCTGGCGCAGGAGGCGCTGGTTTCAGCACTTGCGACATGGCCGACCTCCGGCATCCCGCCCAATCCGGGCGGCTGGCTGATGACGACAGCGAAACGCCGGGCCGTCGATCTCTGGCGCCGGAGGCGGATGATGGCGCGGCACGAAGCCTCGCTTTCCCATGACATCGAGACCGGCCGCAGAGACGAGCATGCGGCCATCGAGGCCGCACTCGACGACGAGATCGGTGACGAGCGGCTGTCGCTGATCTTCACCGCCTGCCATCCGCTCCTCTCCCGCGACCAGCGCACGGCGCTGACGCTGAAGGTCATCGGTGGCCTGACGACGGAGGAAATCGCCCGGGCCTTTCTCACCCCGGAAACGACGGTGGCGCAGCGGATAGTGCGGGCAAAGAAGATCCTGCGTGAGGGCGATGTTACCTTCGAAGTGCCTGTGGGCGAGGCGCGCGATGCCCGCCTCGCCTCGGTGCTGGAGGTGATCTACCTGATCTTCAACGAGGGCTATGCGGCAAGCCGGGGCGAAGATCTGATGCGGACGCAGCTTTGCGACGAGGCGATGCGGCTGGGACGCATCCTGGTGGGCCTTGCGCCTGGGGAGCCGGAAGCACATGGGTTGCTTTCGCTGATGGAGCTGCAGGCCTCGCGCTTCAAGGCGCGGCTGGCACCTGATGGCAGCGCGCAGACGCTGGAAACGCAGAACCGCCGGCTTTGGGACCGATTGCTGATTCAGCGCGGTCTCGAAGGGCTGGCGACGGTGAAGCGACTGGGTGGAGAGGACGGGATCTATGCGCTGCAGGCGGCGCTCGCCGCCGTACATGCGCGGGCGGCGCGGTTTGCCGAGACCGATTGGGCGCTGAGTGCTGCGCTCTATGACCGGCTGCTGGACCGCGTCCCCTCGCCCGTGGTGGCGCTGAACCGGGCGGTGGCGCATGCCATGGCGTTCGGACCTTCAACGGGGCTGGCGCTGCTGGCGGAGATCGAGGCGGAGCCGCAGCTTGCTGTCTATTCCCCGTTCTATGCGGCCAAAGGTGACTTCCTGTTTCGGTTGGGACGGATGGAAGACGCCGGGCAAGCGTTCGGGCGGGCCGCTGGGCTCAGCGGCAACGAGACGGAGCGGGCGTTTCTGAGGGAGCGGGTCCTGGCTTGCCGAGCTCGTCCTCTGGAGGCTGAAAACCCACCACTGTGATCTGTGATCTCTGATCGCTCATGACGACGCTGGCGAAGGCCGCCTGGGCTCCACCCCATAAATGCATCTGCCATTCGCGGCGAGCGCGTGGCTGATTCGGTGGAGCCGGACTAACCTTCCCTCAACCGGTTGTGGATCGCCGTTGCTGCCGTGGCGGCCTGACCGAAACCGACGGCCAGTTGGTTGAGCGAGTGGACAACGTCGCCGGCTGCGTAGATGCCTCTTCTCGAGGTTTCCTGATGATTGTCCACCGTGATGTGGCCGAGATCGTCGAGGTGGACGCCGAGACTTGTCCCGAGTTGCGAGCGGATCGAGCAGCCGAGGGCCGGATAGACACTGTTGAAGACCTCACGCCTCCCCTGCTCTGTTGTCACCTCGAAACCGGCGTCAGACACTCGCATGCCAGCGACACCAGACAGGACCGGGAATGCGCCGGTATCCCCGTTTTCGCTTGCCTCCTCGCGCAGCCTTGCGGGATTGTCGGCGATGATGGTCACGTCATCGGTGAAGGCCTTGAGGAAGCCTGCCTCGCGCAAGGCATGGCTTCCGGACCCCAGCACGCCCACCCGACGGTCGATGACCTCGTAACCATCGCAGACCGGACAGAGACGGATCACGCCGCGGGCGATCGCATCTTCCACATCAGGCACGCGGGGGATATGATCGACGACGCCGGTTGACAGAAGGATATGATGCGCGGTGAGAGTCCGCTCGCCCAAGGTGACTACGAAGCCTGCGGCCTCGCTCTCCTCGACACGGTCTACCAACGCCTTTTCGAGCGGCACCTGATAACGCCGGGCCTGCGCCCGCAAACGGTCCAGCAAGTCCACGCCACTGATGCCGTCGGGAAAGCCGGGGCAATTGTGTGTTCGCGGGATCCATTTCGCACGGCTTTCGCCTGCGTCAAGGACGAGCACGTTCCGGCGGAAACGCGCGAGATAGGTTGCCGCCACAAGGCCAGCGGGGCCACCGCCGATGATGATACAATCAAAACTGTCTATGCTGGCTGCGGCCGTCATGAAATCTCCTGTGTGCCGTTTTGCAAACACCGGGAGATGCCGGTTGTTCCATCTTTGGCGGAGCGACGAGCCGGTGGCTCACGGTCTCGCGGCTTGATCAAGAAACCCACGCAACCAACGCAAAAAAGCCGGGTGATCGCTCACCCGGCTTTTTTCATCCTTCCCTTACGGGAGGAAACTTACGCTGCTTCAGCTTCGGCTTCAGCGGCGACGCGGGCCTTGTCAGCTGCGCCCTTGGCGTCGACATCGCGTTCAACGAACTCGATGACGGCCATGGCGGCGTTGTCGCCCTGGCGGAAACCGGCCTTCATGATGCGCAGGTAGCCGCCGTTGCGGGTGGCGTAACGCGTTGCGATGGCGTCGAACAGCTTGGCAACGACGGAGACGTCGCGGATCTGCGAGATCGCCTGACGGCGAGCATGCAGGTCGCCGCGCTTGCCGAGGGTGACGAGCTTTTCGACGATCGGGCGAATTTCCTTCGCCTTCGGCAGGGTGGTGACGATCTGCTCATGCAGGATGAGCGAAGCCGCCATGTTGGCGAACATCGCCTTACGGTGGCTGGCGGTACGGTTCAGCTTGCGGCCGGCTTTCTGGTGGCGCATGGCTATTCTCCTTTAAGTGCAGGCTCTGTCTCAGAGGCTGCCGTTTCCTGACACATACGGGCATTCGCCCGCAGTTTGACGGGGAAAGGCAGATTTAGAGGCTGCCTTCACTGTTATTAATACTGGTCTTCGTAACGCTTCGCGAGATCTTCGATGTTCTCGGGCGGCCATGCCGGTACTTCCATACCGAGGTGCAGGCCCATGGAAGCGAGAACTTCCTTGATTTCGTTGAGCGACTTGCGACCGAAGTTCGGCGTGCGCAGCATTTCTGCCTCGGTCTTCTGGATCAGATCGCCGATGTAGACAATGTTGTCGTTCTTCAGGCAGTTCGCCGAACGGACCGAAAGCTCCAGTTCGTCGACCTTCTTGAGCAGAGCCGGGTTGAAGGCGAGTTCGGTGACCGACTCTTCTTCGACTTCCTTCTGCGGCTCGTCGAAGTTGACGAAGACGCCGAGCTGATCCTGGAGAATGCGGGCTGCGAAAGCAACTGCATCTTCACCGGTGACCGAACCATCGGTTTCGATGGTCATCAGCAGCTTGTCATAGTCGAGAACCTGTCCTTCGCGGGTGTTTTCCACCTTGTAGGACACCTTCTTGACCGGCGAGTAGAGGCTGTCGACCGGGATCAAGCCGATCGGTGCATCTTCCGCGCGGTTACGCTCGGCCGGGACGTAGCCCTTGCCGTTGTTGACCGTGAACTCCATGCGGATTTCTGCGCCTTCATCGAGGGTGCAGATGACATGGTTGGGGTTCAGGATCTCAATGTCGCCGACCGTCTGGATGTCACCGGCGGTAACAACGCCCGGACCCTGCTTGCGGACAACCATGCGCTTGGCATCGTCGCCGTCCATCTTGATGGCGATTTCCTTGATGTTCAGGACGATGTCGGTGACATCTTCGCGAACGCCCGGGATAGACGAGAACTCGTGCAGAACGCCGTCGATCTGGACAGCGGTAACCGCTGCACCACGAAGCGACGACAGGAGAACGCGGCGCAGAGCATTGCCGAGCGTCAGGCCGAAGCCACGCTCGAGCGGCTCGGCGACGAGGGTCGCCTTGGTGCGGCCGGAGGAGGAAAATTCCACCTTGTTCGGCTTGATCAGTTCCTGCCAATTCTTCTGAATCATGATTTTACCTTCCGTTCGCCATCACCATTCAATCGTGACGGCCGAATATGAGAAGCACCGGGAAGGCGAAAACGCCTGCCCGGCAAGACGAAGAATGATTAGACGCGACGCTTCTTGCGCGGACGGCAGCCATTGTGCGGGATCGGGGTCACGTCGCGGATGGACGTGATCATGAAGCCGGCAGCCTGGAGGGCGCGCAGAGCGGATTCACGACCCGAACCCGGACCGCAGACTTCCACTTCCAGCGACTTCATGCCGTGTTCCTGGGCCTTCTTGGCGCAGTCTTCAGCAGCGATCTGGGCAGCAAACGGGGTCGACTTACGCGAACCCTTGAAGCCCTTGGCACCAGCAGACGACCAGGCAATGGCGTTGCCCTGTGCGTCGGTGATGGTGATCATCGTGTTGTTGAAGGTCGAGTTAACGTGAGCAACGCCCGACGAAATGTTTTTACGTTCGCGACGGCGAACGCGTGTGGCTTCCTTGGCCATGGTCTTCCTTTCAGTTGATCTAAGCACCGCCGTAATGCCAGCGGCTACACCAATCGAGGCAATAGGATGAAGGCAGTGGGCACCAGGTCACCCTGACGCCCACTGCCCTTTTCCGAATGCCGCGAAAAATTACTTCTTCTTACCAGCGATCGCCTTCGCCGGACCCTTGCGGGTGCGGGCGTTGGTGTGCGTGCGCTGACCGCGAACCGGCAGGCCGCGACGATGACGCAGGCCGCGGTAGCAGCCGAGGTCCATCAGACGCTTGATGTTCATCGCGGTATCGCGACGAAGATCGCCTTCGACCTGATAGTCGCGGTCGATGGTTTCGCGGATGGCCAGAACTTCGGCGTCGGTCAGCTGGTGTACGCGCTTTTCAGCGGGCAGGCCGACCTTTTCCATGATTTCCTGTGCAAACTTCGGTCCGATCCCGTGAATATAGGTCAGCGCAATAACAACGCGCTTCGCAGTCGGGATGTTGACGCCAGCGATACGTGCCACGCCTATTCTCCTTGCTTCCAGTTGCCATCCGGCAAGTGGTGTCTCGTTACACGGCCCGAATGAGCCGCAATTACAAATCGGGTTCTCAACACGTCAAAACGATCGAACCCGTCTTCCGTCGCAGGAAGAACGCGCCGATCGCAGTCATGTCGCGAGTTGGCGCGGTCTTTAGCGGAATCAGTCGACAAAAGCAACCGATCCCACGAAGATTCTTGGAACCGCTCGGGTCAGACCCGGGCGAGAATGGCTTCAATCTCGGCCGTGACGGCATCGATCTCGCCCATGCCGTCCACCGAATGCAGCTTACCCTTGGCGTGGTAATAGCCGATCAGCGGCGAGGTTTCCTTGTAATAAGCCTGGAGGCGGGTGCGGACCGTCTCCCTGTTGTCGTCGGGACGGCGCTTGAAATGCGTGGAACCACACTTGTCGCAGACCCCTTCCACCTTCGGCTTCAGGTTTTCGTCGTGGTAGCCAGCGCCGCAGTTGGCGCAGGTGTAACGGCCGGCGATGCGATCGGCCAGGATCTCGTCGTCGACGCGAATCTCGATCACGGCCGACAGCTCGATCTTTTTACCCGACAGCATGGCTTCGGTCGCATCCGCCTGAACCAGCGTGCGCGGGAAGCCATCGAGAATGAAGCCGTTGGCGCAGTCAGGCGCATCGATGCGTTCGGACACGATGGCGATGACGATGTCGTCGGAAACCAGCTTGCCGGCGTCCATGACGGCCTTGGCGCGCTTTCCAACCTCCGTGCCGGCGGAAACCGCGGCACGCAGCATGTCACCGGTGGAGAGCTGCGGGATGCCGTGCTTCTCCACGATCCGCTGGGCCTGGGTCCCCTTACCCGCGCCCGGCGGTCCTAACAGAATCAGTCTCATCGTCCCCTCTTTCCTCCACGCAGCTTCGACTTCTTGATCAGGCCTTCATATTGCTGGGCGATCAGATGTCCCTGGATCTGTGCTACAGTATCAAGGGTGACGCTGACAACAATCAAAAGCGACGTACCACCAAGGGCTAATGGAATGCCGGTGCGTGCGATGAGGAGTTCGGGAAGAATGCAGACGAAGACGAGGTAGATCGCGCCGATGACCGTGATGCGGGTCAGGACGTAATCGATGTATTCGGCGGTGCGGTCACCGGGGCGGATGCCCGGGATGAAGCCGCCATGCTTCTTCAGATTGTCGGCCGTGTCCTTCGGGTTGAAGACGATGGCCGTGTAGAAGAAGGCGAAGAAGGCGATCAGGGCGGCGTACATCAACATGTAGACCGGCTGGCCGTGGCTGAGCGAGGCGATGATCGTGGTTGCCCAGGCGGGCATCTGGGCGCCGCCGGCAAAGCCTGCGGCGGTCGCGGGCAACAGCAGCAGCGAGGATGCGAAGATTGCCGGGATGACGCCCGAGGTGTTGAGCTTCAGCGGCAGGTGCGAGGTGTCGCCCTGGAACATGCGGTTGCCGACCTGACGCTTCGGATACTGGATCAGCAGGCGGCGCTGGGCACGCTCGACGAAGACGATCAAACCGATGACGCCGATGGCGACGACGATAACGGCAAGAATCAGCAGGGTCGAGATGGCGCCGGTGCGACCCAGTTCGAGGGTGTGGGCAATCGCGGTCGGCAGCCCTGCTGCGATGCCAGCGAAGATGATCAGCGAAATGCCGTTGCCGATGCCGCGCGAGGTAATCTGTTCGCCGAGCCACATCAGGAACATGGTGCCGCCGAGCAACGTCAGAACGGTCGAAACCTTGAAGAAGATGCCCGGCTCGACGACGATGCCCTGCCCCGATTCCAGACCGACTGCAATGCCATAAGCCTGTAGGGCGCCGAGCAGCACAGTGCCGTAGCGGGTGTACTGGTTGATGATCTTGCGGCCCTGCTCGCCCTCTTTCTTGAGGTTCTCAAGCGCGGGCACGACCGAGGTCATCAGCTGCACGATGATCGAGGCAGAGATATATGGCATGATGCCGAGGGCAAAGATCGCCATGCGCTGGACAGCGCCGCCCGCGAACATGTTGAAGAGGCCGAGGATGCCGCCGGACTGGCCTTGGAAGGCCGCCGCATAGGCTTCGGGATTGAGGCCAGGCAGCGGAATATGCGTGCCGAGGCGATAGACCAGCAATGCGGCCAGAGTGAACCACAGGCGCTTCTTCAGATCTTCCGCCTTGGCGAAAGTCGAGAAGTTGAGGTTCGAGGCCAGTTGTTCCGCTGCAGAAGCCATGAAATTCTCCGCAAACCTCGACCGGCGCGACTGTCGCGGCCGCAGGCTGTTCGTTCAAACTGTTCTTTCAGAAAACAGGGCGCGGGGAGAAGTTGGCGAGCAACCGCATGCCTCACACCCTTGTTTTCCAGATGACCCGGAAGACGAAACGACGTCCATTCCGTCCTGGGATCGTGAGGCTCACATATGGGAGCAAAATCGCCCGGTGTGAAGCACCCCGGGCGATCGTTTCGTCACTTATTCAGCGGCTTCTGCGGCAGCTGCGAGCAGCTTGGCCGAACCGCCGGCCTTTTCGATCTTCTCGACAGCAGCCTTGGAGGCGCCGGCGACTTCGACCGAGATCTTCGCCTTCAGCTCGCCGTCGGCGAGGATGCGAACGCCGTCCTTCGGACGACGGATCACACCGGCAGCCTTGAGGGCTGCTGCGTCGATCGTCGACTTGGCGTCGAGCTTGCCGGCATCGATCGCGGTCTGGATACGGCCGAGCGATACGGTGACGTATTCCGACGCGAAGATGTTGTTGAAGCCGCGCTTCGGCAGGCGACGATAGATCGGCATCTGGCCGCCTTCAAAGCCGTTGATGGCAACGCCCGAACGAGCCTTCTGACCCTTCACACCGCGACCACCGGTCTTGCCCTTGCCGGAACCGATACCGCGACCTACGCGGATACGGTCCTTGGAGGCGCCTTCGTTGTCTTTGATTTCATTCAGTTTCATGATGACTTCCCCCGTCTCACTTCTCGTCGACGACGCGAACGAGATGCTGGACAGCACGGATCATGCCACGAACGGAAGGCGTATCTTCCAGGGTGCGGACCCGGTGCATCTTGTTGAGGCCCAGACCGACCAGCGTTGCGCGCTGGACTGCCGGACGGCGAATGGGCGAACCGATCTGCTCGATCGTGATCGTCTTTGCTTCAGTCTTCTTCGTAGCCTTGGCCATGGATCAGACTCCTCTTATTCGTCAGCAGCGTTGCCAGAGGCAGCGCGGCGAGCCTGGAGGGTAGCATACTTCAGGCCACGCTGAGCAGCGATGTCCTTCGGATGAACCTGAGACTTCAGGGCGTCGAAAGTCGCGCGAACCATGTTGTAGGGGTTCGACGAACCGGTCGACTTGGCGACGACGTCGTGCATGCCGAGCGTTTCGAACACGGCGCGCATCGGACCACCGGCGATGATACCGGTACCGGCCTTGGCAGCGCGCAGCAGAACCTTGCCGGCGCCATGACGGCCGTTGACGTCGTGATGCAGGGTACGACCGTCACGCAGCGGAACGAAGATCAGTTCGCGCTTGGCGGCCTCGGTTGCCTTGCGGATGGCTTCCGGCACTTCACGTGCCTTGCCATGACCGAAGCCAACGCGGCCCTTCTGGTCGCCGACGACGACGAGGGCTGCGAAGCCGAAGCGACGGCCGCCCTTAACTACCTTGGCGACGCGATTGATGGCGACCAGCTTGTCGACAAATTCGCTATCGCGCTCTTCACGGTTCTGGCGATCATCGCGCGAACCACGCTTTTCTTGTGCCATTGTCCTTTTCCTTTTTCTTTTCCGGGTGCAATCGGCAGATTACGCAAAGTTCCACCCTGCCCTTGCGGGTCAAGGTGGAATCCGGTGTGACCGGCGTTTAAGCCGGAAATCCGCCCGGACGCAAGCCCGGGCGGAAATTTGATCAGAAGGAGAGACCGCCTTCGCGGGCAGCTTCTGCCAGGGCCTTGATGCGGCCGTGATAGATGTAGGCGCCACGATCGAAGACAACTTCCTTGACGCCAGCCTTGGTTGCGCGCTCGGCAACCAGCTTGCCGACGGCAGCTGCTGCTGCGGTGTCGGCGCCGGTCTTGAGCTCCGCCTTCAGGCCACCATCGAGGGTCGAGGCAGCCGCAAGGGTCTTGCCAGCGACATCGTCGATGATCTGAGCGTAGATGTTCTTCGAAGAGCGATGTACCGACAGACGCGGACGGCCATTGGCCACCGCCTTGATCTGACGCCGTACGCGGTTCGCACGGCGAACAAGTGCTTCTTTTCTGCTTGCCATTTCGCGCGATCCTTACTTCTTCTTGCCTTCTTTGCGGACGATCCGCTCTTCGGCATACTTGACGCCCTTGCCCTTGTAGGGCTCCGGACCGCGATATTCGCGGATCTCGGCGGCGACCTGACCGACCTGCTGCTTGTTGATGCCGGACACGACGATTTCGGTCGGCTTCGGAACAGCAATGGTGATGCCAACCGGCGGCTCATAGACGACGTCATGGCTGAAGCCGAGGGCCAGCTGCAGGTTCTTGCCCTGCAGCGACGCGCGGTAACCGACGCCGTTGATTTCGAGCTTACGCTCGTAACCGTCCTTGACACCCTTCAGGATGTTCTCGACCATCGTGCGGGACATGCCCCACTTGGAACGAGCGTCCTTGGAGTTGTTGACCGGCTGTACGACAACAGCGTTGTCTTCGAGCTTCACGGAGATTTCGTCATTCGCGACGAAGAAGAGTTCACCCTTCGGGCCCTTGACGGAGACCTTCTGGCCTTCGACAGTGGCGGTCACGCCAGCCGGAACCGGAACGGGCTTTTTACCGATACGAGACATAGTTTTTATCCTGTCTGTTCGCTATGGAGTTCCCCTGCGCTGTCTTAGAAGACAGAGCAGAGAACCTCACCACCAACGTTCTGTTCGCGAGCCTGGTGATCGGCCATCACACCCTTCGGAGTCGAAAGGATGGTGATGCCGAGGCCGTTCGCGACCTGCGGGATGGACTTAACCGAGACATAAACTCGGCGGCCCGGCTTGGAGACACGGCCGATTTCGCGAATGACCGAAGCACCTTCGTAGTACTTCAGTTCGATCGTGAGCTCGGACTTGCCATTGCCGTAATCGACCTGGCTGTAGCCGCGGATGTAACCTTCGGCCTGCAGAACGTCGAGAACGCGGGCGCGCAGGTTCGAGGCCGGGGTGTTAACCGAGCTCTTGCGGCGTGCGGCGCCATTGCGGATGCGGGTGAGCATATCGCCCAACGGATCAGTCATCGTCATTTGCGCGTCTCCTTACCAGCTCGACTTGACAATGCCCGGCACCTTGCCGGAATTGCCGAGGTCGCGGAGTGCGATACGGGACATGCCGAGCTTGCGATAGAACGCACGCGGACGGCCGGTCACTTCGCAACGGTTGCGGACACGGGTCTTGGAACCATCGCGCGGCAGATCTGCCAGCTTCAAGGTTGCCTTGAACCGTTCTTCAATCGAGAGCGACTGGTTCATAATGATCGCCTTCAGCGCGGCCCGCTTAGCGGCGTGCTGACCGACCAACTTGCGGCGGCGCTTGTTCTTTTCAACTGCGCTTGTCTTCGCCATATGGAAGTTCCTCTTCTACGCTCGTCGTTACGGTTACGTGCGGAACGGGAAGTTGAACTCTTTCAGAAGAGCCCGAGCTTCGTCGTCCGTGTTTGCCGTCGTGCAAACGATGATGTCCATGCCCCACATCTGATCAACCTTGTCGTAGTTGATCTCAGGGAACACAATGTGCTCCTTGATGCCCATGGCGAAGTTGCCACGGCCGTCAAAGCTTTTCGGGTTCAGGCCCCGGAAGTCGCGAACGCGCGGAAGCGCGATGTTGATCAGGCGGTCCAGGAATTCGTACATGCGTGCGCCGCGAAGGGTAACCTTTGCGCCGATCGGCATGTTTTCACGGACCTTGAAGCCTGCGATCGAGTTGCGAGCCTTGGTGATGACCGGCTTCTGGCCGGCGATCGCTGCAAGATCGGCAGCTGCAACAGAAGGCTTTTTGGAATCGGCAGTTGCCTCACCCACGCCCATGTTGATGACGATCTTGTCGAGCTTCGGGATCTGCATCTCGTTCGAGAACGAGAACTGCTCCTGCAGCGCTGCACGAATGCGCGTTACATACTCGGTCTTGAGCCGCGGCTCATACTTTGCCTCAGCCATCGATGACATCTCCCGAACGCTTGGCCACACGCACCTTCTTGCCGTCTACGACCTGGAAGCCAACGCGGGTCGGCTTGCCATCCTTGCCGACGATGGCAATGTTGGACAGGTGAATGGATGCTTCCTTGTTGATGATGCCGGCTTCCTGCGTCTGTGTCTGACGCTGATGGCGCTTCACCATGTTGATACCACGCACTACGGCGCGATCTTCCTTCGGCAGAACCTGGAGGACTTCGCCAGTGCGGCCCTTGTCCTTGCCGGAGAGTACGACGACGTTGTCGCCCTTGCGGATCTTATTCATCGCTTCCCGCTCCCTTACAGTACTTCTGGAGCCAGCGAGATGATCTTCATGTGGTTCTTGGCGCGAAGTTCGCGCGGAACCGGTCCGAAGATACGGGTGCCGATCGGCTCTTTCTTGTTGTCGATAAGAACAGCAGCGTTGTTATCGAATCTGATGACGCTGCCGTCAGCGCGACGGATGTCCTTGGCGGTGCGAACGACAACCGCCTTCATCACATCGCCCTTCTTGACGCGGCCGCGCGGGATCGCTTCCTTGATCGAGACGACGATAATGTCGCCGACCGAAGCGTACTTGCGCTTGGAGCCGCCCAGCACCTTGATGCACATGACACGACGTGCGCCGGAATTATCCGCGACGTCGAGGTTAGTCTGCATCTGAATCATGTCAGGTCGCCTTCTTGTTGTAACCCGAACGGTTGGGCATACGCCCCCTATCCAGGCTTATGATAAATTTCGAGAGTGCGCGGGAAGATAAATACAGGGTGGTTTCCCATACGGGACCTTCCGTGCGCTCAAAGCAAAAGGAACGCCCGTAACGGGGCGTTCCCAGCCAGTGGCCTGCTTCATACAAGATTCTGCGCAAGGTGCAAGCCCCTGCGCAGAAACTCGTCAAATTAAGCCTGGGCGGAGATAACCGTCCAGCACTTGTCCTTGGAGATCGGTGCGCATTCCTCGATGGAAACGACGTCACCGGTCTTGTACTGGTTGTTTTCGTCATGAGCCTTGTACTTCTTCGACCGGCGGACGGTCTTCTGAAGCAAGGGATGTGCGAATCGACGCTCAACGCGAACAACGACAGTCTTGTCGTTCTTGTCGCTGACAACTACGCCCTGCAGAATGCGTTTCGGCATATTCTTCTGGTCCTTAGGCCTTGGCTTCTGCCGCCTTCTGGCGGGCAATGGTTTTTACGCGTGCGATATCGCGACGAACTTCCTGGATGCGGGAAGACTTTTCCAGCTGGCCGGTGGCCTTCTGGAAACGCAGGTTGAACTGCTCCTTCTTCAGCTTCGCAAGCTCATCGTTCAGCTGATCGGCGCTCATGGCGCGGACGTCTGCGGCTTTCATGGGCTCAATCCTCACTCTGCAATGCGCTGTACGAAGCGCGTCTTGACCGAGAGCTTGGCCGAACCGAGACGGAGCGCTTCGCGAGCGATCTCCTCGGACACACCGTCGATCTCGAACATCATTCGGCCGGGCTTGACCTTGCATGCCCAGTATTCGACCGAACCCTTACCCTTACCCATACGAACTTCGGTCGGCTTTGCCGTGACCGGAACGTCAGGGAACACGCGGATCCATACACGGCCCGCACGCTTCATGTAGCGGGTGATGGCGCGACGGGCTGCTTCGATTTCGCGAGCATTCACGCGGTTGGGTTCGAGAGACTTCAGGCCGAATTCGCCGAATGCCAGATCAAAACCGCCCTTGGCGACGCCCTTGATGCGCCCCTTGAACTGCTTGCGGTACTTTGTACGCTTTGGCTGCAACATTTTCTTACTTCTCCGAGCTTATCTTTCGCCAGCGTTCAATCAAGCGTTCTCGCGGCGACGGTCGCCACGATCACCGCGTTCACGGCTTGCCGGACCCTGGGCATCGCCCTCGAGTGCACGACGCTCAGACGCCATCGGATCATGCTCAAGGATTTCGCCCTTGAAGATCCAAACCTTGACGCCGCAGATGCCGTAAGCGGTTTCAGCTTCAGACGTGCCGTAGTCGATGTCGGCGCGGAGCGTGTGAAGCGGAACGCGGCCTTCACGGTACCATTCGGTACGAGCGATTTCAGCACCACCGAGACGGCCGGCGCAGGTGATCTTGATGCCTTCGGCACCGAGACGCATGGCCGACTGAACGGCGCGCTTCATCGCGCGACGGAAAGCGATACGACGCTCGAGCTGCTGGGTGATCGACTGAGCAACCAGCGTTGCGTCGATTTCCGGCTTGCGCACTTCAACGATGTTGAGGTGCGTTTCCGAGTTCGTCATCGACGAGATCTTCTTGCGAAGCTTCTCGATGTCTGCACCCTTCTTGCCGATGATCAGACCCGGGCGAGCCGAGTGGATCGTAACGCGGCACTTCTTGTGCGGACGCTCGATGACGACCTTGGCGATGCCGGCCTGCTTGAGCTCTTCCATCAGGTAGGCGCGGATCTTCAGGTCTTCGTGCAGCAGCTTGCTGTACTCAGCATTGTCCGCAAACCAGCGGCTATCCCAAGTGCGGTTGATGCCCAGGCGAAAACCTGTCGGATTGATTTTCTGACCCATTATGCGGCCTCCCCTTTGGCTTCGACTTCGCGCACGACGATCGTCAGGTGCGAGAACGGCTTTTCGATGCGCGATGCGCGGCCGCGGCCACGAGCGTGGAAACGCTTCATGGTGATCGACTTGCCAACATAGGCTTCGGCGACGATCAGCTGATCGACGTCGAGGTCATGGTTGTTCTCAGCGTTTGCGATTGCCGATTCCAGGGTCTTCTTGACCGTGCCGGCAATGCGCTTGCGGGAGAATTCGAGATCAGCGAGAGCGCGCTCGACCTTCTTGCCGCGGATGAGCGCGGCAACCAGGTTGAGCTTCTGGGGGCTGACGCGGATCGTGCGCGCAATGGCTTGCGCCTCGTTGTCCTTCAGCCGGCGTTCGGCTTTTGCCTTGCCCATCGTTACTTCCTCTTCGCCTTCTTGTCCGCACCGTGACCGTAATAGGTCCGGGTCGGAGCGAATTCACCAAACTTGTGGCCGACCATGTCTTCATTGACAGAGACGGGCACATGCTTCGAGCCGTTGTAGACGCCGAAAGTGAGACCGACGAACTGCGGCAGGATGGTGGAGCGACGGCTCCACATCTTGATCACTTCGCTACGACCGCCTTCACGAACCTTCTCAGCCTTCTTGAGAAGATAGCCGTCAACGAACGGGCCTTTCCATACTGAACGAGCCATTTCTGACTACCTCTCTTACTTCTTCTTCAGGTGGCGCGAGCGCATGATGAACTTGTCGGTCGACTTGTTCGAGCGAGTCCGCTTACCCTTGGTGGGCTTACCCCACGGGGATACCGGGTGACGACCACCCGACGTGCGGCCTTCACCACCACCGTGGGGGTGGTCGACCGGGTTCATGACGACACCGCGGTTATGCGGGGTCTTGCCGCGCCAGCGGGTACGACCCGCCTTGCCATCATTGATGTTGCCGTGGTCCGGGTTGGAAACGGCGCCGACGGTGGCCAGGCAGGAGCCCGGGACCAGACGCTGTTCGCCGGAGTTCAGGCGAAGGATTGCCATGCCGGCATCGCGGCCGACCAGCTGAACATAGGTGCCTGCAGAGCGGGCGATCTGACCGCCCTTGCCCGGCTTCATTTCCACGTTGTGGATGATGGAGCCGACCGGGATATACTGCAGCGGCATCGCATTGCCGGGCTTTACGTCGACAGCCTTTTCAGAGGCGATGACCTTGTCGCCGACAGCAAGACGCTGCGGAGCCAGGATGTAAGCCTGTTCGCCATCAGCATAGCTGATGAGGGCGATGAACGCGGTGCGGTTCGGATCGTATTCCAGACGTTCTACGGTGCCTTCGACGTCGAACTTGCGACGCTTGAAGTCAACGAGACGGTAGGTACGCTTGTGACCACCACCGATGAAGCGAGCCGTGATGCGGCCGAGGTTGTTACGACCACCGCTCTTGGACAGACCTTCCGTCAGCGCCTTGACCGGCTTGCCCTTCCAGAGGCCCGAGCGGTCGACGATGACCAGCTGACGCTGGCTCGGGGTCGTCGGATTATAGCTTTTCAATGCCATTGTTTTTGTTCCCTACCTCAGACGCCCGTCGACACGTCGATGGACTGACCTTCAGCGAGCGTAACGATCGCCTTCTTGACGTCCTTCTGCTTGCCGATGAAGCCGCGGAAACGCTTTGTCTTGCCCTTGCGGAGCAGCGTATTGACGGCGGTGACCTTGACGCCGAAGAGAGCCTCGACAGCAGCCTTGATTTCCGGCTTGCTGGCGCCCTTGGCGACGTTGAAGACGACCTGGTTGTTCTCAGACACCATGGTCGACTTTTCCGTGATCGACGGAGATACGATCACGTCGTAGTGGCGAAGATCCGTCATTTGAACCGCTCCTCCAGAGCTTCCACAGCAGCCTTCGACAGGACGAGCTTGCCGCGGCGCAGGATGTCATAAACGTTGATGCCCTGAACCGGCAGAACATCGATGTTCGGGATGTTTGCGGCAGCGAGCTTGAAGTTGCTGTCGATTTCGGCACCGCCGATGACGAGAGCGTTGGTGAGGCCGAGCGAGGCGAAGGTGCCGACCAGGGTCTTGGTCTTGGCTTCGGCAGCAACCAGATTATCAACGATGATCAGGTCTTCCGACTTCAGCTTTGCCGACAGGGCGTGACGCAGAGCGAGTGCACGAACCTTCTTCGGCAGATCATGGGCGTGGCTGCGAACAACCGGGCCATGAGCCTTACCACCGCCGCGGAACTGCGGGGCGCGGGCCGAATGGTGACGAGCACGACCGGTGCCCTTCTGCTTGTACATCTTCGCACCGGTGCGCGAGACTTCAGCGCGGGTCTTGCTCTTGTGCGTGCCCTGGCGCTTCTTGGCCAGCTGGTAACGAACCATGCGGGCGATAATGTCTTCACGCGGCTCAAGGCCGAAGATTTCGTCAGACAGAGAAACCTTGCCGGCGTCCGTGCCCGAGAGGGTCTTGACGTTCAATTCCATGTGCTTGGCTCCCTTACTTCGACGACTTGACGGCGTCGCGGACGATGATCCAGGAACCCTTGGAACCGGGCACTGCGCCCTTTACCAGGATGAGACCGCGATCTTCATCAGTCGAAACGACTTCGAGGTTCTGGGTGGTGACGCGGGTCTGACCCATGTGACCAGCCATGCGCTTGCCCTTCCAAACGCGGCCCGGATCCTGGTTGGAACCGGTCGAACCATGCGAGCGGTGCGAGACGGAAACACCGTGGGTCGCGCGCAGACCACCGAAGTTGTGGCGCTTCATGGCCCCGGCAAAACCCTTACCGATCGTCGTGCCCGTGACGTCGACCAGCTGGCCGGCTTCAAAATGGCTTGCGGTCAGCTGTGCGCCGACATCGATGAGGTTTTCTTCGGAAACGCGGAATTCAACGAGCTTGGCCTTGGGCTCAACGCTCGCAGCTGCGAAGTGACCGCGAAGGCCCTTCGACGTGTTCTTGACCTTGGACGTACCGGCACCGAGCTGAAGCGCGACATAGCCGTTCTTGTCGGCAGTCCGCTGAGCCACGACCTGTACGTTGTCGAGACGCAGAACTGTAACCGGGACATGTTCGCCAGCGTCGTTATAGACGCGGGTCATACCCACTTTCTGTGCAATCACACCTGAACGCATTGGTTCATTCCTCTTGAGAGTCGCGGACGGGATCTCGCGATCCTGACCTTTCCTCTTTGTTTAAGGATTCCACTCCGGCCCTTCCGAACCTTCGGGTTTCCCGTTTCGAGAAGTCGTTGGCAGGTCTTGCCACGTACCTTCCTTGTTATTTCGGCTCTCGCCGGAATTCCTTCTTAGAGCTTGATCTCGACGTCGACGCCGGCAGCCAGGTCGAGCTTCATCAGCGCGTCCACGGTCTGGGGGGTCGGATCAACGATATCGAGCAGGCGCTTATGCGTGCGCATTTCAAACTGTTCGCGGCTCTTCTTGTCGACGTGAGGCGAACGGTTGACGGTAAATTTTTCAATGCGTGTCGGGAGCGGAACCGGGCCGCGGACGCTTGCACCGGTGCGCTTTGCCGTCTGCACGATTTCGCGCGTGGAGGCATCGAGAACCCGGTGATCAAACGCCTTCAGGCGGATGCGGATATTCTGGCCGTTCATTCGACTTGTCCTTGTTTCTTTTCTTGCGTCCCGCATACGCAGAGACAGTGAATTACCATGACTGGCCGGCCCCAAATTTTCAAAAATCACAGGGACGAAACGGTCCCTGTCACTCTTCTATTCTTAAGGAGCCCTGCCAAACTCGACCCGTCACCAGGCCTTAAACTTGCAGCGCTACGAATCCCCCGGCACAAATCGCCTGACGATTCTGATCGTGGCCGGCGACATACACCGCAAACGGCCCCCCGTCAATCGGTCATACAGACCGAAATGCCGAGCTCTGCTTTCGCTGCATCACTGGCTTGCGCCGGTTGCAGCTAGAAATGCGAAGCGGCCTCGGACCGGAGCCCGAGGCCGCTTGCAACAATCGATTACTCGATGATCGAGGCGACGATGCCGGCGCCGACGGTGCGGCCACCTTCGCGGATAGCGAAGCGCAGCTTTTCTTCCATCGCGATCGGAACGATCAGCTCAACCTGAACCGTGACGTTGTCGCCAGGCATAACCATTTCCGTGCCTTCCGGAAGCGACACGATGCCGGTCACGTCCGTCGTACGGAAGTAGAACTGCGGACGATAGTTGGTGAAGAACGGCGTATGACGGCCACCTTCTTCCTTCGTCAGGATGTAGGCTTCTGCCATGAACTTCTTGTGCGGCTTGACCGAACCCGGCTTGCAGAGAACCTGGCCACGCTCGACGTCGTCGCGCTGGATACCACGAACGAGCGCACCGATGTTGTCGCCGGCCTGGCCCTGATCGAGCAGCTTGCGGAACATTTCAACGCCGGTGACGGTCGTCTTCTTGGTGTCGCGGATGCCGACGAATTCGACTTCTTCGCCAACCTTGACGATACCACGCTCAACGCGGCCCGTGACAACCGTACCACGACCCGAGATCGAGAACACGTCTTCGATCGGCATCAGGAAGGGCTGGTCAACCGGACGCTCAGGCGTCGGGATGTAGGCGTCGACCTGAGCCATCAGCTCGCGAACGGCGTCTTCGCCGATCTTCTTGTCGCTGTCGTTCAGAGCAGCCAGTGCCGAACCCTTGACGAACGGGATGTCGTCGCCGGGGAAGTCGTAGGACGACAGGAGTTCGCGAACTTCCAGTTCGACGAGTTCCAGAAGTTCTGCGTCGTCAACCTGGTCAACCTTGTTGAGGAAGACAACGATCGCCGGAACGCCAACCTGACGGGCGAGCAGGATGTGCTCGCGGGTCTGCGGCATCGGGCCGTCGGCTGCCGAGCAAACCAGGATCGCGCCGTCCATCTGCGCAGCACCGGTGATCATGTTCTTGACGTAGTCGGCGTGGCCGGGGCAGTCGACGTGGGCGTAGTGACGGTTGGCCGTCTCATACTCGACGTGCGCCGTCGAGATGGTGATGCCGCGGGCCTTTTCTTCCGGAGCAGCGTCGATCTGGTCATAGGCCTTGAATTCACCGAAATACTTGGTGATCGCTGCCGTCAGAGACGTCTTGCCGTGGTCGACGTGGCCGATCGTCCCAATGTTGACGTGCGGCTTTGTGCGCTCAAACTTACTCTTTGCCATTTTCGGCTCTCCATTTTCTGGTCCCCGTGCGGGGAAACTCAATCTTCAATTGGACGGGCGGGGTATCCCGGTCACTTCTGACCGGAATACTTTGCCTGGATTTCAGCAGCAACGTTCGACGGGACCGGTGCGTAGTGATCGAAGGTCATCGAGTACTGTGCACGGCCCTGCGACATCGAGCGCAGGTTGTCGACGTACTTGAACATGTTGGCGAGCGGAACGTGAGCGTTGATCACGATCGCAATGCCGCGCTGTTCCTGGCCCTGAATCTGACCACGACGCGAGTTCAGGTCACCGATCACGTCGCCGACATAGTCTTCCGGCGTTACGACTTCGACCTTCATCATCGGCTCGAGCAGCTGAGCGCCGGCCTTCTTGGCTGCTTCACGGAAGCAGGCACGCGAGGCGATTTCGAAGGCGAGAACCGACGAGTCGACATCGTGGAAGGCGCCGTCGACGAGGGTCGCCTTGACGCCCAGCATCGGGAAGCCAGCGAGCGGACCAGAGGACAGAACGCTTTCGATACCCTTCTGAACGCCCGGGATGTATTCCTTCGGAACAGCACCGCCGACGATCTTGGACTCGAACTTGAAGTCGTCGCCTTCCGGATTCGGTTCGAAGATGAGCTTGACGCGCGCGAACTGACCGGTACCACCGGACTGCTTCTTGTGCGTGTAGTCTTCTTCGTGCTGACGCGTGATGGTTTCGCGGTAAGCAACCTGCGGCGCACCGACGGTGGCTTCAACCTTGAACTCGCGACGCATACGGTCGACGAGAATGTCGAGGTGAAGTTCGCCCATACCAGCGATGATGGTCTGGCCGGATTCCTGGTCGGTCTTGACGCGGAAGGACGGGTCTTCGGCAGCCAGACGGTTGAGCGCGAGGCCCATCTTTTCCTGGTCGCCCTTGGACTTCGGCTCGATCGCGATCTGGATGACCGGCTCGGGGAATTCCATGCGCTCGAGGATAACCGGCTTCAGGGGATCGCAGAGCGTGTCACCCGTCGTAGTTTCCTTGAGGCCAGCCAGAGCAACGATGTCGCCGGCAAAGGCTTCTTCGATGTCTTCACGGCTGTTCGAGTGCATCTGCAGCATGCGGCCGACGCGCTCGCGCTTGTCCTTGACCGTGTTCAGAACCGAGACGCCCTTTTCGAGCTTGCCCGAATAGATACGTGCGAAGGTGAGCGAACCGACGAAGGGGTCGTTCATGATCTTGAACGCGAGCATCGCGAGCGGCTCGGAATCATCAGCGTGACGCTCGATTTCGGCTTCGGTCTTGAAGTCGATGCCCTTGATCGCCGGGATGTCCAGCGGAGACGGCAGGTAATCGACAACGGCGTCGAGCAGCGGCTGAACGCCCTTGTTCTTGAACGCGGTGCCGCAGAACATCGGGTGGAACTTGACGTCGATCGTGCCGCGACGAACGAGTTCGCGGATCTTGTCGTTGTCCGGCATGTCGCCGTTCAGGTAGGCTTCCATCGCTTCTTCGTCGATCTCGACAACCGTCTCGATCAGCTTTTCGCGATATTCTTCGGCCTTTTCCTTCAGGTCTTCCGGGATCTCAACAACGTCCCAGGCAGCGCCGAGGGACTCATCGCGCCAGATCAGCGCGTTCATCTCGATCAGGTCGACGACGCCCTTGAACTCGCTTTCAGCGCCGATCGGCAGCTGCATGACGACGGCGGTGGCGCCGAGGCGGGTCTTGATCATTTCTACCGAGCGGTAGAAGTCAGCACCGGTCTTGTCCATCTTGTTGCAGAAGATCATCCGCGGGACGTGGTACTTTTCAGCCTGACGCCATACGGTTTCGGTCTGCGGCTCAACACCGGCGTTGGCGTCGAGAAGGGCAACAGCACCGTCGAGAACACGCAGCGAACGCTCGACTTCGATGGTGAAGTCGACGTGGCCGGGGGTGTCGATGATGTTGAAGCGGCGCATCTTGCCGTCACGACCCTTCCAGAAGGTCGTGGTCGCAGCAGAGGTGATGGTGATGCCGCGTTCCTGCTCCTGCTCCATCCAGTCCATGGTGGCAGCGCCGTCATGGACTTCGCCGATCTTATGAGACTTACCGGTGTAGTAGAGGATGCGTTCGGTGGTCGTGGTCTTGCCGGCGTCGATGTGCGCCATGATACCGAAGTTGCGGTAGTCTTCGATTTTATATTCGCGAGCCATAACGGACTGCCTTTCAATATTCGATCGGTGGATTACCAGCGGTAATGCGAGAAGGCGCGGTTTGCGTCGGCCATCTTGTGGGTGTCTTCGCGCTTCTTGACGGCGCTACCGCGGTTGTTGGCGGCATCGAGCAGCTCGCCAGACAGACGGTCAACCATAGTGGTTTCGTTGCGCTTGCGCGCAGCAGTGATCAGCCAACGGATGGCGAGGGCCTGGCGGCGCTCCGGACGAACGTCGACCGGGACCTGGTAGGTTGCACCACCAACGCGACGCGAACGGACTTCGACATGCGGCGCGACGTTGTCGAGCGCCTGATGGAAGATCGCGATCGGCTCAGCCTTGGCCTTGGCCTGGACCACATCGAACGCGCCGTAGACGATGCTTTCAGCGACGGACTTCTTGCCGTGAAGCATGATGGCGTTCATGAACTTGGTGACGACGAGATCGCCGAACTTCGGGTCCGGATTGATTTCGCGCTTTTCTGCACTATGGCGACGGGACATACTTTGTCTCTCAACGGTTAGGGACGCTTTATCACGCGGAGAACCTCGCGCAGCGCCGGATATCTGGTAATGGCCGAATTACTTCGGACGCTTCGCACCGTACTTGGAGCGGCGCTGCTTGCGGTTCTTGACACCCTGGGTATCGAGAACGCCGCGGATGATGTGGTAACGCACGCCCGGCAAGTCCTTTACGCGGCCGCCACGGATCATGACGACGGAGTGTTCCTGCAGGTTGTGGCCTTCGCCCGGAATGTAGCCGATGACTTCGAAGCCATTGGTCAGACGGATCTTGGCAACCTTACGCAGAGCCGAGTTCGGCTTCTTCGGGGTCGTGGTGTAGACGCGGGTGCAAACGCCGCGCTTCTGCGGATTTTCCTGCAGAGCAGGAACCTTATTGCGCTTTACCTGTGCCTGACGTGGCTTGCGGATCAGCTGGTTTACGGTAGGCATATACCCATCCCTTGCAAAATCTAGTCTCAAGCCCTCTCAGGCCCTTTGGTTTGCCGTTTCCGGCGGCGGCCGCACAGTTTTCTTCATGCGCAAAATGTGGCCCGACCCGTTTTTCGCGGATGGACCACAAAAGACAGAGGACGCATCCCGAAAGACGCGTCGTGCGTGCAGCATTCGTGTCGTCAACGTGCGTTTGGAGACTTGTTTGAGACGAACTTCGGGACATGGCGTCCCGAAAAACCCGGTCTCACATAGGCTCCGATGGCCGGGGTACTACTGTTTTCCCCTCTTTGCGTCAAGTCTCAAACGAGAATTAATGAATTCCAGCCCCCGGGGGAGAGGCTGCCGGGCCATTTGACGCGGGAAAATGCGACATCGGTCCTGATTTGGCTTGGCTTGCCGAGGGAAACTTCTAGATAAGGAGAGATGAAGGGTCAACCGCCCTGCCCGTCTGGTCGAATCGGCCGGAACCAGAGAATCGTTTCCTCCAGCAAGAAGACCGGACGCCATGATCACCAGCCCTGACAACGACAATACCCGCGACGAGCCGATGGTCTTCATCGTGATCGCCAAGGCCTACGAGAACGAAGGCGGCGAGCCTATCGATCTGCATGTCATCCTGACTGCCCCGGATGACGACACCGCCGTGCGCCTGACCTTGAACGCTCTCTCCGAAGAGGGCTTCCTGGAGGCCGACCTCGACCAAATCGGCATGATTAATGGCGCACCGGACGAAGAGCCGCATGCATCGGCCTATCAGGGCGCGCTGGAAGGCGAAGTGGCGATCATCCGTTTCGCGTAAGACGATACCAGCACGCCGCAAAAGCTGAAGGCCGGTCGTCCGATCGGCCTTTTCTTTTGCCGCTTCAGGTCCAACCGACGGGCAGCACAGCCTCCACCCTTGCGATCTCCGCCCCCTCGCCGCCTTGGCGGAATGGAAAAGACCGCCCGGATGTCTCCGGGCGGTCTTTGTTCAGTCACGACAATCAGGCTTTCGATTACTCGGCAGCCGGAGCGCTTTCGCCTGCCAGATTCTGCAGCATCGGGGTTGCCACGTCGGCGCCCGAACCCTTCTTGCGTTCCTCGAGGATGAGGTCGTCGCGCGAAGTCGCGATGCGGCGGATCTGCGTCATGGTGCCGCCGGTACCAGCCGGGATGAGGCGGCCGACGATGACGTTTTCCTTGAGACCCTGCAGCGTGTCGGTCTTGCCGGCGATCGCAGCTTCCGTGAGAACCTTGGTGGTTTCCTGGAAGGATGCAGCCGAGATGAACGACGGCGTCTGCAGCGAGGCCTTGGTGATGCCGAGGAGGACGGGCTCGCCGTATGCCGGCTTCTTGCCTTCCTCGATCAGGCGCTCGTTGTTGTCGTCCAGTTCTATGCGGTCGACATTGTCGCCCACGATGTACTGGCTGTCGCCTGCATCGGTGATCTCAACCTTCTGCAGCATCTGGCGAACGATCACTTCGATGTGCTTGTCGTTGATCACAACGCCCTGCAGTCGGTAGACTTCCTGGATTTCGTTGACCAGGTACGAGGCGAGTGCCTCGACGCCCTTGATCGCCAGGATGTCGTGGGGAGCCGGGTTACCGTCGAGGATATAGTCACCCTTTTCGATATAGTCGCCTTCCTGAAGGTGGAAGGGCTTGCCCTTCGGGATCAGGTATTCGACAGGCTCGACACCGTCTTCGGCCGGCTCGATGATGACGCGACGCTTGTTCTTGTAGTCGCGGCCGAGGCGGATCGTACCATCGATCTCAGCGATGATGGCGTGGTCCTTCGGACGACGGGCTTCGAACAGTTCGGCAACGCGCGGCAGACCACCGGTGATGTCCTTCGTCTTGGCGCTTTCCAGCGGCGAACGAGCAAGAACGTCGCCCTGGGAGACCTTCTGACCCGGCTCGACCGACAGGATCGCGTCGACGGACAGGTGGAAGCGGGCCTCGCCACCACGGGCCACCTTGAGCACGTTGCCACTGGCGTCCTTGATGACGATCGCCGGCTTGAGGTCCGAACCGCGCGGGGTCGAACGCCAGTCGATGACCTGACGCTTGGTGATGCCGGTCGACTCGTCGGTGGCTTCGAGCACGGAGAGACCGTCGACGACGTCCTCGAAATGCACGATACCCTCGACTTCCGTCATGATCGGACGGGTGTACGGATCCCACTCGGCCAGACGCTGGCCGCGCTTCACCTTGTCACCGTCATCAACGAAGACCTTCGAACCATAGGCCACGCGCTGCGAGGACCGCTCGACACCACGCTCATCGAGAATGGTGACGGCCATGCTGCGGCCCATGGCAATCAGCGTGCCTTCGGAATTGCGCAGCATGTTGCGGTTCTTGATCTGCACCGTACCTTCGTACGAGGCTTCCAGGAACGACTGGTCGACCACGGTCGCGGTACCGCCCAAGTGGAAGGTACGCATGGTGAGCTGGGTGCCCGGCTCACCGATCGACTGAGCAGCAATGACGCCGACGGCTTCGCCCATGTTGACAGGCGTACCACGGGCCAAGTCGCGGCCGTAGCAGACCGAGCAGACGCCCGTCTGGACTTCGCAGGTCAGTGCCGAACGGATGCGGATCGACTGGATGCCGGCCTTTTCGATCTCGATGACATCAGCCTCGAGGATCATGTTGCCGGCATTGACGATGCGCTCGCCGGTGACCGGATGATCGATGTCGTCCAGTGCCGTACGACCGAGGACGCGGGCGCCGATGGAAGCAACGACCTGACCGGCATCGACGATGGCGGTCATGGTGAGGCCCTTGTCGGTGCCGCAATCGACCATGTTGACGATGCAATCCTGCGCGACGTCGACGAGACGACGGGTCAGGTAACCCGAGTTCGCGGTCTTCAAGGCGGTGTCTGCGAGACCCTTACGGGCACCGTGGGTCGAGTTGAAGTACTCGTTAACGGTCAGGCCTTCCTTGAAGTTCGAGATGATCGGCGTCTCGATGATTTCACCCGACGGCTTGGCCATGAGGCCACGCATACCACCCAGCTGACGCATCTGGTTCGGTGAACCACGAGCACCCGAGTGCGACATCATGTAGATGGCGTTCATCGGCTTCTGACGACCGGTCTCCTTGTCGAACTCAACGGCCTTAATGCGGGCCATCATGTCTTCGGCGACCTTTTCAGTGGCCTTGCCCCAGGCGTCGACGACCTTGTTGTACTTTTCGCCCTGGGTGATCAGGCCGTCATTATACTGCTGCTCGTATTCCTTGACCAGGGTTTCGGTGTCGCCAACGATCTTCGCCTTGGTTTCCGGGATGATCATGTCGTCCTTGCCGAACGAGATGCCGGCCTTGCACGCATGGGTGAAGCCGAGCTGCATGATCCGGTCGCAGAAGATGACCGTGTCCTTCTGACCGCAGTGACGGTAGACCGTGTCGATCATCTTGGAGATGTTCTTCTTGGTCATTTCCTGGTTGCAGATGTCGAACGGCACGTTGACGTTCTTCGGCAGCAATTCGCCGATGATCATGCGGCCAGGCGTGGTCTCATAGATCTTCGAAACCGGCTTGCCTTCGGCGTCGACGGTCTTGAAGCGGCCACGGATCTTGGCGTGCAGGGTGACGACCTTGTTTTCCAGGGCATGGTGCAGTTCGCCCATGTCCGAGAAGACCATGCCTTCGCCCGGCTCGTTCTGGTTCATGATCGACAGGTAGTAGAGGCCGAGAACCATGTCCTGCGACGGAACGATGATCGGTGCACCGTTGGCCGGGTGCAGGATGTTGTTCGTCGACATCATCAGGACGCGAGCTTCGAGCTGGGCTTCGAGCGACAGCGGCACGTGAACGGCCATCTGGTCGCCGTCGAAGTCGGCGTTGAAGGCCGTGCAGACGAGCGGGTGCAGCTGGATGGCCTTGCCTTCGACCAGCGTGGGTTCGAAGGCCTGGATGCCCAGGCGGTGCAGCGTCGGTGCGCGGTTCAAGAGAACCGGATGCTCGCGGATGACCTCGTCGAGGATATCCCAGACCTCAGGCTTTTCCTTTTCGACCAGCTTCTTGGCCTGCTTGACGGTCGAGGAGTAACCCTTGGCGTCGAGGCGGGCATAGATGAACGGCTTGAACAGTTCGAGCGCCATCTTCTTCGGCAGGCCGCACTGGTGCAGCTTCAGTTCCGGACCGGTCACGATGACCGAACGGCCCGAATAGTCGACGCGCTTACCGAGCAGGTTCTGGCGGAAGCGGCCCTGCTTGCCCTTGAGCATGTCGGACAGCGACTTCAGCGGACGCTTGTTGGCGCCGGTGATGACGCGGCCACGGCGGCCGTTGTCGAAGAGCGCGTCTACAGATTCCTGCAGCATGCGCTTTTCGTTGCGGATGATGATGCCCGGAGCGCGCAGTTCGATCAGGCGCTTCAGACGGTTGTTACGGTTGATGACGCGGCGATAGAGATCGTTCAGGTCAGACGTCGCGAAGCGGCCGCCATCGAGCGGAACCAGCGGGCGCAGGTCCGGCGGGATGACCGGGACGACCTTCATGATCATCCATTCCGGACGGTTGCCGCTCTCCATGAAGTTCTCGACGATCTTCAGGCGCTTCATCAGCTTCTTCTGCTTCAGGTCCGAGGTGGTTTCAGCCAACTCGGTGCGCAGGTCGCCAGCGATCTTCTCGAGGTTCATCGAGGCCAGCATCTCGTAGATGGCTTCAGCGCCGATCATGGCGGTGAACTGGTCCTCGCCGAACTCGTCGACGGCGATCATGTATTCTTCTTCGGAAAGAAGCTGGTTTTCCTTGAGCGAGGTCAGGCCCGGCTCGGTCACGATGTAGTTCTCGAAGTAGAGAACGCGCTCGACATCCTTCAGCGTCATGTCCAACAGCGTGGAAATGCGCGACGGAAGCGACTTCAGGAACCAGATATGGGCAACGGGAGCGGCGAGCTCGATATGGCCCATGCGCTCACGGCGAACGCGCGACAGTGTGACTTCAACGCCGCACTTTTCGCAGATGATGCCCTTGTACTTCATGCGCTTGTACTTGCCGCAAAGGCACTCGTAGTCCTTGATCGGCCCGAAGATGCGCGCGCAGAAGAGACCATCGCGTTCCGGCTTGAACGTGCGATAGTTGATGGTCTCCGGCTTCTTGATCTCGCCATAGGACCACGACAGGATCTTTTCCGGGCTCGCGATCGAGATCCGGATGCTGTCGAAGTGCTGAGCCGGCACCGACGGATTGAAAAGGTTCATGACCTCTTGGTTCATGCCTGTCTCCTTATGGGGCTTAAAGCCCTCGATTGGGTCTGGATGGCGGCGAAGTCCCGGGATGCCGCCTCAGACCCTTGAAATGACAATAACCGCGAAATGCGGCGAAACTCCCCTCACCCGCCCGATTTTGGCCGCCGGGCAGTCAGGGGGTGGCGTGCGTGGCGAACCACGCACGCCTTTGTCAAACCGTTATTCGGCTGCGTCGGGCAGCGGCGTCGAGCCAACGTCATCGAGCTTGGAATTCTCCAGCTCAACCGAGAGGCCGAGCGAGCGCATTTCCTTGACGAGAACGTTGAAGCTTTCCGGAATACCCGCCTCGAAGGTGTCGTCGCCACGGACGATCGCTTCGTAGACCTTGGTACGACCGGCCACGTCGTCCGACTTCACCGTCAGCATTTCCTGCAGGGTGTAGGCGGCGCCGTAGGCTTCCAGAGCCCAGACTTCCATTTCCCCGAAGCGCTGACCACCGAACTGCGCCTTACCACCGAGCGGCTGCTGGGTGACGAGCGAGTACGGACCGATCGAGCGAGCGTGGATCTTGTCGTCGACAAGGTGGTTCAGCTTGATCATGTACATGTAGCCGACGGTGACCTGACGGTCGAAGGCTTCACCGGTGCGGCCGTCATACAGGGTCGACTGACCCGACGGGTTGAGACCCGCCTTCGTCAGCATCGCCGATACGTCGCTCTCATGCGCACCGTCGAAGACCGGCGTGGCGATCGATACGCCGCGCTTGGCTTCTTCGGCGAGACGAACCAGCGACTGATCGTCGAAGTTCTTGACCTCGTCATGGGCTTCGGACGCATAGATCTCGGTCAACTCGGTACGCAGCTCGCTGATGTCGAGGTGCTTGCGATAATCCTCGAGCATCTGGCCGATCTTCTTGCCCATGCCGGCGCATGCCCAGGCAAGATGGGTTTCGAGGATCTGACCAACGTTCATGCGCGAGGGAACGCCGAGCGGGTTCAACACGATGTCGACATGCGTGCCGTCTTCGAGGAACGGCATATCCTCGACCGGTACGATGCGCGAGACGACACCCTTGTTGCCGTGACGGCCGGCCATCTTGTCGCCCGGCTGGATCTTGCGCTTCACAGCGACGAAGACCTTGACCATCTTCATGACGCCCGGGGGCATTTCATCGCCGCGCTGGACCTTCTCGACCTTGTCCATGAAGCGCTGTTCGAGGCGCGACTTGGATTCGTCGTACTGGCCGCGGAGCGCTTCGAGTTCGCCCTGCACCTTTTCGTCTTCGACCGCGAACATCCACCACTGCGAGCGGGGATATTCGGAGACGACGGCGTTGGTGAGTTCGACGCCCTTCTTGAAGCCCTTCGGGCCGGCAATCGAGATCTGGCCGCGCAGCATGTCGATCAGACGGCCGTAGACGTTACGGTCGAGGATCGCCTGTTCGTCGTCGCGGTCCTTGGCGAGGCGTTCGATTTCCTCGCGCTCGATCGCCATCGCGCGCTCGTCCTTCTCAACGCCATGGCGGTTGAAGACGCGAACTTCGACGACGGTACCGAACGTGCCCGGAGGCATACGCATGGACGTGTCGCGAACGTCGGAGGCCTTTTCACCGAAGATGGCGCGCAGAAGCTTTTCTTCCGGCGTCATCGGGCTTTCGCCCTTCGGGGTGATCTTGCCGACCAGGATGTCGCCCGGAGCCACTTCGGCACCGATATAGACGATACCGGCTTCGTCGAGGTTCTTCAGCGCTTCTTCCGAAACGTTCGGAATGTCACGCGTGATTTCTTCCGGACCAAGCTTGGTGTCGCGAGCCATGACTTCGAACTCCTCGATATGGATCGAGGTGAAGACGTCTTCGGCGACGATGCGCTCCGACATCAGGATCGAGTCTTCGTAGTTGTAGCCGTTCCACGGCATGAACGCGACGAGCGCGTTGCGGCCGAGAGCCAGATCGCCGAGGTCGGTCGACGGACCGTCCGCGATGATGTCACCCTTGTTCAGGATGTCGCCGACGGCGACCAGCGGGCGCTGGTTGACGCAAGTGTTCTGGTTCGAACGCTGGAACTTCTGCAGACGGTAGATGTCGACGCCGGACTTGCCTGCATCGAGGTCTTCGGTCGCCCGGATAACGATACGGGTCGCATCGACCTGATCGACCACGCCACCGCGACGGGCGCCGATGGCAGCACCTGAGTCACGCGCGACGATCGGCTCCATGCCGGTTCCGACGAACGGGGCTTCGGCACGCAGAAGCGGCACGGCCTGACGCTGCATGTTCGAGCCCATGAGAGCGCGGTTGGCGTCGTCGTTTTCCAGGAACGGGATGAGAGCGGCCGCGACCGAAACCAGCTGCTTCGGCGAGACGTCCATCAGGTTGATGGTGTCGCGCGGGGACAGCATGACTTCACCGGCATGACGGCAGACGACGAACTCTTCAACGAAGGCGCCTTCGGACGTCAGCTCCGAATTGGCCTGAGCCACGTAGTACTTGGCTTCTTCCATGGCCGAGAGATAGACGACGTCCTTCGTCACCTTGCCGTCGACGATCTTGCGGTACGGGCTTTCGATGAAGCCGTACTTGTTGACGCGGGCGAAGGTTGCGAGCGAGTTGATCAGACCGATGTTCGGGCCTTCCGGCGTCTCAATCGGGCAGATGCGGCCGTAGTGGGTCGGGTGAACGTCGCGGACTTCGAAGCCTGCGCGCTCGCGGGTCAGACCACCCGGTCCAAGAGCCGAAAGACGGCGCTTGTGGGTGATTTCCGAAAGCGGGTTCACCTGGTCCATGAACTGCGACAGCTGCGAGGAGCCGAAGAATTCGCGGACGGCGGCAGCAGCCGGCTTGGCGTTGATCAGGTCCTGCGGCATGACCGTGTCGATCTCGATCGACGACATGCGTTCCTTGATCGCGCGCTCCATGCGCAAGAGACCCAGTCGGTACTGGTTCTCCATCAATTCACCGACCGAGCGAACGCGACGGTTGCCGAGGTTGTCGATGTCGTCGATCTCGCCCTTGCCGTCGCGCAGTTCGACCAGCATCTTGACCACGGCCAGGATGTCGTCCTTGCGCAGAACGCGGACGGTATCCGGGCAGTCGAGGTCGAGACGCATGTTCATCTTGACGCGACCGACGGCCGACAGGTCGTAGCGTTCGGCGTCGAAGAACAGCGACTGGAACATGGCTTCAGCCGAATCCATGGTCGGCGGCTCACCCGGACGCATGACGCGGTAGATATCGAACAGAGCGTCCTGACGGTTCTCGTTCTTGTCGGCGGCGAGCGTGTTACGGATGTAGGCGCCGACATTGATGTGGTCGATGCCGAGAACCGGGATTTCGTCGAAACCGGATTCCAAGATCTGCGGCAGCGACTTCTCGTCGATTTCCGCACCGGCTTCCATGTAGATTTCACCGGTCGACATGTTGACCAGGTCTTCGGCGAGGTAGTTGCCGAACATGTCTTCGTCGGAAGCCTTGAGGAACTTCAGGCCCTTGTCGGTGAGCTGACGCAGCAGACGTGGGGTCAGCTTCTTGCCACCTTCAACAACCACTTCGCCGGTGTCGGCGTCGATCATGTCGGAGATGGTCTTGGCACCCTTCAACGTTTCCGCGTTGAAGGGATAACGCCAGCCCTTGCCGTCGCGCTGGTAGACCGACTTCGAGTAGAAGGTCGACAGGATTTCTTCGCCGTCCATACCGAGCGCCATCAGCAGCGAGGTCACGGGGATCTTGCGGCGGCGGTCGATACGGGCGTGCACGATGTCCTTGGCGTCGAATTCGATGTCGAGCCAGGAGCCGCGATAGGGGATGACGCGGGCAGCAAACAGCAGCTTGCCGGAGGAGTGGGACTTGCCCTTGTCGTGGTCGAAGAATACGCCCGGCGAACGGTGCATCTGCGAGACGATGACGCGCTCGGTGCCGTTGACGATAAAGGTACCGTTGTTCGTCATGAGCGGCATGTCGCCCATGTAGACAGACTGTTCCTTGATGTCCTTGATGGACTTTGCGCCCGTATCCTCGTCGATATCGAACACGATCAGGCGCAGCGTGACCTTGAGCGGTGCAGCATAGGTCAGGTCGCGCTGGCGGCATTCGTCAACATCGAACTTCGGCGGCTCGAATTCATAGGAGACGAATTCGAGCATCGACGCACCGGAAAAATCGGTGATCGGGAAGACGGACTTGAAAACGGCATTCAACCCCTCGTCGGGACGGCCGCCCTTCGGCTCGTCAACCATGAGGAACTGGTCATAAGATGCCTTCTGAACCTCGATGAGGTTCGGCATTTCTGCGACTTCTGGAATTTTTCCGAAAAACTTGCGTACGCGCCTGCGACCGTTAAAGGTAAGGGTCTGAGCCATCGTCGCTCCTTGTCAGTTTGCACCCGGGCCTGCAACAGACGGTGACCGCTGGCCAGGCGGCTCCGTCAAAAAATGGATCGCTCAATCTCGTCTCGAGATCCGAACGGCCGGCCGGTTTGCCGGGCATTCGGGTCAAGACCATCCTCTTGAGAACCCATTACCCAGGAACCGTTTTCAGACGGTTCCTGGGTAATATGTTCGGAGGAAACCGGCGAGAGAGGGATCCCTCTCCCGCCGTATTCCGATATTACTTAACGTCGACCTTAGCGCCGGCGTCTTCAAGCTTCTTCTTGAGGTCAGCGGCTTCAGCCTTGGAAACGCCTTCCTTGACAGCCTTCGGAGCGCCTTCGACGAGGTCCTTGGCTTCCTTGAGGCCGAGGCCGGTGATGCCACGAACTTCCTTGATGACGTTGATCTTGTTGGCGCCGGCATCCGTGAGGATGACGTCGAACTCGGTCTTTTCTTCTTCAGCCGGAGCAGCGGCACCAGCAGCGCCACCAGCAGCAGCAACGGCTACCGGAGCAGCAGCCGAAACGCCCCACTTTTCTTCGAGCAGCTTGGAAAGCTCAGCAGCTTCCAGAACGGTCAGCGAGGAGAGGTCTTCAACGATCTTTGCGAGATCAGCCATTTTACTAGTTCCTTAATAGATGTTCGGTTCGAAGCGAACGGGTTAGGGTATGAACAGCGAAAAACCGCCTTACGCGGCTTCGTCCTTCTTGGCATAGGCCGCAAACACGCGAGCAAGTTGAGCTGCCGGTGCCTGAACCACGCCTGCGATGCGGGTAGCCGGAGTCTGGATCATGCCCAGCAGCTTCGCACGCAGCTCGTCCAGCGACGGCAGGGTCGCAAGCGACTTGACTGCATCGGCGGTGAGCGTGGTTGTTCCCATGGCGCCACCGAGAACAACGATCTTGTCGTTGGTCTTGGCGAAATCCATGACGACTTTCGGAGCGGTGATCGGGTCATTGCTGTAGGCAATGAGTGTCTGACCCTTGAACAGGTTAGACATCCCTTCCGACTCCGTGCCCTGAAGAGCGATCTTGGCCAGGCGGTTCTTCGCGACTTTGACGGTGCCGCCAGCAGCGCGCATCTTCGAACGGAAGTCGTTCATCTGCGCAACCGTGACACCAGCATAGTGGGCCACAACAACCGAACCGGAAGCCTTGAAGACTTCGTTCAGTTCTGTGACGAATTCGCGTTTTTCCGCTCTTTCCACTGTCTGTCTCCAGTTGATGGGACCGCAATCCTGCAGGCCCCACCGGGTTTGCCTTTGCCTCAGGGGATCCATTTCGAGATCCCAAGCGACGCTTGAGGATCCTGTCCCCTCCGGTCGGAAGTATTTCCAGCCAAAAGGCGAATAAGGCTCGAACCGAACTTCAAGACGTCATCAGACGTTTAAATACCGGATCTCACCCGTCTCATGCAGGCAGATATTAAGGCCCGAAGGCCGCCCACAATCTCGGACAGGAGTGCCTGGTTTTGACACCAGGCATTCCCGGCCCCGAAAGGCCGGAAACTTGGTGGGCCGGAGCGAGGGCTCCGGCCAAATTCTATCAGGCCGTAACCGTGGCCGGGTCGATCTTGACGCCCGGACCCATGGTCGAGGAAATCGCTACGCGCTTGACGTAGTTGCCCTTCGCACCAGCCGGCTTTGCCTTGACGACGGCGTCAGCGAAAGCCTTGATGTTTTCTTCGAGCGCCTTGGCGTCGAAGGAGGCCTTGCCGATACCGGCATGGATGATACCAGCCTTCTCGACACGGAACTCGACGGCACCGCCCTTGGAAGCCTTGACGGCGCCCGTAACGTCCATGGTAACCGTACCAACCTTCGGGTTCGGCATCATGCCACGCGGGCCGAGAACCTTACCGAGACGCCCGACGAGCGGCATCATGTCCGGAGTGGCGATGCAACGATCGAAGTCGATCTTGCCGCTCTGGACGATTTCGAGCAGGTCTTCGGCGCCGACGATGTCTGCACCGGCCGCCTTGGCTTCGTCGGCCTTGGCGCCACGAGCGAAGACGGCGACACGAACGTCACGGCCCGTACCGTTCGGCAGGTTGACCACGCCGCGGACCATCTGGTCTGCGTGACGCGGGTCGACGCCGAGGTTCATGGCGATTTCGATCGTTTCGTCGAACTTGGCGACGGCACGTTCCTTGACCATCGAGATGGCGTCCGACAGAGCGACGAGCTTCGTCGGGTCAACGCCTTCGCGGATCTTCTGAATACGCTTTGCTACCTTGGCCATGATCAACCTACCACTTCCAGGCCCATGGAGCGGGCAGAGCCCTCAACCATCAGCATTGCGCCTTCGATGTCGGCGGCGTTCAGATCCTTCATCTTGCCTTCGGCAATTGCGCGGACCTGTGCCTTGGTGATCGTGCCGATCTTCGCACCCTTGCCCGGAGTCTTCGAGCCGGAGGTGATCTTAGCTTCCTTCTTCAGCCAATAAGTCATCGGCGGCTGCTTCATTGCGAAGGTGAAGGACTTGTCCTGGTAGTAGGTGATGACGACCGGGATCGGCATACCCTTTTCCATTTCCTGCGTGGCGGCATTGAACGCCTTGCAGAATTCCATGATGTTAATGCCACGCTGACCAAGGGCCGGGCCGATCGGCGGGGACGGGTTAGCCGATCCTGCCTTGACCTGGAGCTTGAGCTGGCCTGCAACTTTCTTAGCCATTACTCTCTGCCTTTCACTTCAGACCGGTTGCCCGGTCCATTATGCCAGCCTCGGCTGGCGGCTGCGGTTGCGTGGTGCGTCTGACGGGCCCGGCTAAAGGCCGCCATCCTCCCACGCGGATCGGGAAGTCGCCTTCCCTTTCTGCAATCAGACCTTCTCGACCTGACTGTATTCGAGTTCGACCGGCGTCGCGCGGCCAAAGATCGAGACCTCGACCTTGAGGCGCGAGCGCTCTTCGTCCACATCCTGGACAACGCCGTTGAACGAAGCAAACGGACCGTCGGAGACGCGAACCTGTTCGCCGATTTCGTAGGACACGGTCGACTTCGGACGCTCGACACCTTCCTGGACCTGGCCCAGGATGCGCTCAGCCTCGAAATCGGGGATCGGGACCGGCTTGTTGTCGGAACCGAGGAAGCCCGTGACCTTCGGGGTATTCTTGATCAGGTGATAGGCCTCGTCGGTCAGGTTCGCGCGAACCATGACGTAGCCGGGGAAGAACTTGCGTTCGCTATCGACCTTGCGGCCGCGCCGGACCTCAACAACCTTCTCGGTCGGCACCAGGATCTTTTCGAAGAGGTGATCGAGACCCTTCTGCTTGGCCTTGTGCTCGATGTCCTCGGCGACCTTCTTTTCAAAATTCGAATATGCGTGGACGATGTACCAACGTGCAGCCATGATTTTTTCCGCCCGATTAATTACCGACGCTCAGCACGAGGCTGAGCAGCCAGCTGATGAGCTGGTCCGCGCCGAAGAAGAACAGCGCAGCGAAAAACACCATAGCCAAGACCATGAGCGTCGAAATCGTGGTTTCGCGACGCGAGGGCCACGTAACCTTGGACGTCTCGGAGCGTACCTGCTGCAGAAACGCGAATGGATTACTCTTGGATGCCATTTAATGCCCACGCATTTACGGCGCGTAAAGCCGACCTTGGCCAGCCCCACGCACCGCGTGTCTGTTTGAACCCTACATAACGACCGATTCCCCATTTCACAAGGGGGAAAAGGTCTTCTGCAACTTTTCGGCTTTGCCAGATCGTCTTGCCCGTCAGCGCTTCAGGCGCGCCGGGCGGAAATGGCAGGGGCAGCCGGGCTTGAACCGACGACCTGCGGTTTTGGAGACCGCCGCTCTACCAACTGAGCTATACCCCTAAGCCTAGTCTTCAGACGAAACGTGTTTCGCTCGAAGCTTGGCGCTCCCTTTAAGACGGCAGCGCACGAATGGCAAGAGACTTTTTTCCGCTTTTCCCCAAAGCGGCCAAAGGGCTGCGCGGACGTTACCAATCCGGGCAGCCTCATCCTGGAGACAACCTCCTAGTCTGGCCCCAAGTGCGCAATTGGCCCCTGCTTCACCATATTATGGTCAGGTGAGCCGGAATCAGCAACCCTTGCAAGACATCAACGATTCCCGGATAGTCGGAGGTGCCGCTATTGGAGGACCGTCATGATCCGGATCAGCAATGCTGCCCTGCCCGGCTCCGAATTCGACGATTCGGATCTCTCCGAGTCCCGGTTCACCGACATCTCGCTGAAAGAAGCGGTGTTCAGCAATGTCGATCTCGGGCGGGTGTTAATCACGGACGCCAATGCGGAGCAGATCGCGATCCGGAACGTCTCGATGGCTGCCGCCGTGGTCGAGAACGTGGTGATGCATGCCGCGAGCCTTACACATGTGGACTTCAATGGCAGCACGATTCGCTTCGGCAGCATGGCGGATGTCTCGATTGCCGAATGCGACCTCACCGGCATGAGGATCAACGGCTATCTCGTGACGGAGTTGTTGCGTCTGGCGGAGGGGGGTGACCAAAGCCAACCCTGAAACGGCGCATCGGAGGCTTTCTTCCCATGGCCAACTGAACTAAACCATCCTCGCCCAAGACTACAAACTAGCCAAAGGAATTTGCCAGTGGACAAGGCCCGCGTCTTTATCGGCTTCGACAGCAACGAGGTCGTCGCCTACCATGTATTTTGCCAGAGCATTATGGAAAAGAGCTCCATTCCGGTGGAGTTCCTGCCGATTTCTCTCGAAAATCTCGGTGGCATCTTCACGCGCGAGCGCAACAGCCTGCAGTCGACAGAGTTTTCGTTTTCAC